>CAZPIG010000031.1:7428-9899 GCA_964586205.1 uncultured Halobacteriales archaeon | reverse complement strand
TCGACGTCCACGTCCACCTGGACCTCGTCGTCGGTGATGCGGAGGACGTTCTCGGGCCCGAGCGGGTAGGCGTCCTCGTCGACGTCCTCCCAGTCCAGCGCCGCCTTGATGCGGTCGGTCAGCGTCGGGTGCGGGTCGACGTAGAATGTGTCGCCCTCGACCGCCGATATCATGCCTATCTCCTCGCCCTCGGGGTCGACCACGTCCTTGCCGACGTCCCTGTCCGTGGGCGTGACGCGGACCTCGGCCTCCTCGACGCCGCCCGCGCCCTCGGCCTCCATCCCGGTGACGGCCTCCTCGTCGGTGGTCTCGACGACCTCCTCGTCGGCGACCTCCTCGTCGGCGACTCCCTCCCCGGTGGTCGTCTCCGCGACCGGGCTGACGGCATCGAGGGTCTCGCCCTCCTCGACGATGGCGCTCTCGAGAACCGTGCTCTCGAGGAACTCGGCGCTCTCGACGGTGCGCTCGTCGAGGCGACCCCGCAGCCGGAGCTGCCGGGAGACCTCCTCCTCGACCGTCCGGCGCTCGGCCAGCACGGTCTCGACCACCGCGCCCTCCTCGGCCCACCGGCTTTCTATCTGGCCGCTCTGGATGACGTCTTCAACGGCATCCTCGCTCTCCAGGAGGTCGCTCGTGAGGACGGTGCGCTGGACGCCCTCGACGTCGATGGTCTCCTCTAGGGTGTCGCTCTCGATGGTGTCGGTCTGCTCGGTGTCCACGTCGACGACCCGGCTCTCGACGGTCACCCGCTCCAGGACGTCCTTCGTGACGGCCCAGTTCTCGTCGACGGTGACCGCCACCTCGTCCTCGAAGGTCGCCTCCGGCTCCCGCTCCGCCGCCGTCGTCGTCTCCTCGGTCGTCCGGGTCGTGGCGGCCCCCGTCCGCCGGGTGGCCACGGCGGCGGTGTCCTCCCAGTCGGCGAAGAAGCGGTCCCGCTCAGCGACGTCCGGGCTGGCGGTGAACTCGCAGCCGAGGACCGACCGCGAGAGCAGTTCGGCGTCCACGACCCGCTCGTCGACCACCTCGCGGTCGACCACCTCGCTCTCGACGGTCGCGTGCTCGACGATTGTGCGCTCGACGACCACCGTCTCCGTTATCTCGCTGGTAACCGTCTCGCCGGCCAGCAGCGCCTCCTCGACCTCGTCGCTCTCGACGGCGGCCCTGCTCACCGCCTCGTCGCGCTCGACGACCTCGAACCGCCGCTCGGCCGGCGCGTCCTCCCGGTGGACCACCACGTAGTCGCCCTCGGATAGCTCCCGGTCGAACTCGTCCCACTCGATGCGCTCGCCGTACTGCTGGGCCTCGTGCTCGGGCACGATGCGGACCCGACCCCCCGTGTCGCGTACGGCCACCGCGTCCGTCTCCCGCGTCCACTCCCGGACCGTCTCCGGGTCGGACGTCAGCCGCCCCTCCCGCCGCGTCGGTTCGTCACTCATGGATGCCACGGAAACTACCACGGGCGGATACTTAGGCGAGGTCTATCGTTTCGGGAGTAGGCCGGGACCAATCCCGGGTAATCGTGGGCTGACAGGAACGACGGCGACATTATATGAAATATTATAGGATAAATTAATAGCAATAGGGAGTAAATATGTAGGGTGCACCCCATGACGGACGACACCGACGCGGTCAGACGGCGAACCGTGCTGCAGCGCGCCGCGGCCGGCCTCGGCGGGGCCCTCGCGGTGGGAGCCGCCGCCACCGACGAAGCGACGGCCGCCATCTGCGAGGAGGTGACCGACGCCGTGCAGACCTACGACGTGGGCTGCCCGCCGTCGCAGACGGACATCTTCGCCAACGAGGGCGACTACGGCGTCGTCGTCGGCGGCTGCTCGGCGGGGAGCGTCGACTACACCCGCATCGACTGGCACAACCGCTTCGGCGAATCGCACGTCCCCAGCGACCACCTCGAGGTGCGGAACTGCGACACCACGCCATGACGGACGCCGATTCGACAGTCACGCGACGCACCGTCCTCCGGACGTCCGCCGTCGCAGCGGGGGCCGTCGTCGGCACGATCGGCACCGCTTCGGCGAGCCACTTCGGGCCGGGCGATTGCGTGGTCGCGGTGATAGACCACGACGTCCTCGACGGGGCCTGTCCGACCGGGGCCGCCGTCGACACCACGTCGTGGGGCCTGGAGGGAACGGTCCAGGATACATGCTCGGACGGCCTCGACGACTGGCTGGAGGTCGAGTGGGCGTCGAGCCGGTTCGAGGACGGCTGGGTCGACGTCGAGGTGGTCGACGCCTGCGACGACGTGGCCGTCGTCGAGGACGCGGCGGTCTGGGAGTTCGGCTGTCCCGCCGCCAACCAGGTGGACTCGGTGTTCCCGTTCCTGAGCGGGTCCATCCTCGACGTCTGCCCGTTCAACGGCCTGGTGAAGGTCGACTGGGACCGCAGCGGCTTCACGACCGGCTGGGTCCGCCCCGGAGCCCTGGAGCTGGAGCGGGACGTGTAGGGCGCGCGTG
>CAZPIG010000031.1:0-7328 GCA_964586205.1 uncultured Halobacteriales archaeon | reverse complement strand
GGCTGGGTCCGCCCCGGAGCCCTGGAGCTGGAGCGGGACGTGTAGGGCGCGCGTGTGGAGCGGGACGTGTAGGGCGCACGTCGAACGGAAGGTGTGGGCCGTGCGGCGTGGACCACGCCGGAGTCGCGGGACGGTCCCTCGGTGGCCGTCCGACGCCGACGGCCCGATTCTGGCCGTCCGCCGCCCACGGGCCGTCCCCGGCCGTCCGACGCCGACGGGACGATTCCGGCGGCGTCGAAGCCCCCCGGCGAAACCCTTTTATGTTTATATCGCGTTCTAGAGTTCGGAATTATGGGCGCGGACGAGTCCACCTCGCGGCGGCCGTCGGAGCGTCCCCACGGCGACGCGGAGCGTCCCGACGGCGACGCCGTAGCATCGCGTGGTCGGACCGTGCTCGACCTCTCCCGCGGTGACCGCGCGGTGGTCGTCTCGCAGACGAGCCTCTACGGGACCTCCTTCGGGGGCCCCTGCGGCGGGGCGGGGAAGGTGGACGAGGTCGCGGCGGGGCGCGTGGTCGCGGTCACCGCGACCTGCGAGGACGCCAACGGCGACAGGTGGGTCGAGGTGGCCGCCGAGGGTGGCGGGCCGCTGGGGTGGGTGGACCCGGCCGACCTGGGGGCGACGACGTGAGGTGGTCGCCGCCGCCCTCGGCGACGTCGTCGCGGCGTCGTAGGTAGTGTGGTTGCAGACTGCCGATTAGTATCTAGCACTCTAGAATAAATTTTTACCACGAGCAACAATGGCAGATGTGGGTCCAACCATGACCGATTCCGACCGAGTGACCCGACGCAGCGTGCTGAAAGCGACCGGTGCGGCGGCCGCGGCGGGCGTCGTCGGTGCCGCGCCCGCGGCGGCGTCGTTCGTGCCCGGCCAGTGCGTCGTCGTCGCGACGAGCCCGTCGGCGGCCTACGATAGCGCGTGTCCGCCGTCCGGGACGACCTTCGCGCCGCCGGAGGGGAACCACTACGAGATAGTCGAGACGTGCTCGACCGACGGCACCCTGTACGCGCGACTCTGTGCGTCGTGGCGGCCGTGGGTGCCCGTCTCCGCCCTCGACTACGCCGACTCCTCGAACTGCCACGTCTGCGAGACGGTATCTGAAGAGTAGTCCCCGTCGAATCGGGGACCGCTGCCGAAAGCGACTGCTGACGAGAGTGGACGCGACGGTCCGGGGGCCACCGCGTCCACACGGAGCGACGGCCAGCGGTGGCTCGGGGCGACGACGTTCTCGGCGGCCGGTGCGGTTTCAGAAAAATCAAACCGAAAGAAAAATGGTGTGTCTCTCGTTACCGAGTAGCATGACGCACGACAGCGTCACCCGACGGAGCGTACTGAAAGCGACGGGCGCGGCGGCCGCGGCGGGCATCGCCGGTGCCGCGCCCGCGGCGGCGTCGTTCGTCGCCGGCCAGTGTGTCGTCGTGACGACGATGCCCTCGGAGGCGTGGATAGAGGGATGCCCGTTCTCCGGGGCGACCCTGCCACCGACGACCGGGTCGGAGTACACCATCCTCGAGACGTGCTACGACGGGACGGACTTGTGGGCGAAACTCGACGCGGGCTGGCAGCCGTGGGTCCGGACTAGCAATCTCGACTACTGCTGAATCGCCCGGCCACGGCGGACGGTCCCGTCGGACAAAGACGTGTTTTGGTTCTTTAGTAAGATTAATTGATTCAGAAGTGCACGTAAGAACGAGGTATCACGATGTCGGACTCCGACGAAGTCACTCGACGGAGCGTACTGAAAGCAACGGGCGCGGCGGCCGCGGCGGGCGTCGTCGGCGCGGCACCCGCGGCGGCGTCGTTCACGGAGGGCCAGTGCGTCGTCATGGCGGAGCGCATCACCAACGCGTGGACGGAGGCGTGTCCCAACTCGGGCCCGACCCCGCCGCCGACGGTGGGCCAGACGGCAACCGTCACCGCGACGTGCTCCGTGGACTCGACCATCTGGGTCCAGGGCGACTGGGCCGGGTTCCCGTCGGGCGTGTGGGTCCCGCACACCGCCCTCGACTACTGCTGAGCGGTCCAGCGACGACCACCACGCCGACGATTCCATATTCTTACAATAGATTTATCGTTGAACGAAGTGTCCATCGGCCGAGGTCCTACAATGTCAAACTCCGACCGAGTCACTCGACGGAGCGTGCTGAAAGCCACCGGCGCGGCGGCTGGAGCTGCGGTCACGGGCGCGGCCCCGGCGGCCGCGTCGTTCGTCCCCGGCCAATGCGTCGTCGTGACGACGACCCACGCGGAAGCGTGGGAGGAGGCGTGCCCGCCCTCCGGGCCGAGTCTACCACCGGAGATGGGGACGGAGTACACCATCCTCGAACGGTGCTACGACGGGACGGATGTGTGGGTGAAGGTCGACGAGGACTGGGAGCCGTGGGTCCGGACCAGTACCCTCGACTACTGCTGACGCGGTCGGCCACGCCGACGCGCCCGACGACTCCACCGTCCGCTAACGTATTTTGATTCCTAGAATAGATTGATTGTTTCAGAATTGCACGTAAGCACGAGGTATCACGATGTCGGACTCCGACCGAATGACCCGACGCAGCGTGCTGAAAGCGACCGGCGCGGCGGCCGCCGTGGGGGTCGGCAGTGCGGGGCCGGTCTCGGCGTTCACCGAGGGCCAGTGCGTCGTCCTGTCGACCGAGGTCTTCCAGGCGTGGCTCCACGCGTGTCCGCTCCAGGGCTCGACCGACTCGCCGCCGTTCGGCGATACGGGCACTGTCCTCAACACGTGCTGGGACGGCGAGACCAGGTGGGTGAAGGTCGAGTGGACCCCCGACAGCGTGAAGTGGGTCCCCCACTGCTCGCTCGACTACTGCAGAGGGCCGGCCCCGTGCTAGGTGCGACCGGACGGCCGCCAGCGGAGTTCCTGTCGAGGACTAGAAGATAAATTTATACTCCGTTAGTAGTGCATAACTGTCGGTTCCACCATGACCGACACCGACCGACTGACCCGACGCAGCGTGCTGAAGGCGACCGGCGCGGCGGCCGCGACGGCGGCCGTCGGTACCGCTCCGGCGGCGGCGATCATGCCCGGCGAGTGCGCTGTCCTCGCCCAGCCGACGGACCTGTACGTCGAGGCGTGTCCGCCGATCGGGCGCTTCACGACCGCCGACCCCGGGCCCTCCGGCACGGTCCTCGAGGTGTGCCGCGACGGCGTCACGGAGTGGGCAAAGATAGAGTGGGACAGCCTCCCGATTTCGTGGGTCGACATGGACGACCTCGGGCCCTGCAACGCCTGACGCCGCGCTTTCGAATCTAGCGTCCTGGATCAAATTTATCTTCTTAGAAAACGGATAGTAGGTGGGCTCCACCATGACCGACACCGACCGACTGACCCGACGCAGCGTGCTGAAAGCGACCGGCGCGGCGGCCTCCGGCGGCGCGGTCCTCGCCGGCGCGGCGGGCAGCGTCGCCGCCGGTCACGTCGGCATCGGCGACTGCGTCGAGGTGACCGCCTCGTCCGGCCTCTACCGGGACGCCTGCCCGCGCGGGGACCTCGTCGGGACCATCTCGGCGGGGACCCGTGGCTCGGTCGGCAACACGTGCACCGACGCCGACGGCGAGGAGTGGGTGTACGTGAACTCCCGGGAGAACCGCACCCAGCAGGGCTGGGTGTTCGGCGCGAACGTCGAGCCCTGCTAGGGGCAGGCGTCGAGCCCTGCTGCGGGTCGCCGGAGCGCCACGCGTGGCGACCCATTTCTCGCGCTCCGACAGTCAATAGCGGGCGCTGGCACGTGGCCCGACGATGCGACTGCGAACGCTCGGGCTGGCGGGGGCGGCGGGCCTCGCCGCCGCCCTCGTCGTCGGCGCGGCGGTCACGGAGGTCGCCCTGCGGTGGATCGAGTTCTCGCTGTTCGTCGGCATCCCCGCCGGCCTCGCCGCCGGGGTGGTCGTGGCCGTCGCTGTTCTACGCGGCTTCACTGCGGACGCGCCCGCGGGCCGCCGGCGCGCGGCGACGGCGGTCGGCGGCTTCGGCGCGGCCTTTCTGGTCGTGCTGGTCGCCGTCGCGTCCGTCGGCGGGCAGGGCGTGGTCGTCTCGCTCGTCGCGGCGGGTGTGGTGGGCGTGGTGGTCGCGGGTGTGGTATACGCGTACGGGGGTGGCGGAACGCGGAGTTCGTAGGGTCGGTCCGGCAAGCGGATAGTTCGCTCCCCGACCGCGTCCGAGCCCTTTTATGCGAGACCGACCTACCAACCACCAGAAAGAACGATGCAGTTCTGCGACGACTGCGGCTCCATGATGAAGTCAGTGAACGGCGAGATGGTCTGCACGAGCGACGACTGCGGCGCGACCGCGGACCGCGACGAGGAGCGGGCCGCCCAGTTCGTCTCGACGGAGGCCCAGGGCGACAGCGAGGTGATAGAGACCGAGGAGGGCGCGGACTTCGAGGGCAAGCCCTCCCGGGACGACGTCCACTGCGACGAGTGCGGCCACAACGAGGCGTGGTATACGATAAAGCAGACCGCCTCGGCGGACGAGCCTCCTACCAGGTTCTTCAAGTGTAAGGAGTGCGGGCACCGGTGGCGGGAGTACAACTAGGCTGAATCGTCCTCCGGCGAGGAAGGAACGCGCCCGGACCGGCTTCCACCCTCACGCTTATTACAATCGATTACGTGGTTACAACCGATTACAGTGCCCATCGACATCGACCACTTCGAGACGGCACCCGAGAACGAACTCGCCGCCCGGGGCGAGGAGCTGACCAACGCGGAGCAGATTCTATCGTTTCTCGCGGCCCACGACGACCAGGCGTTCACCCCGAAGGAGATCCGCGTAGCGACGGATGTCCCCCGCGGGAGCGTGGGCGTGGTGCTCTCCCGGCTGGAGGAAAGTGGGCTGGTCCGGCATCGCGGCGAGTACTGGGCTGCCGGCGACCCCGAGGCTATCGACCGAGAGTTGACGGCTGCTGCGACTGCGCGGGCCGCGGCCGACCGATTCGGTCCCGAGGACCCCGAGGAGTGGGGACCGGGAGTCGACGGAGGTCGGGAGGACGGAGACGGCGCGGAGGACGGCTGAATGGCCTACGGTCGCGGGGCCGTCCGATGGGGACCCGCGCCACATCGGACGGCGCAGTCGTACCGGCCGTGGGTGGTCCTGAGCACCGACGACCATCCCTTCGCGCACGCCGAGTGCATCGCCGCGGCCATGACCACCCAGCGTCATCCGGAAGGCATCGAAGTGCCGGACGGGGCGTGGGTCGAGGGCGGGGCCGACACGCGGTCGTACGTCTCGCCGTGGTACGTCGCGACGTTCAAACACAGCTCGTTCGACCGGAAGCAGGGTCGGCTGTCGGAGCGTCTCGTGAGTCGGGTGGCGGGGAAGACCCAGGAGTTCGTGCCAGTGGCGGCCTGATGTGAGGGCTCGACCAGGCTGTCACTCGCGGTTGTGGAACGACCAGCTCCGGTATCGCCTCCAGCGAGCGCCTGACGCGCCTCTCGCGGCGACTGAGTGGGCGTACTTCGCGGTGATTGCCGATACGGAGAAGCGGGCGACACCGCACCTGCACGTACTGGTGTACTGCTCCGGCGATGTCTCGCGGGAGCGGTTCGTCCGGGTAGTGGAGACGTTCGTGGAGAAGTGCGATTACGCTCCGGACGATGGGCGAGGCAACTCGCCGGACGGCGGTGCGATTTCTTCGTGGGAACGGCGGCGATACGGTTCCGCGAGTGGACGAGGGTGCGCTCGACCCGACCGACTGCGAGTATCGGGGGTAGAACTCTCGGGGATCGGTGTACGCCCTGACGCAAGTGCCTCATTTGCGGGACGTCGACGACATGGCTCGGGACGAGTTACTGCATGGCTTGACCGTCGATGCGTGGGGTGGTGACGCTTTCCGGAGGTCTCGGGTCGAGATAGAGGAGAGTATTTGGCTACCGGGTCCTGTAACTCAAAAATTTGCCCAAATCAGATTGCGTAATTACCTTGAAAAGAAATTAATATCGGGGGAATGTCTTTGTCTATTATAGGAAACGCAACATGGTGTCTGCAATTTGGATGTTGAGGGTAGGGTTATTACTGGAACTACTCGGCGCGGCACTATTGGCTTCGGACGTATTTTCGAAGCAAGTTAGGGGATTCATGGAAAAAACCGTGAAGAGGAGCTATTCTTTCTTGACGGCCGTTGTATTGGGTGTATATTTGTTGTCTGTTGTCCTTTACTTAGCAGCCAGCACTTTCTTCAACGATTTACTAAGTCCAATTGTGATTCAGCTAACTACCTATTCTCAATTTTTGAGAAGTTCACCGCTTCCCGACTGGTATACAAGTAATCTAACTATTATACTGATTATTACATTTATTTTGATGTATATCTACCCTCGTGTTGACCGATTTACCGCAAGCATTATTTTGAAAATCGAAAGAGGCGATCAAAGTCTAACTAACGAAATTATGCGCTATTCCACAATTAGCTTCTGGTACGGGTTTAATGTGGTGGTATTATTTGGCATGCCAATTTATATTGGGATAATTGCGATAGTATTCTATTTTATAATACCAATCATATTCCCCATAGGCAGCTTCGCCTTCTTGTTAAATGTTGGATTTATACTTGAAGATAATGGCCACGTTTCGGAAGGTCTCCGATTTTTGGGTTTTCTATTATTGGCTGTGGGTTTCTGCATACAATTGACGTCAACATTCATATAATACACTAACGAATCCGTTGGAGTTCCTATGCCGTTCTTGTTGGCAAGGTCTGGTCACATACCGATCCAAAATCCTCCACCAAAATCGGTTCAAGGCCAACTATGTCCATCACCTCACACCATGTTTTAATTGTACTTCAAGTCACCTCAAAGAGCGTTCAACACCTCCTCTTTCCGCCACTCCGCCGCCTGCGCGTGAGTCGGACTATCGTAGTGCTCTTTCAACATCTGTACCGTCGCGTTCCCCGACCGCTGATAGTGTCCCACGACACGCCCTCATCCTGCATCCTCGTAATCGCCACCCGCCGGAGGCGTGGCACCCGATACCCTTGGGGCAGTCGCTCGCGTTCTGATTCACCAGCGGATTGCCCTCGTCGTCGGTACACTCCTCGCACTTGGTCAACCCCGTGATGTCTCGGTAGAAGTGCTGTCGTCGAGTCGCCCCGTTCACGACGTAAGGCGGGTGTCATTGCCCCAGTACCGTCGCGGTAGGTACTACACGCCACGACCGATTCGCTCACGAACACTCCACGGAACGCCCTCGCCACCACCGCCTCAGCCCGGAAGCAGATTCCCGATGCTCTTGGCGATGCCCTGGAAGCCGATGATGGCCATCCCGGCGGCGACCATGATGAGGCCGGCGATGTCCGCGATGCCGGTCCACGCGCCCA
>CAZPIG010000030.1:0-17302 GCA_964586205.1 uncultured Halobacteriales archaeon | reverse complement strand
TTCGCTCGCGCCCCGAGGCTCGCAAATCCGTCGGATTTGCTCACCACCGGCGCTCTACCGCAACTACCAGTAATCAGCCCCCGATTAAGGGCGTTGCCCTTCCGGGTCACGCGAACACACGACTCACGCCTCCCCACCACGAACCACTGCGTAGCAGTTCCCTGCCTCCACGAACACCCGCTCCACGTCCAACGCACTCGCAACCACGTCGTCCCGAAATTCCGCGGGCGCGTAGATGTGGTAGTACCGCGGCACCGTCTCGCCGTCGGGGAGCGTCCAGTCCACGGTCGTGTCGAACCCCGACTCGCCCGCCGCGGCGTCGAAGCGGTCGTGGGTCGTCGCCCACGCGCTCACCAGCGCGCGCCCGCCGGGCGCGAGCACGCGCGCTAGCTCGTCGAGGCTGCCCACCCGCGCCGCGCGGTCCGGCAGGTGGTGGACGGTGGCGACGTACAGCGCGAGGTCCACGCGGCCGTCGCGGAGCGGGAGCGCCCGCGCGTCGCCCGCGACCCACGCCACGCCGTCGGCGTAAGCCACGCCGTCGGCGTACCCCCGCTCGCGCGCGCGGCTCCGGGCGACCGCGAGCACCGCGCGGCTGGCGTCGACGCCCACCACCCGCTCCGCGCGCGCGGCGAGTAGCTCCGTGTGGCGGCCGTTGCCGCAGCCGACGTCCAGCGCCACGTCGGCCCGGCCCGCGTCCGCGACGAAGCGCTCGACGGCCGGCCACGGGTGCTCGCGCGTCTTCGAGAAGTGGCCGGCGATGCGGTCGTACGCCTCGCGGACCGGCGGGTGGTCGTCGCTCGCGCGGTCGGCCGACCCCTCGCTGCCGGCACCCTCGCTCACGTCCGCAGGTGGGAAGCGTGGGCCTAAAGCGCCGGCGGTCGCGGGACGGAGGGTGGTCGCTACGCGGGCACGGGGAGTACTGCCCCGCTCACGTCCACCCCCGACTCACGTCCGCTCGACCGTCAGCAGGACGCCGCCGAAGACGTACAGCAGGACGACCCCGAGCGGGACGTGGATGGCGGGTAGGCCGTTCGTCCAGAGCAGGACCGTCGCGACGGTCAGCACCACCGCCGCGCCGCCGAGTAGCGCGCCCATCGCCCGCACGGCGTCGAACGGGGCCTCGGCGACCCGCTCCTCGCGGAGGTACAGCGCGAAGCTGAGCGCCAGCGCGGCCGCCACCAGCAGCGCCCCGACCGCCCAGACCCGGTAGGCCACCGCGACCGACTGGCCCTGCTGGTAGCCGATGGCCGCGAGGGGGTGGTGGACGAGGACGCCCTCCGCGAGCGGGACGCCGTAGGTGTACCGCACCTGCACCAGCGGGAAGCGCACGAACAGCAGGTCCCCCACACCCCCGAGGTCCGAGAAGGCGACGTTCCACGGGAGCAGCGCCGACAGCCACGCCAGCACCACCGCGAGTTCCTCGGCGTACTCCGAGCGGACCCAGACCATGCGGTGGCGCGGTCGCCCCGCGAGGTAAAAGCTATCGACTCGGGGTGCGCGGTCGGGGCGTGACACCGCTGTCAGCCCCGACCGCTCCCCCACTCGAAGTCATCGTCCACAGTAACTGTCGAACGCCAACACGACGGACGTGACGGCTGAGCCAGGCGTTACGTTAATTGCCGCCGAGTTCTAAGGTCGTCGTACCGAATGAGGCGCGACTACTTCACCCTCGACGTCCGCAACGTGGGTTGGGTCGACGGCGACGGCGACCCCGCGAAGCCGACGGTCACCATCGACTTCGAGGGCCCGACCGCCTCCCTCCGCGAGCGCCTCAGCGGCGGCGACGGCGAACTGCTCGACGCCGGCGAGACCGACGTCGCCTTCCGGCTCCAGAAGCCACTGGAGGACCCCGACGCCGACGGCGTCGTCAGCGTCACCAACCGCATCACCGGCGACTTCGTCCTCGAGCTGAACGAGGAGGCCGAGGACGTCCTGCGGTTCATCCGCGCCGCGCGCAAGTACGGCCAGTCCGCGGGCGACGACGGCCGGTACACGGTCCACATCCACATCGACGGCGAGAAGGTCGTCTCCTACGAGAAGAGCACCTTCCTCGTGTACGACAGCGAGGGGAGCCTCCTCCGCCAGCACAGCCTCATCCCGAGCGGCGTCGAGCTGTAACGGTACGTAGTCGATCCTTCTCCCGAACGGGCGAGTGGCCGAGGACCCTCAGAGTTCCGAGCGCTTGACGAGGGCGTACACCACCAGCGCCGCGAGGACCGCGCTGAGGTACGCCTCGGTGCCCGCGAGGATGCGGGCCAGCGCGCCCTCCGGCCCGATGTTCCCGTAGCCGATGGTCGTGTAGGAGATGTAGCTGAAGTGGATGTTCTCGAAGAGGATAGCCTGGCCCTCCGCGGTCAGCAGCTGGTCCAGCGACGTTATCTGGCCCGCGCTCGTCCGGAACGACGGCCCGCCGAAGGCGTACAGCCCCGCGACGAACAGCGGCGTCACCAGAAACACCGTCGCGATGCGGAGCAGCCGCATCCCGTGGCCGCAGGTGATGCCGAGGAAGGCGTTCTCGGCGGCGCGCGCGAGGTTCCGGCCGCGGGCGGCGAGGCTCGCCTCCGGGTCCCGGACGACGCCGAGGTTCTTGCGGCGGGCGTACTGCTGGCGCTTGACGCGGAACTCCCCGGCGGCCTTCTTGTTGCCGGCAGCCGAGGCGCTGTTCTTCGCCTTCAGGTACGTCGCCTCTATCACCTCCGGGGTCATCTCCACGGCGAACTCGTGGTCGACGCCGACCCTGTCGTCGAAGGTGTGGAGGACCCAGTCGTTCCGGTCGAGGTAGTCGACGTGGTGGCTGAAGTCGAACTCGTTGCCGTCGAACTCGTCGAACTGCGTCTCGCAGAACCGGAAGTAGTCGAGTAGCTGCTCGTGGTCGTGCTTCCGTTCGGCCTCCAGGTCGACGTTCCCGAGACTGGCCCGGGTGAGGTCGTAGTGCACCCAGTCGTCGGCCGGCTGGACGATGCGGCCACCCTTGATGGTCGCCTCCGAGAAGTCGACGACGGCGTCGCCGTCCATCTCCAGGGCCTTGAAGTCGACGCGGTCCTCGAAGTGGCTGGCCCGGAAGTTCGCGACGCCGTGGAAGACGGTCCCCTCGAAGTTCCCGGACGAGAAGATGGCCGCCTCGAAGTCGGCGTCGCGGTCGAAGTGGGCGTCGACGAACCGCGCGTCGTCCTCCAAGTGGTTCGCGCCGCCGCTGAACTCCGCGCCCCGGAAGACGGCCCGGTCGCGAAAGTGGACGCCCGCGAAGTCGGCGTCCTCGCCGAAGCGGGCCTCGTCGAAGTCCGCCTCGGCGGCGAACTCGGCGTCCGGGAAGTCGGCGTCGGCCCGGAAGGCCGCCTCCTCGAATCGCGCGGCGGCCTCGAAGGCGGTCGCCTCGAAGTTCACGTACCGGAACAGCGACCGCCGGAAGTCGGCCTCGGCCTCGAAGGTCGCCCCGGCGAAGGTGAGGTCGTCCTCCAGGACCCGCGCGCCGCCGTGGAACTCCCCGCCCCGGAAGTCGGCGCGGCCGCGGAACCGGACGTCCTCGAAGGTCGCGTCCTCGACGAAGTCGGTCTCGTCGAAGTCCGCCAGCGCCTCGAAGGTCGCCCCCGTGAAGTCGGCGTCGCCGTCGAAGCGGGCCTCCTGGAAGTTCGCCTCCGCGGCGAACGTCGCGCCCTCGAAGTGGACGTAGTCGAACTCGGCCTCCTCGAACTCGACAGTCGC
Organism: uncultured Halobacteriales archaeon; assembly: GCA_964586205.1. Classification (GTDB taxonomy): domain Archaea; phylum Halobacteriota; class Halobacteria; order Halobacteriales; family CAZPIG01; genus CAZPIG01. Next base: position 13,600 of record CAZPIG010000030.1, on the reverse strand, counting down.
CCCGAAGGCGGCCCGCCGGAAGCTGACGTTGTCGTCCAGGAGGTTCGAGCGCCCGTGGAACTCCGCGCCGCGCGCCCGGACCCGCCCCTCGAAGGTCGCGTCGTCGAAGGTCGTGTCGTCGTCGAAGACGGCCTCGTCGGCGTCGACCTCGGCCTCGAAGGTGGTCCCCGCGAACTCGGCGTCGCCGTCGAACCGCGTCTCGAAGGCGCTGACCTCGCCGGCGACGGTCGCGTCCTCCAGCGAGAACTCCCCGCCGAAGCGGGCCTCGTCGAGGGTCAGCGATTCGACGCGCGCCTCGTCCAGCAGCACCGGCAGGCGGACGTCGGCGTGGGCGGCGGAGATGGGGCCCTCGACGGTCGCGCCGGTGAGGTCGAGCGGGTGGCGGTCCGCGCCGTCGACGAGGGCGTAGTCGAGGTCGATGCCCGGCAGCGTCACGGCCCCGAGGGCCTTGTCCTCGCGGTCGCCGTGGTTGGCCACGGTCAGGAGGGCGTCGTTGACGTCTCGCTCGTCGATGCCGGCCTCGCGGCGCTCGGCGGGCGACATGGCGAGCACGTCCCGCGCAGCGGCCACGGCGTCGGCAGTCTCGGCCTCGGCCTGGGCGGATGCGTCTGTCATGGTGGCGGCGTTTCGTTCAAGCGATAAATAGTTTCGGCGTCGGACGGTGGTGTTGAGATAAGGCATCGAGAAACGACCGCACTGCCGCTTGGCACCCGGAAGCCCCCGGCCGCTCGACCTTCCGGGACGCTCACGGCTCACTTCGTTCGCCGTTCGCGCGCGGCCTTCGCTTCGCTCCGGCCTCGCGCTCGCTGCGCTCCTCGTCTCGCTCACTTCGTTCGCTCGACTGCGGTGCTTGTTCCGGGAGACGGTCCTGCTCGCTACGCTGCGCGGGCTACGTCTCCCGTCGTTCGCCTCGCTCCGCTCGGCTCACCGTCGTCCGGGAAGGGCCGATCGACCGGCCCCTTCCGGAGTCCCACCCGATACCGACTGAATCGCCAGCAACAGCCCGCCGGCTGACCGGCCAGCATCAGCACGCCCGACGACAGTCTCCCATCCGGTCCGCTCCCCCCCCCCCGTGACACCTCCCTCTACCCCCGAACTCCAGAAGGTTCTTACCCGGCGGCGCGGTCGATTCGTACGATGAGTGGGCGGACGGAGGTCAGCGTCGTCCTGCCGGCCTACAACGAGGCCGGGACCATCGAGCACACCGTCTCGGTCACCCTCGACGCCCTGGCGGACTTCCTGCCGACCGGGAGCTTCGAGGTCATCGTCGCCGAGGACGGCTGCGACGACGCCACCCCCGACATCGCCGCCCAGCTCGCCGCGGAGGACGACCGCGTCCGCCACGTCCACAGCGACGACCGCCTCGGCCGCGGGGCCGCGTTGGAGCGGGCGTTCCGGGCCGCCGACGGCGACACCCTCGCGTACTTCGACACGGACCTCGCGACCGACATGGACCACCTCGAGACGCTCGTCGAGGCGGTCCGCACCGACGGCCACGACGTGGCGACCGGGTCGCGGCGCATCCCCGGCCACGAGGCCGACCGGCCCGCGAAGCGCGGCCTGCCGAGCCGGGGGTACAACGGCCTCGTGCGGACGCTGCTGCGCTCGTCCGTGCGGGACCACCAGTGCGGCTTCAAGGCGTTCGACCGCGACGCCCTCTTCGACCTGCTTTCCGACGTCGGCGACGACCACTGGTTCTGGGACACCGAGGTGCTGGTCCGCGCCCAGCGCGCGGGCTACGACGTCCACGAGTTCGCCGTCGACTGGGAGCCCAAGGGCGACTCGAAGGTCGACCTCGTCCGGGACGTCCTCGGGATGGGCAGCCAGGTCCTCCGGACGTTCTGGCAGCTCGAGGTCGAGCCCCGGGCCACGCGGCGGGCGACGGCTGCCGCCGGGACCGTCCTCGTCGCCGTGGCGCTGGTGCTGATGGTCCAGTACATCGACCCCGGGGCGGTGCTGTCGGGGATGGCCCGCGCCGACCGGGGGCTGGTCGCCGCCGCGGCCGCCGTCTACCTCCTCTCGTGGCCGGTTCGGGGAGCCCGGTACCGCGACATCCTCGCCGAACTCGGCTACGACGAGGGCGTCGGCTTCCTGACGGGCGCGGTGTTCGTGAGCCAGACCGGCAACCTCGTCTTCCCGGCCCGCGCGGGCGACGCCGTGCGCGCCTACGTCGTCAAGACGCGCCGCCGGGTGCCCTACCCGACCGGCTTCGCGTCGCTGGCCGTCGAGCGCGTGTTCGACCTGCTGACCATCGCGGCCATCGCCGGCGTCGCGCTGGTCGCGCTGGCGCTCGCCGGCGTGGCCAGCGTCTCGGGGCTCCGGGCCTCGCTCTCGGCCGGTCCCAGCGGCCGCGTCGCGGCCGCCGTGGCGGTCGCCGTGGGCGCGGTCGCGCTGGGCGCGGTCGTCGCCATCGTCGCCAGCGCCCGCTCGGACCGCACCCTCGTTCGCTCGGCGCTCGCGCGGGTGAGCGCGGACGCCTACGCCGACCACGTCGCGGACGTCGTCGAGCGCTTCGCCGGCGACGTCCAGCGGGTCGCGGGCGACCGCCGGGCGTTCGCCCGCGTCGGCGGGGCCAGCGTGGTCATCTGGGGGCTCGACGTGGTGACGGCGGTGCTGGTGCTCGCGGCGTTCGACGACGTCGCCGCGCTGCTGGCCGACGGGACGCTCGCCCCGGCCGTCCTCGTCGGCGTCGGCCTGGTGGCCGTCTCCGTCGGCAACCTCGCGAAGGTGCTGCCGCTGTCGCCGAACGGCGTCGGCCTCTACGAGGGCGCGTTCGCGGCCCTCGTCCTCGGGCTGACGCCCGTCGGCTTCGAGGTGGCCCTCGGCGCGGCCATCCTCGACCACGCCGTCAAGAACCTCCTCACCGTCGCCGGCGGCGTCGCGTCGATGGGCCTGCTGAACGTCTCGCTGACCCGCGCCGTCGAGGAGAGCCCCGGGGCGAGGACCGACGTCGAGGCCACCACCGACGATTAGTCGCCCGAGCCCCGACGGATTTCCGGCTTAAGCAGCCACCCTAACCACCCGCGAGACGGCTTCTGACGGCCGCTCGGGCGAATCGTTGGCACACGACCGAAACGTTTAAGTATTTTTCGGCCAAAGTAGCTCCCGAGCAAAGGTCCCGGGGGGTTCTGCCGGCCTCTTCCGGTGAGCTTTCGCCCAGTTGACGCATGACCGACACCACTACGCGACGTCGCGTACGCGACGGCGACGAGGACGCGCGCGAGCGGGAGCGCGGCGAGCAGTTCGACTGTCCGGAGTGTGGCGGCCGGCTGATAAGCGACGAGGAGCACGGCGAGACCGTCTGCAGCGACTGCGGGCTCGTCGTCGAGTCCGACGAGGTCGACCGCGGACCCGAGTGGCGCGCGTTCGACCCCCGCGAGAAGGACCGCAAGAGCCGGGTCGGTGCCCCGACGACGAACACCATGCACGACAAGGGGCTGTCGACCAACATCGACTGGCGCGACAAGGACGCCTACGGCAAGTCGCTGTCCTCCCGGCAGCGTCAGAAGATGCAGCGCCTGCGGACGTGGAACGAGCGCTTCCGGACCCGGGACTCCCGGGAGCGCAACCTCAAGCAGGCGCTCGGCGAGATAGACCGGATGGCCAGCGCGCTGGGGCTGCCGGAGAACGTCCGGGAGACCGCGAGCGTCATCTACCGCCGGGCGCTGAACGACGACCTGCTGCCCGGCCGCTCCATCGAGGGCGTCGCGACGGCCAGCGTCTACGCCGCGGCCCGGCAGGCCGGCGTCCCGCGGAGCTTGGACGAGATAGCCGACGTGAGCCGCGTCGAGAAGAGCGAGGTCGCCCGCACCTACCGGTACGTGGTCCGGGAGCTCGGCCTCGAGGTCCAGCCCGCGGACCCCGAGAGCTACGTGCCGCGGTTCGCCTCGGACCTCGACCTCTCCGACGAGGCCGAGCGCCGCGCCCGCGAGCTACTGCGGACGGCGAAGGACCAGGGCGTCCACAGCGGCAAGAGCCCGGTCGGCCTCGCCGCGGCCGCCGTCTACGCGGCCGCGCTGCTGACCAACGAGAAGACCACGCAGGCGGCCGTCAGCGAGGTCGCGGACATCAGCGAGGTCACCATCCGGAACCGCTACCACGAACTCCTCGAGGCCGAGGAGACCCTCGGGCTGGTCTGACGCCCCCGCACCCGTCGGTAGCTCGCGTCGTCGTCGCTCGCGCTGCCTTGATACACGTGAGCGATAGCTGCACCCGCCAGTCACCAGCGCCGGGGTCAGTGGTCGGCCGCCACCCGCTCGGCGTCGAGCCACTCGTCGGCCCACGCCTCTATCTCGTCGAACACCGGACACAGCGAGGCCCCCTTCTCCGTGAGGCTGTAGTAGGTCGCCACCGGCGCGGCCTCCTCCATGCGGCGCGCGACGAACCCCCGCTCGCGGAGGTCGTCCAGCACGCGCGAGAGGGTGCGCGCGCTCGCACCCGTCGAGCGTTTCAGCTCGTTGAACCGCTTCTCGCCGTCCTGGAGGTCGTGGAGCACGACGAGCCGCCACTCCGAGCCGATCTGCTGGATCGAGGTCACGACCGGGCACGCGCCGGCCGGCCCGGGGGTATCAGTGGACATGGACGTCACCTGGTGGCACCCTCGTCGCGGAACGCTAAATAGGTGCGGATTCGAACTGGGTGACGCGATGTTATCTGATAGCGATACGATACCGACGAGCGGAGTCGTCGACCGGGGCGCGGACCGGACCCGCGGTCGGGTGGTGGTCGCCTGATGGTCCTCGAGAGCGCGGGCGTAGCGGAGGTGTTCCTCCTCGGCCGCGTAGTGTTCGGCGGCCTGCTGGCGTTCATGGGCGTCAACCACTTCGCGAGCGCCGACGAGATGGCGGGCTACGCCGAATCGAAGGGCGTCCCCGCCGCGGGGGTCCTCGTGCCGCTGACGGGCGCGATGCTGCTTCTCGGCGGTCTCGGCGTCGTCCTCGGGGCCTTCCCGGTGCTCGCCGCGGGCGCGCTGGCCGCGTTCCTGCTGGTGACGACGCCGACCATGCACGACTTCTGGGCCCTGGAGGGCGAGGCCCAGCGGACCGAGATGGTGAACTTCCTGAAGAACGCCGCGCTGCTGGGGGCCGCGCTGGTCCTACTCGCGCTCGGGACCGAGCCGTGGCCGTACGCGCTGAACGTCGGGCTGTTCCTCTGACCGGCGCGACGAACCATGGGGTCGGCGGGGTTCTCCGCGCCGTGAAGCCACTTTTATCGGTATCCCGGCGTACTGGAGCGCATGGACCTCTCGGGGTTCGTCCTCGCGGCCACCACCGCGGACCTCGCCGACGAGCCGCGCGCGCGGCCCCACGCCGACGCGGTGGAGTTCCGCATGGACCTCGCCGACGAGCCCCTCGCCGCCCTCCGGCGCTACGACGGCGACCTCCCCGTCGTGGCGACGAACCGCGCCGCGTGGGAGGGCGGCCACTGGGGCGAGGACGGTCGGCGAGACGAATGTGGTCGGGGAGCCGCGGACGACGCGCGCCTCGACGCGCTCGCGGCCGCAGCCGAGGTCGAGGCGGTCGACGCCGTGGACGTGGAGCTGGCGAGCGTGACCCGCGGCGACGGCGGCCGCGTCGTCGAGCGCGCCCGCGAGGCCGGCGCGGCGGTGGTCGTCTCCGCTCACGACTTCGAGGGGACGCCCGCGCCCGACGAGATGCGCGACCGGCTCTCGCGCGCGGCCGACCACGGCGACGTGGCCAAGCTAGCCGTCACCGCAAGGTCGCGCGCGGACGTGCTGGCCCTCCTGTCGGTGACCCACGACCTCGCGAGCGACGGCGTGGCCGTGGCGACGATGGCCATGGGCGAGGCGGGCCGGCACTCCCGCGCCGTCGCGCCGCTGTACGGCTCGCGACTCGGGTACGCGCCGGTGGACGCGGACGGTTCGACCGCGCCCGGGCAGTACGACCTCGAGACGCTGGCGGGATTGTTGGATGCGTTGGGTGTCGAGGGCGGCGGGTGAGACTGTTCGGGGCGTTTACTGCTCGCTCCACGTTCTTCGTCGGACGCCCGCGGTCGCCGCGGTTGGCGACCGCAGGGGGAGGACGCGGGGCTGCGTGAGACCCGAGCGGAGCGAACGGCGAACGCAGTGAGCCGTGAGCGAGCGAAGGTCGAGAGAGCGTGTCGGCCGCGAGGCGCGAACGGTGGGCGGCGCGAACGAAGTGAGCGCCGCCGAACGCGCGAGCGGCGAACGAAGTGAGCCGTGAGCAAGTGAGCGCCTCGAAATGGCGAGCGGTGAACGCAGTGAACCGCGAGCCACGGACGCGGCCGACCGCGCGGCGCGGTCGCGGCGCGGTTAGCGGGATTCAGGAACGCCAGCACGAGCGGCGGTCGCGGTGCGGAGCGGGGCGGTAGGAGGGTGGGGCGGCGCGGTTAGCGGGATTCAGGAACGCCAGCACGAGCGGCGGTCGCGGTGCGGAGCGGGGCGGTCGCGGTTCTCAACGACGTCGGTAATCGCGAAACGGCCGGTCTAGGAGTGCTGCCAGCAACGACACTGACAGTTCCGACGACACCAGCAACAGCCGCGACACCGACAGCAACAGCTGCGGCACCGACAACCCCGACGATCCCCGCGCTCACGACGACACTGACCGCAACCACGACCGCCACCACGACACCACCATGACACCACCACGACACCACCACGACACCACCAGCGACAACGACACCGCCGGCGGCGACGATGTAACCGACAGCAGCGAGTGAAGCGAAGCCTACTCCTCGTCGTCCGTGAGCTTGAACTTCTGTATCTTCCCGCTGGTCGTCCGCGGTAGCTCGTCGATGAACGCCACCTCGCGGGGGTGCTTGTACTCCGCGACGTTGTCGAGACACCACTGCTTGATGTCGTCGGGCGTCACGTCCGCGTCGGGCTCGTAGCCCTCCTGCAGGACGACGAACGCCTTCGGCACCTCGTTGCGGCGCTCGTCGGGGATGCCCACGACCGCGGCCTCCTCGACGGCCTCGTGCTCGAACAGCAGCTCCTCGACCTCGGAGGGGTAGACGTTGTAGCCCGCCGTCACGATGACGTGCTTCTTGCGGTCGACTATCTCGTAGTAGTTGTCGTCGTCCCGCCGGGCGACGTCGCCGGTCCGGAAGTAGCCCCGCTCGGTGAACGCCGCCTCGGTCGCGTCGGGCATCTCGTGGTAGCCCGCCATCACCTGCGGCCCGCGCACGAGTAGCTCGCCCTCCTCGCCGGGGGCGACCTCCTCGCCGGACTCGTCGACTACCTTGCAGTCGGTCATCCGGATGGGCTGGCCGACCGAGCCGTGCTTCGGGCCGAACGTGCAGTTGCCGCCGGAGTGGGTCGCGCCGTTGGTCTCGGTCAGCCCGTAGCCCTCGGTCATCTCGACGCCGGCCGTCTCCTCGAAGCGCTCCTGGATGGCGACGGACATCTTCGCGCCGCCCTCGGCGCACGTCTCGAGGCTGGTGAGGTCGTGGTCGCCGAAGGTGTCGGCGTTGACCATGTCGACGTACATCGCCGTGACGCCGACGAAGCCGCTGATGGCGTGCTCCTCGATGGTGGCCATCGCGTCGTCGGCGTCCCAGTTGGTGGGGTTGCGCAGGTAGAGGCTGCCGCCGCGGACCAGCGGCTGGAAGGCGCTGTGGGTAAAGCCCGTGATGTGGTACAGCGGCAGCCAGATGAGGCTGCGGGTCTCGTCGGCCGAGAGGTCGCTTTCGAGGCCGGCGTACGCCTGGGCGCGGAAGTTGCGGTGGGTCAGCAGCACGCCCTTCGGCCGGCCGGTGGTTCCGGAGGTGTACGGCTGGACCGCGACGTCGTGGTCCTCGCGCTCGACGAACGCCGGCGCGGCGGCCAGCTCGCGGAACGAGACGTCCTCGTCGGGGACTTCATCGGGCTCGCCGACGGTGACCACAGTGGGGTCGCGGTCGCTTTCGTCGATGGTCTCGATTACGTTGTCCCGGAGCGCCGGGTGGGTGACGATGGCCTTCGCGTCCGTGTCCTCTAGCTGGTACGTTATCTCGCGCCACTTGTACTGCGGATTTACGGGCGAGAACACGACCCCCGCTTTCATCGCGGCGAACGCGGCCACGAGGTACTGCGGGCAGTTGGGCAGATACAGGAGGATGCGGTCGTCCTCTTCGAGGCCGAGATCGTCGCGGTAGCCGCCGGCGATGGCGTCGGTGTACGTCTTCAGCTCCCGGTGGGAGATGGTCTCGCCGTGCATCTCGATGGCGAGCGCGTCGCCCCGGCGCTCGGCCGTCTCGTCGTGCAGGCGAGCCACGTTCCCCGAGCGGGCCGCCTCGTCGAAGTCGGAGACCTCCATGGTACGTGTACCCGTCACACCGGACCGAAAAGCTATCGGCGACGGCAGCCGGTACTGGTCGGGTCGTGGCTCGACCGGGACCGGCGATGGAGCCCTGTACGATGGAGCCCGCTACCGGGATTCCCCGCGCGGCTCCGGACCACTCACCGCATCCGCGACAGCTTCCAGTCCTTGATGCGGTGGCCCGCAAGGTAGCCGAGGACGCCGCCGACGATAGCGCCGCCGGCCGTCAGCTCCGGGACGGACGCGAGCGAGACGAGGATGCCCACGCCCATGCCGGCCACGAGCGACCCCTCCGGTATCTGGGCGGCGTTGACGAACAGCTCGTCGGCGTCCATCTCGGTGGGGTCCGAACGGAAGCGGCCAATTGGCATCTGGTACCAAGCGACGGAGGTTGCGTAGTTATACCGTTCGGTCCGTTTCAGACGTGATAATCGGGAATGAACAGCCCGGAGCAGTGCGTGCGCCGGGGTCAGTGCGAGAGCGTCCATGCGGTCACCGAGGGTCCATGCGGTCACCGAGGGCCCGAGCGGTCACCACTCGTCGGCGAACGCCTCGATGGCGGAATGGGCGACGAACTCGTGGGGGACGGCGAGCGGCGAGACGCTCGCGCGGCCCGCGAGGATGGCGTGGCGGTCCGTCCCCTCGGGGTCGGGGATGTCGCCGTCGGCCATCCCCTCCCAGAGGCGGTTGTGGACCAGAAAGCGGTCGTCCTCGCGGGTCGCGTCCATCTCGTAGACGGGCGACGGTTCCGTCACAGCGACGTCGAGCGCGGCCCCGGGAGCGTCGCTGCTCGTCCGGTCGGCGGCGTCGGGGTGGGGCGCGTTCACGTTCAGGTAGTCCACCGCGTCGAAGACGCCCGCGTCCAGCGCGTGCTCGGCGAGCGCCGCGCCTAGCTCGGCGGCCGCGGCGAACGACGCGGGCGCGAGGTCGCTCCCGTGGCCGAGGGTGTCCATCGACAGCGCCACCGCGGGGACGCCGAGCGCGGCCGCCTCCATCGCGGCGCTCGCCGTGCCCGAGCGCGGGAGGACGTGGGCCCCGATGTTCGCGCCGGGGTTGCAGCCCGCGACGACGAGGTCCGGCGTGGACTCCAGTGCGTTGACGCCCGCGATGACGCAGTCGCAGGGGGTGCCGCGGACGGCGGTGCCGAGGTCGTGGGGCTCGTGGGGCAGCGGCGCGGCGAACTCGCCGTCGGACATGGAGATGCGGCCGCCGCCGTCGGCGGTGCGGCCGTAGGACAGCGACCGGCCGACGGCGCTCTGCTCGCTGGCCGGCGCGACGACGGTGACGTCGCCGACGCGCTCCAGCGCGTCGCGGGCCGCCCGGAGCCCCGGCGCGTCGATGCCGTCGTCGTTGGTCAGGAGGATAGTGGGGTCGTCGGGCACGGGGGAGGGTTGGGAGTAGGGGACTAAGAGGATGTTGGATCCGTGGAGCGGGTGGCGGCGTTCGTCTGGTGGGTGGGGAACCGCCGAGGAGTGGCGAACCCGGATAGCAGAAAGCCGGACCCTCAGTCCGCCGCCTCCTGGCGAACCCTATCCACGTCCACGCTCGCGTCGAAGCGCTCGAAGTGCTCCTCGCCCACCTCCTCGATGGTCTGGCGCAGATTCCGGTTGACCACCTCGCGGGTGGTCTCGCGGTCCACGACGACCTCGCCGTCCTCGGGCTCCTCGTTGCCGGTCAGCCGGTCGACGTAGTCCTGTATCTTCGGCTCGTACACCTCGGTCACTATCTCCGGGTCCTCCTCGGCCAGCAGCGCCAGCAGCCACCGGCCGTTCGAGATGTGCCGGCCCTCGTCGTTGCGCACGAGCCGGATGCCCTCGCGGAACCCCGGCAGCACCTCCACGCCGGCCATCTCGCCGGCGCTCTCCAGCATCTCGTCGAAGATGACGTAGCCCGTCTTCGCCAGTTGGGCCTCGACCAGCCCCATGTAGTGCATGGTCGCCTCGCTGAACTTGAATCGCAGGTGGCGCTGGTCGCCCGCGTCGGCGGCGTGGCGGAGTTCCGTGGTGACCGCCTCCAGGTCGTCGATGAGGAAGTGCCGGAGCTCGGGGTTCTGCCAGTAGTCGGACTCCTCGTAGTCGTCCACGTCGGTCTGCTGGGTGCCGAACACCTCCTCGAAGTAGCGCGCGAAGAAGTCGGTGTGCTTGGCCTCCTCGAAAAGCTGGGTCGTGAGGAACAGCTCCTGCTGGACGGGGTCGAACGGCGGGTCCTCCATGGCCTCGATAGCAGTGAGGAACGGCGTCAGCGTCTTGGTGACCGACTCCTCGCCCTCGTAGAAGGCGACGCAGGTGCCGAGGACGGCTTCCCGCTGCTCGTCGGTGAACACCGTCTCCCACTGCTCGCGGTCGGTCCCGAGGTCGATGTCGGCGGGGTCCCACGTCCCGCGCCGCTTGGCCTTGTCGAACAGCTCGTAGGAGCGCTCCTTGTTCGCGTAGTCGAGGGCCATGGCTCGAAGTGGCGCGGAAGCGGGCAAAAAGCTGCCGCCCCGGCGGACCACGGCGTCGACCGGCAGCGCCGCCGCGACCACCGCAGCCCCGACGAAGGGACTCCGACGGCTTTGTAACGGGGCCGACCCACCACCGGACCATGGAGCCGCGGGTCGTGGTGCTGGGGGCGGGCTACGCGGGCACCGGCGTCGTGACGGCCCTCGAAGGGCGGCTGCCGGACGCGGACCTCGTGTGGGTCTCCGAACGCGACTACCACCTCGTCCGCCACGAGGTCCACCGGGTCGTCCGGGAGCCCTCGGCCGCCCCCCACCTGCGGGTGCCCGTGGCGGACGTCGCAGGCCGGGGGACCACCTTCCGCGAGGCCACCGTCGCGGGCGTGGACGCCGACGCCCGGACCGTCGAACTCGCGGACGGCGGCACCGTCGACTACGACTACCTCGTGGTCGCCATCGGCAGCCGGACCGCGTTCTACGGCATCCCCGGCCTGCGGGAGCGCGCGCTGACCCTCGAGAGCCTCGCGGACGCCGAGCGCATCCACGACCGGGTCCTCGCGGCCGGCCGCGCGGCGACGCCGGACGACCCGGCCCGCGTCGTCGTCGGTGGCGCGGGGCTGTCCGGCGTCCAGCTAGCCGGCGAGGTGGCCGAGCTACGGGACCGCGAGGGCCTCCCTCTGGAGGTGACGGTCGTCGAGGCGATGGACCACGTGCTGCCCGGCAGCGACGCGGGCCTCCGGGACGCCGTCGCGGGGCTGCTCCGGGACCGCTCGATAGCGACGCTGACCGGCACGCCCGTCGTCGAGGTCGGGGACGGCCTCGTGCACGTGGAAGACAACGACCCGTTCCCGTGGGACGTGCTCGTCTGGACCGGCGGCATCACCGGTCCCGACGCCGTCGCGGAGACGCCGGTCGAGCGCGACCGCCACCGCATCCGCGCCGACGGCACCTTCAGGACCAGCGACGAGCGGGTGTTCGCGCTGGGCGACGTGGCGCTGGTCGCCCAGGACGGCGCGAGCGCGCCGCCGACCGCGCAGGCGGCGTGGCAGGCCGCCGACGTCGCCGCGCGCAACGTCGCCCGCGCCGTCGCTGGCGAGCCCCTAGAGGAGTGGACCTACCGCGACCGCGGGACGCTCGTCTCGGTGGGCGAGGCGGCCGTCGCCCACGACGTGCCGGTCGCGCCGGTCGGGACGTTCGGCGGCGCTCCGGCCCGCTTCCTCAAGAAGTTCGTCGCCGCGCGGTGGATAGCGAGCGTTACCTCGTGGCCGCGCGCGCTGCGGGCGTGGTCGTCGCTGTAAGCGGAGTGGCTCTCGAACTTCGCGGGGGAATCCTCGGCAGCCGTCAGTCCTCGCCCAGTCCCAATCCGGCGTGCCAGCGGTCCGCGCCGGCCGCCTCGGCCTGCCGGTCCATCGCGGCGAGCAGCGAGACGGCGAGACTCGCCGTCTCGGCCGCCCGCGCCTCGCCGACGGTCCGGAACGCCCCGGTCGCGCGGTTGGCGTACACCGTACAGACCGCGCCCGCGCGCAGGCCGTAGACGTTCGCCAGCGTGAGGATGGCCGCGGCCTCCATCTCGAAGTTCAGGACGTTCGCCGCCCGGAGGGCGTCGAGCATCTCGTCGCTGCCCGGCGCTTCGTAGCCGCCGAAGCCCGGGCGGCCCTGGCCGGCGTAGAAGCTGTCCGTGCTCGCGGTGAGGCCGACGTGGTAGTCGTGGCCCAGCCGCTCGGCGGCCGCGACGAGCGCGCTGACCACGCGGTCGTCCGCCGTCGCGGGGTAGTCCTCGCGGACGTACTCGTGGCTGGTGCCCTCCTGGCGGACGGCTCCCGTCGTTATCACGAGGTCGCCCGGCTCGGCTTCGGGCGGCAGCGCGCCGCACGAGCCCACCCGGAGGAAGGTGTCCGCGCCGACGCGCGCCAGCTCCTCGACCGCGATGGCCGCCGAGGGGCTGCCGATGCCGGTCGAGGTGACGGAGACGGGCGTCCCGTCGTAGCTGCCGGTCAGCGTGCGGTACTCGCGGTGGCGGGCCACCTCCTCGGCCTCGTCCCAGCAGTCGGCGACCACGTCGACGCGGTCGGGGTCCCCCGGCAGCAGCACGGCGTCGGCCACGTCGCCCTCGCTCACTTCGAGGTGGTACTGCACGTCGTCGTTGGGGTCCTCGCTGTCGCCGGTCATGTGGCCGGGTTCGCGTGGCGTCGGAAAGAAGCTTCGCGTCCGGGGTAGGAGAGGTGGCGAGATGGGCTGGTGACCGACCGTCGAGATCGGCCGTGGCCGACCGTTCGACCGCTATCGGGCGGCTGTCGAGTCAGCGCCGGCCCGGCGGCGTATCGACTCGTCAAAACACTACCGCGGGCACGGCAGAGCTTTCGCGGACGTGGCCTCCGAGGGCTCCCGCGGACGAGGGGTGTCAACGTTAGCGGTGGCCACTTCCACAGTCCACCGTCGGGTGGGACCGAAAGGGGCCGGTCGCTGGACGACGCCCGGCGACGTCTTCGCGAGCGACCGGAGGGAGCGAGCGAAGGCCAGCGAGAGCCGAAGGCTCTCGCATGGCAAGCACCGCAACGAGGGAGTGAAGCGACCGAGTGAGGAGCGCAGCGAGCCGCGCGAGTCCAGCGACCGGGGGCTTTCGAGACCCCTGACGGCGGGACGTGACTCACAAGGCTCCTCGAAAGCCCCGACGCGCTCGGCTCGGGGGCACCGGAAGGCTCGCTCCGCTCGCCTTCCGAGGTCTCGTTCGCTCCCTCACTCCGTTCGGTCGCTCTCTGCGGTGTCGTGCGGCGCGGCCGAGCCCGCGCCGCACGGGCAGCGGGACGCCGTACGGCGTTCCGCCCGGCTTGCGTCGGCCGCCGTCGCCGAGCGCACCGTCGGAGCAAGCTCCGACGAGCCT
>CAZPIG010000029.1:13683-17909 GCA_964586205.1 uncultured Halobacteriales archaeon | reverse complement strand
TCCATGTTCAGCCGCTGCATCTTGTCGTAGGTGTCCGTCCGGACGTCGTGCTGGATGTTCTGGGCGAAGGAGTTCCAGCCCCAGTTGCGCGACCAGTGGAAGGCCGCGCCGCCGAAGAACGCGAAGGCGATGATGCCTACCGTGAACCACAGTTGGCCCTGCTCGCCCGGCGGGATGACGGAGTCCGGGACGAGGGGGAGAGTGTACGCGACCTCCGCCTGGCCCTCCCCCTCGAAGATGGCGTCGACTGCGACGCCGAGGAGGATCGGCGGCAGGAGGTCGAGCACTCGTGCGACGATGCTAGAGGAGATGCCAGTCGCTATCGCGAGTTTGTTCTCGCTGCCGTACTCCACGAACAGCCGTCGCATCGGGTTCTCGGCTTTCTCCCGTTGCTCTTCGAACGGGTCGTCCTCGTCGTCGTGAATTCCCATTGCCATGGCAATCGTGGTGGTCCCTGAAAAGCGTTACCTACGAATCGAAACGGTGGTGCGGGTCGGTTATGTGCTGGCTACTGCGGGCTGCGGGTCCGTGGTCGCCGCACGGTACGGGCGGTCCGCGGTGTGTCGGTGCTACGAAAGGTCGACGGCACGTCCGTGCGATGGACGGTCCGCGATACGTCCCCCGCACGGACGGTAGGCGGTGTGTCCGTGCTACGGACGCGGTCGGGAACCGCAACGTTGCTGTGTTCGGTGTGGACATGGTCTGCGGTGGTCGATTGGAGCGTCGTCGGATGGTCGGTCGGGGTGCCGTCGGGTGGTCGGGACGTCGGTGCGTGGACCAGCCAGTGCGCCGCCGGTCGCGGTCCGGCGGACGCCGAGATGGGCCACGGAGGGTATCGCGTGGAGGGCCGCAGCCGCAGGGGCTGCCCGTCCGCTTGCGAGGGGACGGGGTGGTTTAGTGGTTTTCCACGATTGGTACCAAGCCACACGGTTCGCCGGCAACGGGACGTGGTGGTCGGGGGCTCGCCTCGCGGTCGAGCGACTACAGCGACCGCTGCTCGGCGGCGGGGTCGATGCCCGCCGCCGCGAGGTCCTCGCGGATGCGCTCGCGCAGCGGCGCGGGGACGGTCGTCCGCCCCACCGGGACCGCCGTCTCGCCGTCGCCTTTGACCTTCCAGTAGAGGACGCAGTCGCTCGGACCGTAGTACTCGACGCTGTACCGGTCGTCCGCGCCGCGGTAGTGGACCCGGGCCGCGTAACCCTCGACGTGCCAGCCCTCGCGGTCCGAGAGCGCGGCGGGGTCGGTGTGGAACTCCTCGCCGCTGGCAGCGCCACTACCGCTCGCAGCGTCGCTCCCGCCGTCGCCACGACCACCCTCGTCGGCCGTGCGGCCGCTGTCGCCGGCTACGCGGCCGTCTCCGGGTGCGTCGACCGCTCCGCGGTCGGCAGGCCCGACGTCCGTCTCGCCGGGGTCATCAGGGCCGTCGTCCATACCCAGGCGTCCGGCGACGCGGCCGTATGCGTTTCGGTCCCGGACCGGCCTCCGAGACGACCGTCGACAGTCCGGGCGACGGTCACGCCGTGCGGTTCCCGCCGTCGGTGGGCGTCTCGGGCTCGGCGTACTCGATGCGGATGCAGTCACCGGCAGTCACGCCCGTCTCGTTGGTGTAGCCGCGGGGCACCTCGAGGACCCACTTGGCCTGGCCGCTGTATGGTTCCGCGCCGGGGGGTTGGTTCTCCCGGAGGGCCGCGTGGTGGATGACCGTTATCGTCCTGTCGGACCCGACGAATATCATGTCGAGCGGGAAGTCCATCCGCCGCATGACGAAGTGCCTGGTCGACTCTTCGTCGAAGACGAACAGCATCCCCTCGCCGTCGGCCAGCGACTCGGTGTCGCTGAGGCCCGTGTAGTGCTCGTCGGAGGTGTCGGCGACCACGGCCGAGACGTTGGCGAGGCGGGTGCCGTTCTCGTCGACCACGGTCACCCGGGCGTCCTCGACCGGCGTGCTCGGCGCGCCGCGGTCGGTCGCCGGGTCCGTCGTGCCGCAGTCGGTCGGCGTGCCCGGTGTGCCGCCCCCGTCGTCGGACAGCGGGACGAAGCCCGCGCCGACGCCGAGGACGAGCGCCGCCGCGAGGACGGCCGTCACCGAGAGGGCGTACCACGCACGGCCGGAGTCCATGGGTGGTGTATGGGAGTGTCGCGGGGTAAGCGTTCCGGGAGCGGTGGTCGAGGCAGTTCGGGACGCTAGGGAAACCGTTAACCCCGTGGACTGGTTTCCTCCGGGTGCGGGTTCGTGGTCTAGTGGCGATGACGCTGCCTTTACAAGGCAGAGGTCGGCGGTTCGAATCCGCCCGGACCCATGCGTTCTCGCGGCGCAATGCGACGAGCGAAGCGAGGAGCCTGCGCCGCGTGTCGTCGTCACGTCCGGGCGGATTCGAGGTAGACCACGAGCGAGCGGAGCGAGCGAAGTGGGCGTGGTTCGAATCCGCCCGGACCCACTGCTGCTGGCGCGAACATCCGTGAGCGCCTGCAGCAGGCGGGAGGACGGATTCGAAGTAGACCGGACGCGCGCAGCGAAGCGAGCACGTCCGGGCGTGGTTCGAATCCGCCCGGACCCACTGCTAGCGACGTCGAGTAGTCGGACCGAAAGAACAGCGGCCGACAGCCTGGTGACCCTCACCGCCCGACTAGCTCGTCCGCCTGCACGACCCAGGACCGCACCCGCGCCTCCCCGACGCCGACCGCCTCCGCCAACGCTTCGGCGTCCGCGCCGGCGAGCGCGCGCAGGTCCCGAATCCCGGCCTCGCGCAGCCGCTCGGCGTAGGCGGAGCCGACGCCGTCGACCGCTTCGAGGTCCTCGGCGGCGGCCTCGACGCCGACACCGGACGCCTCGGCGGTCGCCCCCGACACCCCTTCCGCGGCCGCAGTGACGCCCTCGCGGGCCGCCTCCCTGGCGGTCGCCGCCGTCGGCTCCACCGCGGCCGCTCGGCGGAGGGGGCCCGACCGCTCGGCCAGCCACTCCGCGACCTCTGGCCACAGCTGGTCGTGCGAGCGCCCCGAGACCGACAGCCCGATGTGGCCGCTCGGGAACTCCATGACCTCCGTGTCCTCGCTGGCGACGGCGTCGTTGAACGGCGTGCTCGACTCCGGCGGGATGAGGTGGTCGTACGACCCGACTATCTGGAGCACCGGCACCTCGATAGCCCCGAGGTCGACGCGCTCGCCGTCGAGCTCCAGCTCGTTCCGCGTCAGCTTGTTGTCCTGGTAGATGTCCTCGATGAACTGCTCGTAGGTCGCGCCCGCCACGTCGATGCCGTCGGCGAGCCACGTCTCCATCCGGGCGAAGTTCTCGACGAGGTCGTCGTCCTCGATGCCGTCGTACAGCCGGACGTACTTGGTGAGGTAGTTCTCGACGGGGTCCATCAGCGCGAACCCCGTGTCGAGGAACTCGCTGGGGACATTGCCGAAGGCGTCGGTGACCGCGGTGGGGTCGTAGAAGTCGCCCTCGCCCCACTGCTCTAGGAGCCCGCCGGTGTCCTCGAAGTGCATCCCGGCAGCCAGCAGTGCGAGGTTGCGCACCTTCTCGGGGTGCAGCGCGGTGTACATGGCGCTCATGGTCCCGCCCATGCAGTACCCGAGGAGGGTCACCCGATCGACGCCGGCCTCCTCGCGGACCACGTCCACGCAGTTGTCGACGTACCGGTTCACGTAGTCGTTCAGGGTCAGCGAGGCGTCCAGCTGCGAGGGCTCGCCCCAGTCTATCAGGTACACGTCGAAGCCCTCGTCGAGCAGCGACCGGACGACGCTGCGGTCGGGCTGGAGGTCGAGGATGTACGGACGGTTGATGAGCGCGTAGACGACGAGGATGGGGGTCTCGTGCTGCTCGTCGGTCCGGGGCTCGTAGTGCAGGAGCCGGAGCTTGTTCTCGCGGTAGACCACCTCGCTGGGCGTCGTCCCCACGTCGACGCCGGCCATCCGCCCGGCCTGCTCGGGGACCAGCGAGGCCCGGCCGAGGTAGTCGGCCGCCCGCTCCCACCACAGCCGCTGGAGGTCGAGTCCGACCCGCCCGTCGCCACCTGCCGACGCGTCGCCACCCGCCGACGCGTCGCTACTTCCCGACGCGTCGCTGGTCGCGGAGGTGTCTCCGCTCGCCGACTCATCACTACTCATTCTCGTCCTCCTCCTCGGCCGCGGCGACGAGACGGTCCAGCTTGTCGTCCACCTCCTCGATGCGGTCCAGCTTGTCGTCCATGGCCTCCAGCCTGTCCAGCTTCTCGTCGACGGCT
>CAZPIG010000029.1:0-13583 GCA_964586205.1 uncultured Halobacteriales archaeon | reverse complement strand
GCGGTCCAGCTTGTCGTCCATGGCCTCCAGCCTGTCCAGCTTCTCGTCGACGGCTTCGAGGCGGTCCAGTCGCTCGTCCACCTCCTCGATGCGGTCGAGCTTCCCGTCCATCTCCTCTAGGCGGTCCAGCTTGTCGTCGACGGCTTCGAGGCGGTCGAGCTTGTCGTCCATCGCCGACAGCCGGTCGAGCTCGCCCAGCTCGGTCTGCTCAAGGTGAGCGATCTGCTGGTCGAGGTCCTCGAGGCGGTCGAGCTGGGTGTCCATCTCCGAGAGGCGGTCCAGCTCGTCCAGCCTCTCCAGCTGGCCCTCGACGGCGTGCTGGCGGCGCTCTAGCTCGACCAGCCGCTCGCCGACCTCCTGGATGTCGTCGGCCGTCGGCAGCCCCGCGTTGTGGAGCGCCCGCGCCGTCGCGTCGTCCATCTGGTCCGCGAGGCCGAGCACGTCCCCGACGGTATCGCCGGTCGCGGCGGCGAACGCGGTGGTGCTCATGACGTCCTTGAAGGCGTCGTTGGCGGCGTTCAGCCAGATGTCGCGGAACTCCTCCGGCGGCACGTCCTCGCCGTCGAGGGCGTCGCTGGCCCGCTCGAACCCCTCCTTGGCCGCGTCCATCCACGTCTCGTAGGCGCGCGCGTAGCCCGCGACGGCGTCCTCCGACACCGCGTCGGCCGTGGAGTCGCCCAGCGACGCCATCCAGCTCTCGGCGATGGCCGCCTGCGCCGAGACGTTGTCCTCGACCGCCCGCATCACCGCGGCGTTGAAGTCCTCGACCATCGACCCCCACTCGTCGGTGGTCGCGGTCTCCGAGTCGGTCATCCTTTGACCCCCCGTGACCTACTCTATCTCCATCGGCTCGACGGCCTCGGCGGCCGCGGCGGACTGCTCTTCCATCCGCCGGCTCGCCTCGATGGCGACGTCCATCGACTCGAGGACGGCCGACCGGTAGCTCTCCTCTACGTCGTCGAGGGCGTCCGCGTTGCCCGTGACGGTCCGCTGGACGGCGTCCCACACCTGGGTGTGGAGTGCGTCGAAGGCCTCGAACTGGTCGTCGACGGCCTCGTGGGTCCGCTCGACGGCGGCCGCGTCGCCCGGCATCGTCGCGGCCACGGCGTCGAAGTAGGCGTCGGTCGCCGACCGGGCGACCTCCACCCCCTTCTTCTGGGTGGACCGCTGGGCGTCCATGCCGTCGACGACCGCGTCGGCCATCTGGCGCTGCATCTCGAGGCCGCGCTCGAAGGCGCGCTGGCCCTGCTCTAAACCCCGGCGTTGCATCTGGAACATCGCCCCGAAGGGCGTCGTGGCTCGGCTCATTCTGTGTCCTCCTGTAGCGGTATGACGATGGTCTGGACGAGGTCGCCGTCGTCGATGTCGAGGGCCTCCCGCTCGGCGTCCGGGATGCTGATCCGCCCCCCACTCTGGACCCGGGTCTTGAACACCGCCGTCCGGACGCTCATCGACCCGAGCGCAGAGATGTCCCCTGCATCCGACCGCCCGCCCGCGGACAGCAGCGTCCGGAACAGGTCCAGTTGCTGCTCGGCCGCGGTCTCGGTCGCCTCCTGTAGCTGGCTCGCGAACAGCGCGGGCGGCCACTGCGCGTCGTTCTCGTCCGTCATCGCGTGGACGCTCCTACGACGCGCCGGACCATATAGATTCCGCTCGTTACCATCGAGCGGTACTCGATGGTTCTCGATGGCACGTCGTGGCTGGGTCGGTGGAGAGTCGTCCCGCTCGGCGAGGAGTCGTCGCGGATACCCGTCACGTCGGGTGGTTCGGCGGAGAAAGAGTTTACCGGCCACCCGTCGTACGAATCCTGCGGGGGCAAGGCGACGTGAAAACGGATAGTAGCGACTCGGGAGACGAGCGGACGGTAGAGGCGTACCTCCGTGCCGGACCGGTGTTCGGCATGGAGCACCAGCGCGAGGCGGTCCACGACCGGCTCGCCGCCATGGAGCGGGCGGGCGACATCGCGCGCTACGACCTGCGGTTCTGGGGGCGGGCCGTCCGGCCGGACGGCCAGCTATCGGACGCGGAGTTCCAGCGGCGCATCGTAGAGCGCGTCGAGGAGTTCGAGCGGTGGCTCCGCGACAGCGGCATGGACCCGGCGTACACCTTCGGCCGCCGCGAGGTCGACTCGCCCGTGGCCGACGAGCACTACGAGTACGTGACACTGCCCGCGGTCTGTCTGGCGGTGTACGAGGGCGGCGAGCTGACCTGCGTCTCGCCGTGTCACGACGAGCGGGGCACCGACACGGTCGACGACTGCCTCGCGCGCCTCGAGAGCGGCGAGCCGGCGGCCGTGGCGGTCGTCGACGGGGCGGCCGACTGAAGCCCGGGACCGACCGAGCTTCCTGCAAGCCGAGGGCGAGCGGGGACCGAGCGGGTGCCGTCCCGTCGCGGACCGGCTCGGGCGGCGAACCTATCTCCGGAGAAACGCCTTTACCGCGCGCCGACCCACAGGGCCACATGGTCTCCGAGACGGAGCGGGAGGACGGGACGTGGTACGAGTGCGAGATGTGTGGACTGATGTTCGACGACCGGGGGGACGCCCGCCAGCACGAGGCCAACTGCGACGCCGAGGAGCCGTCCTACATCCAGTGACCGGCCCGACGCCGCCACGCCCGGCTCAGTCGTCGACTCCGGCTCAGCCGTCGAGTCCCGCCCGCTCGCGGTGCTCGGCCGCCAGCTCCTCGGCCCGCTCGGCGGAGCCGGCCTCCTCCCACCGGACCTGGTCGCCGTCGGCGTACGCGAGGGCGGACTTCAGCTCGGTCCGGAGGACGCCCCACTCGACCGCCACCACCTCGCCGTCGTCGCCCACCTCGTAGACGCCGTATCGCTCGGGCGCGCGGGCGACCGTCTCCCGGTCCAGGCTCCGCCACGGCTTCTGCAGGCTCATCCCTCGACCAGCTCCACCGACCGCTCGCCGAGCATGTCCTCCTCGAAGACGAACACGCGGCCGTCGACCGCCGCCACGTCCGCGTCGACGACTACCGCGTGGCCGTCCATGCTGACCGTCACGCCCGGGAACGGCTCGGCCTTCTCGCCGGGCTCCAGCAGCACCCGGCCGACCCCGGTCTCCTCCAGTATCTCGGCTTCGGTCTTGCGGTCGTTGACGTACACCAACACGCCCTGTCGGCCCGCCGCGTCGGTGACCAGCAGGTGGACCTCCTTGCCGGGCTGGGTCCGGACCGGGCCGGTCGCCGTCGCCGGGACGCCGTTGTAGAACACCTCCCGGCCGTCGAGGTACTCGACGGCGACGCCGCCGTCGGTCAGCTCCACGGCGAGCGTGTCGGGCGCGAGGTCGGTGGGGGCGCTCATCTCGGTCCGGCGGTTGGGCCGATGCGGGCTTAAGGGCCGCGGATGCCACCGCCGCGCCGGTCGCCCCCCCCCGGCTACCGGAGCCCGACGACGCCCCGTTCGGATGCACGACGCCAGCAGCCGAGCGACGCACCGTCCATGCCAATGGTTACCATTTACAAACAGAATGATATATCGACGCCCCGAAAGCGCGGTCGTGGCGCGCTCGCTCCTCGCGCGCGGCCGCCGGCCCGTCGCGAAGTACTACCTCTACCGCGTCACCCAGTCCGCGGCGTTCACCGTCCCCATCTTCGTGCTGTTCTTCAGGTCGCGGGGGCTGTCGTTCGCGGCCATCGGGCTGGTGGAGGCCATCTTCACGGTGGTCGTGCTCGTGGGCGAGGTGCCCACCGGCTACGTCGGCGACCGGGTGGGCCGGCGGGCCAGCATGCTCGCCGGGACGGTGCTGACGGCCGTCGGGGCCGCCGCGTTCGTCCTCGCGCACTCGCTGCCGGCGTTCGCGCTCGTGGTCGCGCTCCGCGGGGTGGCCGCGACCTTCCAGTCGGGGTCCCGCGAGGCGTGGCTGTACGAGACGCTCGCCGCGGAGGCCGACTCCGAGGCGTTCGCCCGCGCGAGCGGCCGTGCAGGCGCGCTCTCGCGAGCCAGCCACGCGGTCGCGGCGCTCGTCGGCAGCGCGCTGTACGCCGTCCACCCGGCGCTCCCGTGGCTCGCCGAGGCGGCGGTCGTCGGGTCGGGGGCGCTCGTGCTGCTGACCGTCCCCGACTCGCCGCGGGAGGCCAGCGGGGAGGGGAACCCCGACGCCATCGAGGACGGTGCGGAGGCCGGTAGTGGTGACCCGGCCACCGACACCCCGCAGTCGCCCCGCCGGACGCTCGCCGTCGCGCGGGCGACGCTGTCCCGCCGCGCGCTGGCGGCGTTCGTCGTCTACGCGGGCCTGCTGTTCGGCCTGCTGAACACCCTCGAGATATACGTCCAGCCGGTGTCCGTCGGCGTCGCGGGCGTCGCGCCCGCCCACCTCGGGGCTCTGTACGCGGGCCTCACCCTCGTCGCCGCTGTCGCGGCCGCGGCCGCGGGCCGCGTCCGCGACGCGGTCGGGGTCGCGGGGTGGTTCGCCGCCGCGCCCGTCGCGCTCGGGGCGGTGCTGGTGGCCGTCGCCGTCGCGCCGGCCGCGCTCGCGGCCGCGCTGGCGCTGCTGGCGTTCGTCGGCGCGCGGGCCGTCGGTGCCGTCTCGGGGCCACTCGCCGACCAGTACCTGAACGACCACGCGGACGACGCGGCCCGGGCGACCGTGCTCAGCGGCGCGGGGATGGTCCGGTCGCTGCTGGTCGCGCCGCTGAACGTCCTCGGCGGCGTGCTCGCTGGGACCGTGGCGCTCACCGCGGCGATGGGGGCGCTCGGCGCGCTCCTCGCCGTCGGCGCGGCGGCTATCCTCCTCCTGCGGTTCCCGGTGGTCGGCGCGCCGGCGCGGGAGTGAACGGAGGTGAATGCACTGGAGTCGAGTCGGACGGACGGGAGTCGAGTCGAACGCCTCCCGACCAGTCGCGCTACCGCAGGACCGCCTCGACCGGCCGCCGGGCCGTGTGCCACTCGTCGGTCGTCCGGCGTCGTGTCCGCGGCCGCGACAACAACAGTAAGTGCGTGGACGGAGAGTTCGGACGCATGTACGAGGCACTGCTGGCCGTGGACCGCGACGAGGAGCGCGCCACGGCACAGGCGAGCGCGGTGGCCGACCTGCCCGGAATCGACGAGGTCCGCGCGACGCTGCTGCACGTCTTCGGCGAGAACCCCACCGGGGCGTCGGTCGGGCAGGTGGCCGCCGTCCGGCGCGCCCGCGAGCGCCTCCGGGAGGCCGGCGTCGCCGTAGAGCTACGGGAGACCAGCGGCGACCCCGCCGAGGAGATACTCGACGCGGCGGACGACATCGACGCCGACGTGGTCGTGGTCGGCGGCCGCAAGCGCACGCCGGCCGGCAAGGTCCTGTTCGGCAGCGTCACCCAGGGGGTCGTCCTCGGCACCGACCGCCCCGTGCTCGTCTGCGGCCCGAAGCGATCCCGATAGGGCGCGAAGCGGGGTATCGACGCCGGAGGACACCGTGCGAGGGGGACGAGTGCCCGCCCGCTCAGCCGAGCAGGTAGCGCAGCCAGGGGTGGTTCCGCACGAGCGCGGTGTCCTCTACGTACTCGTCCACGCCGAGGATGCGGCCCGCGCCGAACGCGCCGAGACCGAACAGCAGCAGGGCGTAGACGACGTGGTCGTCCACGAGCAAGGCGTTCTCCAGCGGGAAGCTGGACAGCCAGTAGAACAGCATCATCACCGCGCCCCAGAAGGCGCTGAAGCGCACCGCGAAGCCGACGAGGAGCGCCAGCCCTACGAGAGTCAGCCCCCACGCGTTCAGGGGGTCGACCAGCCAGAGCCAGTCGGCGGCGATGGCGCTCCAGAGCCCGGTGAAGGGGTTGGCCTCCGGGATGCCCTGCAGGAGGAAGCCCTCGGCCGACCACTCGGGGTCCAGCACCTTGGTGATGCCGGCGTAGAAGAACGTCCAGCCCATCACCAGCCGCAGCGTCAGCAGCGAGTAGCCGACCCAGTGCTCGGAGTACTCGAAGGTCAGTTGCCGGCCGAACAGCTCCGTCTCGAGGCGCGCCCGCTCCCGTGCCATGGTTACCTCCAAACGACGATTGTCCGTGGAGTCACTTCAACGACCGCGCTGTTCTCAGCCGACGGGAACGACCCGCCGGGGCTTTGGCCCGGGACGCCGTAGTGTCGGCCGCGGGCTACCATGTACGACACCATCGTCGTCCCGACGGACGGCAGCGAGGGGGCGGCCGCGGCCGCCGAGCACGCGGTCGACGTCGCCGGGCGGTACGGCGCGACGCTGCACGCGCTCTACGTGGTGGACGTGGGCGCGCTGAGCTACGGGTCGGCCGGCGTGGAGGTCGGGGCCATCGAGACGGAGATGCGCGAGGCCGGCGCGGCAGCGGTCGCGGACGTCGCGGACGTCGCCGAGGCGACCGGCGTCGAGTGCGTCACCGAGGTGGTCGAGGGGGTGCCGCACGCGGCCATCATGGAGTACGCCGAGAACCACGACGCCGACCTGCTCGTCATGGGGACCCACGGCCGGACGGGCATCGACCGCCTGCTGCTGGGCAGCGTGACGGAGAAGGTGGTCCGGTCGTCGGACGTGCCGGTGCTGACCGTCCGGACGCCGGCGGACTGACCGGCGTGGCCGAACCGACCACTGTGGACGGCGTCGCGCGGGCCGGCCGACGCCGCCACGGAGCGGCTCCCGACCCACCAGCCGTCAGCACACCGAAAGATACAATTTGTCGGGTTGATAAGGTCACTGTATGTTCGGACTTCCCCCGAACGCGACCGCGTGGCTCGGCGTGGGCGCGCTGCTGGTGGTCGTCGGCTACCTCGTGCGGTTCCAGGGATGGACGTTCCTGCTGGCCGGCTACGACCGGACGTCGCCGGTCCCGGAGGACGCGGCCGCGGAGATAGCCGGCAACACCATCCTGCGCATCGGGCTGGCGTCGCTCGGCCTCGGGGCCGTCGTCGTGCTCGCCGACGCGCCGGAGTACCTCTCGGCGGTGTTCGCGGCCGTCATCGTGCTCGCCGTCGCCCGCCTCGTCTACCGGCTGAACACGTACACCCCGACGGAGGCGGCCTGACGGTGCCGAAAGTGGCCTGCCGCTCCGCGCCGGCGGCGACCGCGGTCCCCACTCGACCCAGGCCTTTTGGCGGGCTGATACGAAACCGCCGGCGATGGTCGCGCTCTCGCCCGTCGCGCTCGGGTGGCTCGCCGTCGGCGCACCGCTGACGGCGGTCGGGTATCTCGTCAGGGTCCGAGGGTGGACGGCCCCGCTCGCCGGCTACGAGGAGGCGTCGGCCCTGCCCGACGAGGTGGTCGCGAACGTCGTCGGGATGGCCGCCCTCCGCATCGGCCTCATGGCGGTCGGCGTGGGCGCGTTCGTCGCGCTCGCCGACGCACCCCGGTACCTCACGCCCATCGTCGCGGCCGCCATCGTCCTCTCGGCCGGTCAAACGGCCCGCAGGCTCCGCAAGAGCTCCCGGTCGGAGTAGTCGAGCGGCGTGGCCGGGTCGCCCGACGGGCGCGGACAGCACCGGTCTTTTCGTGGCCGGGTCCGTACCGCCACCGTGCTCGAACTCGACGGCGCGGACGGCGGCGGCCAGCTAGTCCGGACGGCGCTCTCGCTCGCGGCGGTCACCGGCGAGCCGTTCCGCATGGAGAACGTCCGCGGCGGCCGCTCCGAGCCGGGACTCCGGCCCCAGCACCTCGCGGCCGTCAGCGCCGTCGCGACCGCGTGCGACGCGACCGTCGAGGGCGACGAGCAGGGCTCGGAGACGCTGGTCGTCGAGCCCGGTGACCTCGCCGGCGGGACGGTCGCGGTCGACGTCGGGACGGCGGGCAGCCTGACGCTGGTATTCGACGCCCTCCTCCCGCTCGCCACTGCGCTCGACGAGCCGCTCGCCGTCGCCGCCACCGGCGGCACCGACGTGAAGTGGTCGCCGCCGGCGGACTACTACCGCCGGGTGAAGCTCCCGCTGCTCCGCGAGCGGGGCTTCGCGGCCGCCGTGGACCTCGACCGGCGGGGGTTCTACCCGGCCGGCGGCGGCGCGGCGACGCTCCACCTGTATCCCGCGTCGCCCCCACCGCTGTCGCTGCCCGACCGCAGCGGCCCGACCGGGTGGCGCGTCCACTCGGTGGCGTCGGCGGACCTCGCCGACGCGTCGGTCGCCGAGCGCCAGGTCGAGGGGGCGACCGAGCGGCTGGTGGGGGACGGGGAGGAGGCGGACCGTCCGTCGGACCCGGATAGTTCGTCGGACCACGGTAGTCCATCGGACTCGGACAGTCCATCGGGCGACGGACCGCCGGTCGTCGAGCGGTCTGCCACCTACGCGGAGACCGATTCGACCGGCACCGCGGTCGTGGTCCGGGCCGACTGCGGGGCCACGGCGGCGGGCTTCGACGCGCTCGGCGAGCCCGGTCGGCCGGCCGAGGACGTCGGCCGCGCCGCCGCCGACGCGGCGCTGGCGTTCGCGGCCGGTGGGGCAGCCGTTGACCGCCACATGGCCGACCAGGTGGTCGTGCTGCTCGCGCTGTGCGGCGGCCGGGTCAGGATTCCCGCGGTCACCGACCACGTCGAGACGAACCGCGAGCTAGTCGGCGCGTTCGGGTTCGACGTGCGCGTCGAGGAGACCGACGACGGACCGGTGCTCGCGGCCGACCGACCCGCTGGGGCGGACGCCCCCGAGCGGGACTGATACCGACAGCCGGGTCGGCCAGCCGGCGGCCCCGGACCGGCGACCCTAAGCCGGGGGGACCCCAACCACCCGTCGATGGTCGTCACGCTCGGAGCGGCCCTGCTGGGGCGCTACCCGCGGTTCACGCTCCACAACTCCCCGTACGTCGCCCACGACGCCGGGCGGGCGGTGGACCTCTACCCAGCGGCCGGCGCGCCGAGCCCCGTCGCCGGCGAGGTGCTGGACGTCCGGACGGTCGCGGCCCCGCCGAAGCCCTACGCCGCTGCCGACGACCACCTCGTCCTCGTCGCCGTCGACGAGGCCGCCTCGCCGGTGTCGTGGGACGGGGCCGAAGCCGACGCCGACGGGGCCGGCGACCGGTCGTCCGCCGGTAGCGACGACCCCACCGCCATCACGAACGATACCACCACCACGGACGACCCCCTCGTCGCGCGCATCCTCCACGTGGACCCGGCGGTCGAGCCCGGCGACGAGGTGAGCGTGGGCGACCCGCTCGGGCGACCCATACGCTCGGGGTTCTTCGCCCCGTGGGTCGCCCCGCACCTCCACGTCGGCTTCCGCGGGCCCGACGCGGACCCCTACCGGGCGTCCGGGTCGCTGCCGCTCGCGGCGGACGTGGCGGTCGCCCCGCTGCCGTGGGACGGCTCCGGCACCGTCGTCGAGCGCGGCGACACCTACGCGGTCCTCGACGCCCCGGCCCACCCCGACCCCGGCGACCGCTTCGTCGGCGTCGCGGCCCGGGTCGGCGAGGCGGACGACGGCGTCGCGGCCGACGAGGACGCGAGCGACGGCGGGGTAGGCGACGCCGGCAGCGTGGCAGGCGACGCCGACAGCGGGTCCACGGTCGCTCTCGACGGTGGCCTGCCGCACTACGACGGCGGCGGCCTGCTCGGCGGCGTACGGGACAGTGACGAGGACGCTCCGACGAACAGTGGCCCGGTCTCGCTGCTGGGCGAGCGCGTCGGCGTCGCCACCGACGGCCGCGTCGCGTGGGACGACGTGACCGTGCTGCTGGACGGCGCGCCGGTCACGGGCCTGTCGCTGTTCGCGGCGCAGGACGGTCGCTTCGGCGCGAAGGTGGTCTGCCCCGACCACCCGCCCGCGCTCGGCGAGCGCGTCACGGTGTCCGTGCGGGGCCCGTCGGCCGATCCCGGACGGCGGACGTGACCGTCACGCGCACCGAGTCGACCCGCCGCACGTGGACCGGCTCGTCGAACTGGACCGCGACGGTCGTCGCGCCGGGTGCGAGCCGTGCGGGCGTCTGCGCCACGGCGACGGCTTCGTCGGTGTCCGTGTGCAGGGACACGGTCACCACCGCGACGAGCGCACCGTCGCGACTGTTCCGAACCTGGACTTGCGCCGCCGTCGCTTCGAGGCCGACGTACTCGACGTCGGCGTCGACGACCCGGACGGCCGGGCCGTCGCCAGTATCGCTGGCTCCGCTGGCGAGCGCCCCCGTCGTGCCCGCTGCTGCGAGGACCAGCACGACCCCGACCGCCAGCGGCGCGGCCGGCAGGTCGAGGACGCTCCCGAGCAGTCCGCCACGTCGCGCTCTCGACCTGCATCGCGTTCTCGCCCGTCGCCTCGCGCGGCGTCGGGCCAGTCGGACCATTCGCGTCTCGATGGCCCGTCCGACCCCCGACCCCCGTCCTCCCCCCGCAGTCGACAGTCGGTACACCGGTCGGTCGTGGTCGGTCCCATCCCCCGTCATGGTTCAGTGTGAAATCCGACCCCGGAAGACCCCCCGCGACCCGTCGTCGGTCGGCCGACGTACTGACCACGGACGCGTCCGACAAAGCTTCGGTGGCTTGGTAGTTAGCATCTCACTATCTTCGACACTATATTGTTAGAATCGAGCGCGTACAGCTAGAGGACTGGGCCCGACCTCACTCGTCGAACAGCGTCCCGAACACCTTGCCCTCCCCGGCCCGGAGGTGGTGGTGGAAGGTCGGCTGGGTGACCCCGAGCGCGTTCGCGAGGTCCTGGCCGTTGCTGTCGCGGGGCCACTCGAAGAAGCCGCTGTAGTAGGCTAGCTGGAGCACCTCCCGCTGGCGGTCGGTCAGGCGCTCGTCGACGGTGGACTCGAACTCCTGGATGGTGCGGTCCGGCCGGCTGGTCTCCCGGCGGGCGACCATCTCGGAGTCGGGATACCGCGACTGGAAGATGTCCACGACCGAGCGCACGTCGGCGTCGCTCGGTAGCTCGACGGTCAGCGTCCCCTCGCCCCCGGAGGCCTCCATCGCGCGCAGCGCCAGCCCGTAGTCGGCCAGCATCTCCGATATCGAGGACTCCCCGAGGACGACCTCGAGCAGGCAGCCCTCCTCGTAGTCGTTTATCGCCCGGGCGCGCCGGACGGTCGTCGATTCCTCGGCGACCGCCAGCAGGTCGTCAGGGTCGGCCCCCTCGGCAGTGACGTACAGCTGTAACCCCCGCCCGGAGTTGGGGCCGATGCCCTCCAGCTCCACCGTGCAGCCGGCCTGCTCGGACAGGCGCACGAGAAAGAGCCGCGAATCGGTGACCCCGAACTCCAGCTCCGCCACGCTGTCGGTCGCCAGCGCCTGCTTGCGGCCGACGGCGTTCAGCGCGTAGCCGATGATGCTCCCGAGTTCGGCGAGGACGGTCCGCTCGGTGTCGCTGAAGCCGTGGGGCTGGTCGGCGTAGACGCAGAGCACCCCGTATATCGTCTCGCGGTACGACAGCGGGATGGCGACCACCGACTTGAAACCGCGGGTCAGGGCGTCCTTGCGCCACGGGTCGAACGACTCGTCGTCGAGGACGCTCTCGACGACGTGGACCTCGTCCGCACGGACGGCCCGCGCGGCCGGCGCGAGCGGCCGCTCGTCGTCGGTCGCGGGCTCGACCGCGTCGAGGTAGCCCTCGCCCTCGCCGGCCCACGCCCGCGGCGTGATGGTCCCGTCGACGAGGTCGTGCTCGCCGATCCACGCGAAGCGGTACTGCTTCGCCGCCGTGAGCTGCTCGCAGACCGTCTCCTCTATCTCCTCGCGGTTCGAGGCGGCGACCAGCGCCCGGTTGATGTCGCGGACGACCTCGTTGATGTGGTTGAGCAGCTCGAGGCGCTCGTTCTGGTCGGCGAGTTCGCGCTCGCGCTCGCGGAGCAGGCGCTCGCGGTCGGCGCGGTCGAGCGCCACCTCGAGGTTCGCGGCGAGGACGTGGGCGAACTCGACCTCGGCCTCGTCGAAGGCGTCCCGCGCGGTCGAGCCCGCGATGAACACGCCGTGGTCGCCCAGCGGCAGCAGCATCTCGCTGCCGATGTCGGTCGCCTCGTCGTAGACGTTCGACTGGGCGGTGACGTCGTCGTAGACCCGGGGCTCGCCCTCGACGAAGGTCTCCCACGCGAGGCTCCTGCCCCCGCCGAACGTCGGTAGCTCGCCGAACAGCTCCCGGGTCGACGCCGTCGTCCCGGCCGGCCGGAGCATGCCGTCGCTCTCCTCCAAGAGGTACACCGCCACCGCGCGGAACCCGAGGATGTCGGCCGCCGTCTCGGCGGCGGTCTCGGCGATGTCCTCGCGGGTCTTGGCTTGCACCATGTCGCGGGTGGCGCGATGGAGGGCCGTGAGCGTCTCCTCGTGGCGCTTGCGGTCGGTGATGTCCCGCCAGTAGACGGACATCCCCTCCTCGGAGGGGAACACCCGCACCTCTATCCATCCCTCCCCCGGGGGGTAGGACTCCTCGAAGTGCACCGGCCGCTGGTCCGCCATCGCCGTCTCGTACTGGTCCCGGAACGCGGGGCTCGCCTCGCCGTCGAGCACCTCCCAGTGGTTCTCGTGGAGCAGTTCGTGCTTCGGCCGGCCCAGCATGTCGGCCGCCTCGTCGTTGAGATAGGTGAAGCGCCACTCCTCGTCGAGCGCGAAGAAGCCGTCCTCGATGCGCTCGACGATCTGGGTGACGTCCCGGTGGGACTCCTGGAGGGCGACCCGGGCGCGGTGCTCGGTGACCACCTCGTCGACCGTCTCGCCGAGGACCGTCAGGTCGTCGGCGACGGTCCCCTTCGACATGTAGTCGGTCACGCCGGCGCTGATGGCGTCGCTGGCGATCTCCTCGCTGCCCTTGCCGGTCAGCAGCACGAAGGGGAGGTCCGGGTAGTCGGCCCGCACCTCCCGCAGCAGCGCCAGTCCGTCCATGCCCGGCATCCGGTAGTCGCTGACGACGCAGTCGACGTCGCCGTCGAGGCGCTCGAGCGCCCGCTCGGCCGACTCGAAGGTGTCCGTCGCTATCCCCTCCCCGTGGCGCTGGAGGCTCGTCCCCGCGAGGTCCAGGAAGTCCGGGTCGTCGTCGACCAGAGTGACCCTGATGGACTCTGTCATGTGACCCTGTTGGGTCCAGTGGGGCCGCCGCGTGTTTAACATTTTGCCTGCCGCGGCCGCGAAACATACGCGGAGTCTAAGTGCATATACTTCCCGTGAATCGACTCTAGGTAGTCTGAGGGTCGGCCCCCGAACGCGTTCGACCACTAGTACGATAGTGTTCGGTATCGATGACACTGGTGGCGGCCGGCGGAGTCACGGATCGCTGGCCAGCCCGTAGCGCGGGCCGACGTGCCACCGGAACTGTCCGCACGAGCCGGGCCCGCCGGCGATGCCCCGGCCCTCAGCCGCCGTCCGCGAACTCGACGTCCGACAGCGTCAGCGTCTCGCCGAACAGCCAGTCGGCGTGCTCGATGGCGTACTCGCGGTGGTCGGGCTCGATGTACCCCACGGCGTCGGTCACGAGGACCGGCCGGTAGTCCCGCAGGCCGGCGCTGCCGGCGGTGTGGAGGACGCAGACGTTCGCCAGCGTCCCGCAGATCAGCAGGTCGTCGATGCCGTGGGTGTCGAGGTACCCCTCGAGGTCGGTCCGGTAGAAGGCGTCGTAGGTGTGCTTGACGACGACGTGGTCGTCGCGGACCTCCAGTCCGTCCACTATCTCGGCCTCCCACGAGCCCTCGACGACGTGCTCGCCCCAGCGCTCGAACTCGTCGTAGTAGTGGGCGT
>CAZPIG010000028.1:0-18067 GCA_964586205.1 uncultured Halobacteriales archaeon | reverse complement strand
TCGCCGGGCTGCTCGCCACCGCCTCCAGCGCGAACGCCTCCATCCTCGCCTCCTCGCGCATCAACTTCGCGATGGGGCGGGACAAGCTCATCAGCGGGGAGCTCAACGCCATCCACCCGACGTTCGCGACCCCGTACCGGAGCATCGCCGTGACCGGCGGGCTCATCCTCCTCTTCATCGTGGTCGGCGACGTCGAGACCCTCGCCAAGGCCGGGAGCGTCCTGCACCTGGTCGTCTACGGGCTGCTCAACGTCGCGCTCGTCGTCATGCGGGAGGCCGACGTCGAGTCCTACCAGCCGGCGTTCGAGGTCCCGCTGTACCCCGTCGTCCCAATACTCGGGGCGGTCACCTCGTTCGGCCTCATCGCGTTCATGAAGCCCGTCGAGATAGGGCTCTCGCTGCTGTTCGTGGGCGGTGGCCTCGTCTGGTACCTCGCGTACGCACGCGGCAGGACCGACAAGGAGGGCGTCCTCTCGGAGTACATCCTCGAGCGCCGGGACGAACTCCCCGACCCGCTCGTCTCGGCCACCCGGAGCGCCCAGCCGGACGGCGGCACGTTCCGCGTGATGGTGGCCCTCGCCAACCCGGACCACGAGCGGGACCTCATCACGCTCGCGAGCGCCATCGCCGAGCAGCGGGACGGGACCCTGGACGCCGTTCACGTCATCACCGTCCCCGAGCAGACCGCCCTCGGGTACGCGGCCGACCACCTAGAGGAGTTCGAGGACGACTACCACGCCGTCCTCGACGCCGCCCGGCGCGACGCCGAGACGCTCGGCGTCGACGTCGAGACCCACACCATCGTCTCCCACCGGTCGTTCGGGGAGATATTCGACGCCGCCCGGACCCACGACGCGGACCTCGTGGTGATGGGCTGGGGTGACGACGCCCACGGGTCGCCGGGACGCGTCGAGACCGCCCGGAGCGACCTCGTGACCGACCTCCCCTGCGACTTCCTCGTCCTCAAGGACCGGGGGTTCGACCCCGAGCACGTCCTCGTCCCCACGGCTGGCGGCCCGGACTCGGACCTCTCCGCGGAGGTGGCCGCCATTCTCCGCCGGGAGTACGGCTCGCGGGTCACGCTGCTGCACGTCGACGACGACCGCGAGGCCGGGGAGGCGTTCCTCGAGGAGTGGGCCACGGACCACGGCCTCGGGGACGCGGAGTTACGGGTCGAAACCGGGGACGTGGAATCGGCCATCGTACGGGCGTCCCGGGACGCGACCATGGTGGTCGCCGGGGCGAGCGAGCGGGGGCTGCTATCGCGGCTCCTGCGCGGGTCGCCCGTGCTCGGCGTCGTCGACGAGGTCGACTGCTCGGTGCTGCTCGCGGAGCGCGCGCACGAACGCGGCATCCTGCAGCGCCTCGTCGGCAGGTGACTGGGCGGCCCGATTCCGCAGGTCTTTATCAGCACCCACACTGAAGGCCTGGCCGACATGGTAGAGCACACGCGCACGCTCGGGTTCCGCGTGGCGTTCGCGCTGGGCCTGGGCACGATGATAGCGGCGGGCATCTTCTCGCTCTCCGGGACCGCCGTCGCCGAGATAGGCTCCAGCGCGGTCGTCGCGTTCGTCATCGCCGCGCTGGTCGCCGCCGTCACGGCGGCCGCCTACTCGGAGTTCGCGTCCATCTACTCGGAGAACGGCGGCGGCTACCTGTTCAGCTCGAGGACCTTCGAGAGCGACCTGCTCGTCTACGCCGTCGGGACGTCGCTCTTTCTCGGCTACGCCGGTACGACCGCCTTCTACCTCGCGACCATGGACGAGTGGGTCGTCCGCTTCATCGTCCCCGAGGGGACGTCGATCCCCCACGGGACCGCCGGCGTGCTCACGGCGGTCCTCCTCGGCGCGCTGAACGCCCGGGGGACCGAGGAGAGCGGCACCTTCCAGGTGCTGGTCACCGGCGCGAAGGTGGCCGTGCTGCTCGCGTTCGTCGGCGGCGCGTTCGCCTACCAGCCGCCGGGCGAGACCGTCGGCACCTTCACCGGGAACTTCGTCGCCGACCCGCTCGGCATCGTCTCCATCGCTGCGCTCGCCTTCATCACCTTCTTCGGCTTCTCCGCCATCGCGGCCTCGGCGGGCGAGATAATCGACCCAAAGCGGACCGTGCCGCGGGCCATCGCGGCGAGTATGATCACCGTCACCGTCCTGTACGTGCTGGTCATCGTCGCGATGGTGAACTCGCCGGTCTCCCCCGAGATAATCGCCCAGGAGGGCGAGACGGCGATGGGCCGGGTCGCCGAGGCGTTCATCGGCCCCGCCGGCACCAGCCTCATCGTCGCCGGGGCCATCTTCAGCATGGTCTCGGCGTCGAACGCCAGCATCCTCGCGGCGACGGGCATCGGGTCGCTGATGGGCCGCCGCGGGCAGGCCCCGCGGCGCTTCTCGCGCATCCACCCGGTCTACGGCACGCCGTTCTGGAGCGTCGCCACGTGCACGGCGACCATCGTCGCGCTCATCGCGCTGTTCGTCGGCGTCTTCCCGGCCGAGGGCGGAATCGGCGCATCGGTCGACTTCCACCTCGGCCTGGAGGCGCTGACCGGCTTCGCCACGGTGAACCTCCTCGCGCCGCTGGCGGTCGTCAACGTCGCGCTCGTCTACTCGCGGCGGCGCTTGCCCGACATCGAGCGCGGCTTTCGGGTGCCGCTGGTCCCCCTGCTGCCGGCGCTCGGGGTGGTCGCGAACCTCGCGCTGGTGGCGAACCTTCCCATAGACGGCGCGGCCGCGGGGGTGCTGACCGTGGCCGGCCTCGTGGTCGCCTACCTCGCGTGGGGCGGCGCGCCGCACGTCGAGGAGATGATAGAGGAGGTGGTCCCGCCCGCGCCGGGCGAGGGGACGACGGCCGGCGAGGGCGTCGCGCCAGGCGACGCCCCCACAGTCGGCGACGGCGCGGCCGAGGGCGCAGCCCCCGAGGAGGCCGCCGACGGGGAGCCCGCGGCGGACGCGCCGGAGCCGTACCGCATCCTCGTGCCCGTCGCCCGCCCCCAGCGGGCGGCGCGGTACGTCAGGCTGGCCGACGCGCTCGGACAGCTACGCGAGGAGGACGTGGTCGTCCAGGTGGTCAACGTCACCCACATCCCCGACCAGACGCCCAACGAGGTGGTCCGGGACGTGGCCGGCGAGCGGGCCGAGCGGGTCCGGGAGGCGCTCGCGGAGGCCGGCGTCGCGGTCGACTACACCGTCGAGGGCCACGTCTCGCGGGACGTGGCGTTCGACATCGTCCAGACCGCCCGCGAGGACGAGGCGAACCTGATACTGATGGGCTACCCGGAGGAGCACCGCGAGATTACGGAGGCCGTCCAGTACAGTGCCCCCTGCGACGTGGTGTACGTCGGCGGCGACGTCACGCCGGAGTCGCTGTCGGTGCTGACCGTCGGCGCGGGCGGCGGCCCCCACCACGAGGCGCTGCTGCCGGTGGCCGACGCCCTCGGGGCGGGGGGCTCGGAGCTCCACGTCGTCAGCGTCGACCCGACCGGCGGCGGCACCGCCGAGAGCGTGGACCCGACCCTCGACGCGCTCGCCAGCGCGGAGAGCGTGCAGGTCCACAAGGTGGAGGCCGCGAGCGTGGCGAGCGGGCTGGTCGAGACGGCCGCGGCCAACGGCGGCGTGCTGCTGGTCGGCGCGTCCCGGGACCGCGGGCTCCGGCGGTGGGTCCTCGGCAGCACGCCGGACCGCGTGGTCCGGCTGGCCGACGCCGCGGACGTGCCGGTGCTGGTGTACGCCAGCGCGACGAGCCTCCGCGGTCGCGTCGAGGACTACCTGTTCCCGGTCTATCGGTACTACCTCCAGCTACGGTCCGGGGTCAAGCCCGCGACGGGCGGCGAGACGCCCGAGGTCGGGTAGCTACCGACGACTCCCGCCGTCGAGCCCGAAGACTGTGTCGACGTCGCCGTTCAGGAAGACC
The DNA here is from genome assembly GCA_964586205.1 of uncultured Halobacteriales archaeon. GTDB lineage: Archaea > Halobacteriota > Halobacteria > Halobacteriales > CAZPIG01 > CAZPIG01. Next base: position 14,164 of record CAZPIG010000028.1, on the reverse strand, counting down.
TGTCCGCCCGCGCGCTCCGTCATCTCGACGCCGTTGCGCGCCCAGTCGAGGAAGGGGTTGAACGGCTGGGCCGCGTCGCCGCCGGAGAGCCGGTCCAGCCACGGGTAGTCGGCACTGCCGACCGGCGTCCGCTGGACGCCGGCCGCAACGACGGCGGAGTCGCCGGTCTCGACACGCGCCACGTTGACGAGGACGAACCACGGCCACGGGCCGGGACCTCCGTGGGCGACGCCCCCGAGGGTCGCGGTCTCGGCCGCCTCGTCGAGGAGGGTCGGCGCGTCCGACCAGAAGGTGTCCCCCGAGAACTCGGTGCCGTCGGGCACGTCACCCACGACCGTCGGCCCGTCGACCCACTCGTAGACGAGGCCGGGGAAGGCGACCTCGCCCACCAGTTCCTCCGCGAGGTCGCCGGTCACCAGCTCGTCGAGGGGCACCTGCACGAGGGGATTGACCGACTGGCCGGCCACGGAGGCGTTCGGCGTCGAGAGCACGCCCAGCCCGTAGGTCGCGGCTCCCGGGATGGGGCCGCCGAACGACGCGTCGAACGCCCGACCCAACTGCTCGTCCAGCGAGTCCTCGCCGCCGAGGGCTACGTCCGCCGGCGCGGCCACGAGGAACGGATCCTTGCCGGTGAGGAAGGGGTTGTTGCCCGTATCGGCCCGCTCGCCGGGCATCTCGTCGGCGGGCACGCCGAAGGTCTCCTCGGGGGACCGGTCGCCGAGGACCACCGCCGTCGGCGCGTCGTGCCAGAAGGTGTCCCCCGTGGGCCGGTCCATCACCGTCCTGTCCGAGCCCGGGAACCACCCCCGGCTGGGCCGGTACTCGTCTCCGCGGTCGACCCAGTTCCCGTCCGGCAGGACGCCCGCCGCGTCGACCACGAAGGTGCGGCCGGGCTTGACGGACGTCTCCCCGGAGTCGCCCGGAATCGCGGCCAGCAGCATCACCGACGAAGGGATGGGCTGGGCGTCCTCCCCGGCGGCACCCGCGGGGACGACGAGGCTGAACTGGTCGCTGGGAATCGGGAACTGCTCCTCGCCGACGGCGAGGGGCACCTCCTCGACGCCGAGAGCGCTCCCGGGGACGACCCGCCCCGCTCCCGGACCGGCCGTGTCGTTGACCCGGCCGGTGAAGCGCTCCACGAGCGTCTGCCCGAGCGGCTCGTCCGCCGACGGTCCTCCGACATCGGGTCGCGGAGCCGGATACGCCTCCTCGCGCGTGTAGGCGGCCGCGTAGCTGGTGAGCGTCACCTCGCCGTCGACGGCCTCGATCTGCCGCGTGGTCGTCTGGGAGTCGAGGAGTGCCTCCCCGAGCCCGAGCTCGCGGCGGGCGTCCTCGGGGAGGACGGCCGGCGTCGCCTCGAAGGTCTGCTCGGTCACCCCGGGACAGCCCGCGACGGCCGCGGCCGTGAGGCCCGCGGTCGCCGCGAGGAACCGCCGTCTGGTCGGCCGTCTGTCCGTGCCGGCTGCCACTGATTCGTCGTCTCCCATGGAGCGGGTGACGGCGGACGGAGGGGTAACTTGGGGTTCTACACAATTAGAGATGCGTTCGCTCGGGGTTGTTCGGCACCCTACGTAGTTAGAGGGGCGTGTGCTCGGGAGCCGGAGGCCCCGCACGGTCGGCTGTCTGCTAGCGCGTCGCCCCCCACCGCTTTCGTAGCCTTCATGCTCGGCTCGTACCAGACGACGAAGCCGACCGCCAGCGTGACCAACAGTACCGCTCTCACGCGACGCGACCCCTGACGAGCACAGGAGCGCCGGGAGCGAGACGACGGCCGCGACGACCGCCACGCCGCCGGCCGGGGGTCATGCGGCCCGGTCGTCGGGTGCGTCGGCGTCCTCGGCGGTCGCCTCGTCGGCGTCGTTCCGCTTGCCCCGACCCGCCTCGCGCCACCCGAGGACGGCCGCCAGCGCGAACACGCCGACCATACTCCACGTCGCGGGATGCGACCCGGACGGCAGCACCACGAAGCCGACGGCGAGCAGCGCCGACAGCACCGCCGCGACCCGTCGCAGGCGGCCGAGCGCGAACAGGACCAGCGGGACGGTGGCGAAGACGGCGGCGACGACCGCCATGCCGAGGACGACGGCGGCGTGGGCAAGGAGCGCCATCCCCTCGCCGCCACCGACGTGGCCCCCGACGAACCCCAGTGGAGCGGCGACCACCAGCGCGGCGCCCACGAGGAACTGGACCACCGGCCCCGCGAGGAGTACGTGCCAGGCTTTGAGACGGTAGTTCATGCGGTCCTGTAGCCGGGCGAGGACATAAAGGAGCGGTTCGGCCCGGTCGGGAGGCGAGCCAACTCCGTCCGCCTGTCCGCGCGGCTACCCACCCGCAACGGACTCCTCGTCCGTCTCGTCCGCGTCGGCGTCCTCGACGTCCGCCTCGGCCGCGTCCGCGACCCGGGCCCGCTCGGCCTCGCGCCACCCGAGGACGGCCGCCAGCGCGAACACGCCGACGACGGCCCACGTCGCGGGGTGTGGCTCGGGCGGCAGCACGCCGAAGCCCACGGAGAGCAGCGCCGACAGCACCACCCCCAGTCGCCGCAGGCGGCCGAACGCGAGCAGGACGAGCGGGACGATGGCCGCGACGGCGGCCGCGACGGATACGACGACGACCGTCGCGCCGTGGAGCGCCAGCGCCACCGCCTCCCCGTTCCCGAGGCCCGCGTCCTGGGCCACCGGCGAGACCAGTATCATGGCGAGGCCGGCGAGGAACCCGACCACCGGCCCCGCGAACAGGACGTGCCAGGCACGGAGACGGTCGTGCATGGCCCGTGTTGGTGTGCGTGGGTATAAAGAGGTGATTGTGGCGAGCGAAGGTACAAAGAGGTGGTTGGTAGGACTCCGGTGCCGTCGGTGCGGCCGTAGAAGGGCGACCCATCGCTACCGAGTCAACTGGACGAGGTGCCGGAACGCTCCGAGCGCGTTCTCGCCGTCGGCCGTGAGCGAGACGAACTTCTTGCGCCCGACCTTCTCGACTGCGAGGTACCCTTCCTCCCGCGCCGGAGCGACGACGTGCGTGTCGAGGAGGCGGTAGTAGCCCTTCTCCGTCTCGGCCTCCGAGTCCGACACGAACGCGAATCCCCGCTCGCGCGCGAACGCTATCAGCTCCTTCTTGCTCACGCCCCGGTACCGTCCGCTCTCGGTTTCGGCGGTCTCGGCGTCGATGTAGGCGAGAAACTGGACCAGCGTGTCCGACGGCCGGTCTATCGGATACCGCGGCAACGCGAACGTCTCGGCCACCTGCTCGTGCAGGGGCTCGGACGGGATGCGCTCCGCGTCCGGGCCGTAATCGGGCCGGGCGTATATCGGGCGTGCGTCCGTCGCCATGCACGCAATCATCCCCGCGACGGCCGTTATCTTGCTGCCCGCCGAGATGTTCACGTACACGTCGTCGTCGGGGAAGTCGCTGACCGCTCCGGTCAGCGTTCCGAGCGTGTCGTACAGGTCGAAGATGTCGCACGCCCGCAGCCGCAGGTCTATCCGGTCGTTGGCCTCCAGTTCCGACAGGAGCCCCTGGACGTACGGGACGGCCCGCTCGCTCTCGCTGTACTCGACGGCGACCACCACGTCGGCTCGCCACTCGAGGATGGGCTCTTTCAGTCGGGCGTACTCGAAGCCGAGCGGCACCACCTGGACGCGACGAGGGACCGGGGACGAGGTCGACATACCGGGCGTTCGGTTCGATAGTAAAAATACTTCGTTACTTTCGGGCCGGACTACCGACGGCCGAGCTGCACGGCAAGCACCCCGCCCGCGACGAGCACGAGGCCGACGGCGTCGAGGACCGCGAGCGATTCGCCGAGGAACACCCACCCGAGCACGGCCACCTGAATCAGCATCGTGTTGTTGACGATGCTCGACTCGACCGCGGAGAGCGTCTGGAGCGTGTGGTTCCACAGCGTGAACGCGAACGCCGTGTTCACGACGGCGAGCCAGCCCACGACGAGCCAGTTCCGGAGGGAGATGGCCGGGAGCCCCTGCACCGTGACGCCGGTGGTCAGGAGCACGACCGAGCCGATAGACATGGTGACCGTCGTGACGGCGAGCGCCGAGAGGTCGTCGCTGCGGTTGTACCGGCGACCGAGAACCGCCGCCGAGGCGTTGCCGAGAAGCCCGAGGGTCATCACGCCGAGGCCGACCAGCTCGGCGACGGGGAACCGAAGTGGCTGGAAGTAGACGCCGACGCCCACGAGGAGGACGCCCATCCCGAGTAGCTGGCGGGGCGACGGCCGCTCGCCCAGCAGCGGCACCCCGAGCGCGGCGACCACGACGGGCGTGAACGACAGGACGAGGCCGACGGTCGCGGACCGCAGATACTGCAAGGCCACGAACTGAGCCCCCTGCGTGACGGCGTACAGAAGGAGGCCCAGTAGAGCGAGCAGGACCCAGTCTCGCGCCGAAAGCTGCCGGAGCGACCGATAGCTCGTCCGGCGGACGAACAGCGGTACCAGCACGACGGACGCCAGCGCGTAGCGGAGCCCCGCGAACGTGAGAGGGGGGATGTCCTCGAGGCCGACGGCGATCAGCACGTACGAGGACGACCACAGGAAGGTGACGAACAGCGCCTGGACGGCCGCGCGACCGTGCGCCGACGGAGCCACCGACGATTTCGAGTTGCTGCTGGACTGCCGAATCCATTCCAACACGGGCTTGCCGAGGGGAGCGACGGTGGTAATCCTACGTTCGTTACTATCGTTACTATCCGGTGCTATCGGGGACGGAGCGACAGACGCCCGTCGTTCTGGGATGACTTCGACGGAACCGTCTTCTCGGCGAACAGCGAGAGTCTCAAACGAGGGAAGTGAGACTGGCCAAACTCACAAACCGCTGCAGGTCGTACTCTACTCGATGACCTCGCACAGTGGAACGGTCGAAGGGTACGTCGTGGACGGTGGGTGCATTCGAAAGAATCCCCGAGACGTGCTCCTCGAGAAGGCGAGAGAGCACACGCGAGACTGTGCGTTGATGGGGCACTGTATCGAAAGCGGCTACGGCATCGTCACCGAGGACGACCGACTGACGATGCTCGACCCGGAAGCGACGCCCCGAGTCGTCGACGTCCTCGAGGACTCGGAGACGCGGAAGGGAATCGTCCTCCGCGTGAATCGCGAGGAGCGAGATGGGACGATGGAGACGACGTCCGTAACGGAGTCCTCGTAGACGACTTGCCGTTCACGGAACCGTGACCTATCTGTTCCAAAACGACATATCACTCGGCAAACTCACCATGGACCGCTGGAAAACAGTCGCCGTCGTCGTCGCCGGCCTGCTGGTCGTGGTCGTGGCTGCACAGCCACTCTACGTCGTCGCACTGACCCTGTTCGATTACGGCCAGACACCGGAGGGGACCTACGCGACGATGCAGACGAAAGACACGACCCGGTTCCCCGCGAGCGACCCCAGTCAGCTAAGTGCCTACACCGCTCGAGCAGCTCGACCGCCGGGAGCGAACGTCTCGTACGACACCGTCGTCCGCGTCCCCGAAGGCGACTGGCAGACGGGGCTCGCCGCGTCGCGGTTACGGGTTGCTTCAGAGGCCATCGTCCTCTACGGTAATGCACCGGTTCCGAGCGACGGGAACGGGAGTTCAGTAGCTCGAACCGCATCGTCGGTCCGGCTGTCGGGCGGAAATCCCGCTCAAAGCGCCGCCCAGATTGCGACTCGGGGGACCGCCAGTGACGAGGTGAGCCCGAACAACGTCGTCATCGTCAGCAGCGAATCTCCCCAGTGGGCGCTTCCCGCCGCTGCGTGGAGCGCGTACAGCGGCGACCCGATCTTGTACGCCAACGAAAACAGCGTCCCCGACGCCACCCGGCAGGCCATGGCCGAGCTGAACGCATCACACGCGTACGTCCTCGCACCGCCCGACCTCGTCAGCCAGGCAGCGCTCTCCACGCTCGACGTCGAGTGGACGCGCGTCGCCGGTTCGACGCCCCAGGACCACGCCGTCGAGATTGCGAAGTTCCGTGACGAATCCCGTGACTTCGGCTGGGGGATCGACGACCGTGACAAGGTCGGGTACTACAACTCCATGCTCGTCAATCCCGACCGGCCCGCCCACACTGTGGCCAGTACGAACCTCCAGTGGGGGAAGTCTGGACCGGTTCTCCTCGTCCACGAGGACGGGTCGCTTCCCGCCATCACCGAGAACTACCTCTGGCGCATCCAGTCGGATTGGTTCTCGACGCCGGCCGAGGGACCGTTCAACCACGTGTTCGTGCTGGGGTCACTCGAAGACGTCTCCTGGGTATCCCAGGCACGGAGCGACTACGCCGTCGAGATCACGCCCTACCGGCTCCAGGGCGCGGGCATGAGTCCGCTCGACGCACTCTCGGCGACCTGGGCGGCGTTCAGCCTGCTCGGGGCGACATTCGTGTACACGCACTCGCGCCATCGAATCCCCGAAATGAGCGGGTGGACGAAGCTGGTGTGGCCGCTGTTCACGCTCCTGCTCGGGCCCATCGGGTTGGCGTTCTACTGGTTCGCCTACCGAGGCCGGGAGATAGTCGAACGCGACGGGAAGAAACACGTCGTCCGGCCGTACTGGCTCAAGGCGGCGTCGGCCACGGCGATGGGCGTCGCCTTCGCCGCGAGTACGATGATCGCGGTCGCCTTCCTGCTCACGTACTTCGGGATGCCGATGGTCGTGTTCGACAGCCCGGTGTTCGCCCTGGGGAGCCCGATGGTCCTCACGATGGCCATCGTCTACGTGGTCGCCTTCCTCGTCTCGTGGGTGGTCTTCCACATTCCGATGTTCCAGGAGTCACTCGGTCTCGACCAGGAGGCTGCGACCCGGCAGGGCCTCTACGCGGTCGCGGTGAGCATGACCAGCGTCTCGGTCGGGATGATGACGATGATGTACGTGCTGATGATGCTCAACTTGCCGATGATGCCCGGGGACGACAACATCCTCTGGTTCGGCGTGATGGTGTTCTCGACCCTGGTCGGGTTCCTGATCGCCTGGCCGGTGAACGGACTGCTCGTTCGCAAGAACGTCAAGCCCGGAGGTGCACTGTGACAGATCGAAGCCGTCGGAAGTTCTTACGAGACCTGGCGACAGTACCCGCTCTCGCAGGCCTGGGTGGAGCAGCGCTTTCCGTCGATAGCGGCCTCGTCGGCGGCGGCGAAGAGGAGCCGACAGGCCCGGCGACAGCCGACTTCGACGAGTGGACGGCCACGACGATGACCACGCGCCTCGCCGGCGAGAACGTGTACGAGACGGCCGCCGCCTACTGCCAAAGTGTCTACACGGCGATCAACGAGCACACTCGCCCCGGTGCCGTGATCCTCGTCAACGACAGCGTCCTCGAAGCGGCACTACCGGGTGTCGGCGTGATCCACCACCCCATCGACGGTGCCGTCTTGCTCACGCGGCAGGACGAACTCCCACGGGCCACCCGCGACGAGATCGCGCGCGCTCACCCCGAGGGCGTCGGAATGGACGACAACGTCCAGGTGTACCTCATCGGCAGTGAACGCTACGTCGGTGATAGCGTGCGGCGGGAAGTCGAAGCGATGGGGATGAACGTCAGACGGATTTCGGGCACTGATCCGGTGAGCGTGGCCGCGAACGTCGATCAGTACGTCAGTTCGATGCACGGTAACCACGAAGACGAGGTGTTGCTCGCCAGCCTGGATGCTCCCCAGCGGGCTATCCCGGTCCAGTCGTGGAACGCCCACGCCGGCGACGGGTTCCTCTGGGTCGGTGAGGACTCGATACCGGAGGAGACGGCGGAACAACTGCAAGCCCGCTACGACTACGCCTACATGTACCTGCTCGGCGACGAAGAGGCCATCAGTTCTGAAGTGTCCCGCGACCTCGGGGCCTTCGGTCACGTCACGCGCGTCCCCGATGCCGGGAACCCGTACAGCCTCAGCGCCGCGTGGGCGGGCTACAAGGACGTCGGTCGCAACCAGGGCTGGTGGTTCGGCGAGTGGGCACGGGACGTCGGCTGGGGGCTCGCAGACCCCGGTCACAACTTCATCTTCGCCAATCCGAACGAGTGGCAGACCGCCGTCCCTGCCAGCGTCGAGAGCCACCGCGGGAAGCACGGTCCGATGCTCGCCGTCGGGCAGAACGAACTCCCGACGCCAGTCGAGAACTACTTGCGGAAGTTCTTCGAGCCCACCGAGGCAGCGCCCTACGACCGCAAGTACAACCACGGGTGGATCGCCGGTCCGCCCGACACGATTAGCCGAGATGTCCAGGCGCAGGTCCACGGTATTCTAGAGGGAGGTGGTCCGTCGTGAGACGCGTCGTCGCCCGGTACGACGACGAAGACGATGCGACGGATGCCGAGACAGCGCTGCGCGAGGACGACCTCGACCCCGAGCGCCCCGATGTCGAGAATCCCTTCTTCGACCCGTCGGCGCGCCCGCCGGAAGCACGTGGGCTGCTGTGGGGTGGCCTCGTCGGCGGCGTCGTGGGTGCAGCCATCCTGTTGGCGATGGCCCTGGACGTGGTCTGGATCCCCCGGTTGAGTCCGATCCTGTCGGCCGGACGCCTCGCGCTCGTCACCTTCGGGTTCGGTATCGGCGTTGCCGTCGGTGGCTTCGTCGGCGGCATCCGGGGAACGCTCGAAGACGTTCCCGCTCCCGAAGGACCGCGAGTGGCTGTCGAGGTGTCCGATGCACGGGTCGACGACGTCAAAGATCGCCTGCGCGAGCACGACGCGACGGCGGTTGACGACGCGGCAACGCGACACGACGGCCGGTGAGTCGGGACGACTTTGGAATCGTCCGCACCTATTGAATCCCTCACGTAGTGATAGGGTTCGGGCGTCGTGGTGCATACGGGGCGCGCATTCGTCGTGCGAATCCCCTGGCCTGGCACCGACGAACGTGCACTTCGGCGTCAGGCCCGATCCGCTGAATCGGGTAGTCGGTCGAGGCGCGTGATTCCCGCAACTCGCCGTATGGTGTCACGGAGACCTACACCACCGCAAGGGTAGGTCGCGACACGCCGTGGTCAGGTTTAGCAGTCTGGCGGCTCGACGGGGCTCGACGGTGGTTCACCCTCGGACACGCCGAGGAAGATCACGTAGGCCATCGCTGGCTCGGTGTCGCTCGCGTTCTCCAGGCGGTCGGCACCCCGTCCGGTGACGAGGACCGCCTCACCCGCCGCGTAGGGTCGAGTGGCACACCCCTCCTCGAAACTGACGTCGACTTCGCCTTCGACGACGGTGACGATGGCCGGTCCCGCGTCGGAGTGCCAGCCACTCGACGCGCCCGGCCCGAAGCTCGCTCTGACGACGACGATGGTCGACGCATCCTGGAGGAACGCCGACGCTTCGATCCCGTCCTCGTAGGTGACGCCGAACGCAGCGCCCACATCGTCGGTGAAGCCCGCGTGGGGCACGACCACCTCGGTCTCGAAGCCCCCCGCCTCCCGTCAGCATCGTCGTCGGCCGTTGCGACGCCACTGCCCGCCACGAGAGCGGAGCCAGCACCGAGCGCTTTCAGTAGCGGGCGCCGTCCGACGCCGGGCCAGTCGCCGCTCGTTCTGTCCGTCGGTTCCTCGGTTCGTTCCTCCATCGCCGGTGTCACGTTTTGCTCCCCCGTTTCAGATCCGATAGGATGGTTTACTGTGCTCCTACGGCTTCGCCTCGAAGACCAGACTGGTCGGCGTCTCGGCCGCGCGACGGAAGCGCGTGAACCCACCCTCGGTGACGACGTTCCGGGTCCGTTCCTCGCCGGCTTGCGCGCCCAGCCCGTAGCCGACGTCCTGACTGAGCGAGTTCGGCGTGCAGGCCACCGTCGAGATGGCGTACGCGAGGCGGCCGAACGGGGTGAGGTTGTCCTCGACCCGGTCCTCGGCGTAGGGTTCGACTATCATCCACGCGCCGTCGTCGGCGAGCGTCTCCCGGACGTGGGCCGCCACGCCGACGGGGTCGCCCATGTCGTGGAAGCAGTTGAACATCGTCACGAGGTCGTAGTCGGTGCCGTCGTACTCCCTCGCGGTCGCTACCTCGAAGTCCACGCGGTCGGCGACGCCCGCCGCCTCCGCCCGCTCGCGCGCCACCGCGACCGACGCCTCGTGGTAGTCGACGCCGACGACCGTCGCGTCGGGGTACGCCTCGGCCATGCGGATCGTCGGTGCGCCGTGGCCGCAGCCCACGTCGGCGATGCGTCCGCCCGCCTTCAGCGCGGCGTCTACTTCGTCGAGTGCCTCTATCCAGTCGAGCAGGAATGCCCCGTACGACGGCCCGAAGAACCGTTCCGTGCCGTGGAACACGTCCTCGTCGTGTTCGTGCCAGCCGATGCCCTCGCCCGTCCGAAACGCATCGAGGAGGTCGGGTTCGATTCTCGACGCCGACGTCACTAGCTGGAACGCGCCCGGCATGAACACCGGGCTCTCCTCGTCGGCCAGCACGTACGCCTGCTCGGGGGAGAGCCCGTACCCGTCGGTCTCGGGGTCGTAGGTCACGTACCCGCCGGCGGCCTGGGAGCGCAGCCACTCGCGGACGTAGCGTTCTGCGGTGTCCGTCTTCTGGGCCAACTCCGCGGACGTGAGCGGCCCGGCGTCGTCCAGTGCCGCGTACAGGCCGAGCTCGTCGCCGACGACGGCCAGCGCGGCGTGGACCGTCGCGCCGAGGTCGACGAGCGACGTCTCCACGAGTTCGTTCAGTTCCCCTTCGTCGATTCGGTTCGTTCGCGTTTCTGATGACATGGGTTCGTCTCCGTAGCTACACGATCCGCAGGTGCTCGCTCCGGAGCTCCTCGTCCGTGTAGTCCTTTCCGTGAACGTCGCGCATGTGGGTTCTCGCCAGTTCGACGGCTTCGCTCTCGTCTTCCGATTGAACGACGAACCGGCAATCGGCTGCTGTCGCTTCGCAATCGAGCCTGTGTGCTTGGGCCACTTGCCTGCACCTCGGGTACACCGACGACTGCTATCGAGATAAGCATAATTAGAACGATATTTCTATCGGACCGTCGAACGAACCCCGCTTCTATAGGCCGACGTACAGTTCCTGGTCGGTTCGTCGTGGGGACGGGGCCCTCGGTAGCAGTCGGTGCGCCCGACACCCGTCGACGTGAGCGGCAACGGTCGCGGCGTACATCCCGTTCGGCGACCAGTCCACGTCGATGCGCGCGGCACCCGTCGGCGTGAGCGGCACCCGTCGATACGCTTTTCGAGGGTCCTGTCCACGTGGGTCCCCTCTACGTGGTGTGGTACCGTGGAGAAAGGTCTTAACCGTCGTTCGCCTCTCTCCAGTATGGACCCACCGAGCGAGACGGAGCGGTCGGACTCGGCCGCTGCGAACGGGGCGTTCCAACTCCTCTCCGACGAGACCAGACTCGAAATACTGCGGGTCCTCTGGGACGCACACGACCCGGCGGACGGGACGCCGATGCGGTTCGCGGAACTCCGCGACCGCGTCGGCGTCGGGGACCCCGGCCGCCTCAACTATCACTTGAACGAGCTCGCGGACCACTTCGTCCGGCGGACCGAAGACGGATACGAGCTGATGGATTCGGGAAAGCGGATGGTCAGGATGCTGCTTTCCGGCACCGCAATCGACGACCCCGAGGTCGAACCCGTGGCGGTGGACATCTCCTGTTGGTACTGCGGGGGACAGCCCGAGTGGAGCTACCGCGATGGATGGCGCTACCTGGAGTGTACTGACTGCGACGCCCGGTGCGTCGATACCTTCGCGCCCGGCGTCATCAGCAAGACCGAGTTCCCGCCGTCGGGGTTGCGGGGTCGCACACCGAACGAGATAAACGACGCGGACCGGATATGGGGTACACACCGGCGGGCGTCCGTGATGGACGGCGTCTGTCCGGAGTGTGCGGGTGACATGCCGGTCACCTCGGTCGACGTTTGCGACGACCACCGGCCGGACTGGGACGAGTACCAGTTCTGCGAGGGCTGCGGGTCCATCTTCCGGATGCTCGTCACGCACGTCTGTGAGGGGTGCAAGTATCGCTGGCAGATGCCGACGCTGTTCTATCCGACGAGACAGCCGGCGGTGGTCGCGTTCTACTACGAGCACGGCGTCGAGTTCGACCTCGCCACGCACGAGCAACGCGCGCGCCTCCTCGGCTTCGAGGAGGAACTCCTCTCCGAGGACCCGCTTCGCATCCGCATCTCGGTTCCGGTGGCGGACGAAGCGCTACGGCTCACGTACGACGAACGGATGGAGGTGGTGGACGTGAGCCGGCGACGGCGAACCCGCTGAACCGAGAGCGGCACTCCCGTCTTCGTGGTCGGTTCGTGTCGACGACCGACTGCCTCAGAACGGTAGGGGTCGGTGGCACGGGCCCTTTGGGACCAGAGACGCCGTATTGTGAGCGTTCTCCCGATGGAACGCCCGCCTGGCCGGACCGCCGGTATCCCGCACGAGTCGTGACGGGCCACAGGTGACCGGGTAGGTGTAGGCGCGAATCCACGAAGAGAATCCAGTCAGTCCCAGACCGTGGCGACGCCGGCGTCTTGGATGGCACGATCCGAAGTGATCACTGCGTCGGTGCCCCGGGCACGGTGGCTGGCCACGACGAGCCCGTCGTGGATGCCGAACTCGTCGACCACTCGGACGTATTCGCCGAACTCCCGCTCGGACACCGGGGCCAACGCCACCGGACCGTCCGCCAGAAGCGCCTGCCGTGCTTCCCCGGGGGACCCGACGAGCCGGACGCCCCGGACGTCCTTGTCCCTGGAGACGGAGTAGAAGACCTCCGCTAGTGCCGTACTGGGGGCTTGGATGACGCTCTCACCGGCCTCGGCTTCGGCGAACGCGCGGTCGGCGCGGTCGGGGAGGCTATCGACGAGGTAGACGAGGAGCGCGACCGCGTCGGCCGTGTAGGTCGCCACGTCAGGGCTCCTCGTAGTTCCGGTCGCGCCGGTCGCGTAGGCGTCGGCTCAACGCGTCTGCGACCTCCGCTCGCTTCTCGTCGGGCGTGTCGTCGGGCACGAGGAGGCCGCGTGCGCCGGTACGCGTGCGCTTTTTCACTACGATTCCCTCGTCCGTGTCGATCCAGACGACCTCGTCGCCGGGGTCCAAGTCGTACTTCTCGCGTAGCTCCTTCGGTATCGTCGCCTGTCCCTTCTCCGTCACGCGCGTGCTCTCGGTCATGGCCGGTAATACGTCTCGTAATACCAAAATCTTGCGGGTGGGTTCGACGTTTGGAGATGGTCCTCGGACCCAGTCGTCTCGGTCCGGAATCGGGTCGCATCGTGCTCTTCGGTCGTAAGCTCATGGGTCGTCGCTCGAGTTTTGATCGCTTTCGGCTGCGTGTTCCAGCCACTCCGACCGGTCCTCGGACCCGTACCGCTCGTCGAGTCGGTCCGTTATCCGATGCAGGTCGACCGCCGCGCGAAGCCGCTCGCGGTCGTCGGTGATGGCCCAGTACTCGCCCTTGTGCCGGACGAGGCCCTTCTCGTGGAGGCGGCTCAGGACCGCGCCGACGGAGCCGCGCTTGACGCCGGTCCGCTCGGCGATGGCCGACGGCTGCCACGCGCGGTCGTCGTTCGTGGCGAGGAATGCGAGGATGCGCTCGGCGTTGGTGGGTTCGGACCACTCTTCGGGGTCCTCGTCCTCGAAGCGGTCGATGTCGATTGACACGGGTGTCAGTTGGGTACGGCGTGTAATAGGCGTACTGGCCCAGTCGAGGTAGATCCGTCCCGTTCAGCCCGTCTCCACAGGCCCGTGGATAGCAAGAATGCCGTCGGGAAAGCGACCCATTCAGCAGTCGCGCCCACTCGATGGATTGACTCGACCGACTTGTCGGCGACCCACAGTCGCACGGGGCCCTCCTCACGTCAAACGTCGAAAGACGTTGTGAACGGAAAATAGGCCAAACCGATCAGCCGAACATCTGCCGCATGATGGGGTGCATCTCCATCAACTGCTCCTCGGCGATCTCCTCGTATATCTTGTAGGTGATGCTCACCGTCAGCAGCAGCCCGGTCCCGGAGACCTGCCCGACCGTACCGAGCATGTTCGCGCCGACGGCCAGCAGCCCCACGAGCGCGCCGCCGATGACCGTCACCTCCGGGATGTACCGCTCCAACACCTTCTCGATGACGCCCACGTTCTGGCGGAACCCCGGTATCTGCATCCCGGAGTTCTGTATCTGCTTGGCCGTCTCGTCGGGGCCCATTCCGGTCGTCTCCACCCAGAAGATGGCGAAGATGGCCCCGCCGATGACCATGAACGTCA
>CAZPIG010000027.1:2746-18838 GCA_964586205.1 uncultured Halobacteriales archaeon | reverse complement strand
CGAGGTCCGCGTCGCTGCCGCCCACGAGCGTCCGGAGCGCCCGGCAGTGCTCGGCAGTGGGCTCGCTGGGCCGGCCCGGGAACTGCCCGTCCGGGCGGGCGTTCAGCGTGGTCACGTCCGCGCCGAGAGCGTCGAGCGCGTCGGCAGTCACCCCGCCGGCCCCGTTGCCGACGTCGACGACGACCGAGAGGTCCGCGAGGTCGCCGCCCGCCGCCGCAAGCGCGGCGACGTGGCGGTCGTGGAGGTCCGCCCGCTCCTCGCTGCCGTGGCCGTCGGCGGGGGCGAGGTCGTAGTCGCCCTCGCGGACCCGCCGGGCGACCGCCTCGCGGCGCTCCGGCCCGAACGCGCGTCCGGAGGGCGTCCAGAGCTTCAGCCCGTTGTCCGCCGGGGGGTTGTGCGAGGCGGTGACGACGACGCCGGCGTCGGCGTCGAGCCAGCCCACGCCGCGGGCGACCGTCGGCGTCGCCGCGACGCCGAGGCGGACCACGTCCGCGCCGCTCTCGCGGAGGCCCGCGCTGGCGGCGTCCGCGAGCGCGCGCCCGCTCTCGCGGGGGTCCCGCCCGAGGACGACGCGGTCGGCTCCCTCGGCGGCGACGGCGCGGCCCACCGACAGCGCGAGGTCGGCGGTCACGTCCGCGCCCACGCGACCGCGGACGCCGCTGGTGCCGAACACGCTACGCTCCCTCGGCGGCGGCCGCTCGGGCGACCCACTCGTCGAGGGCGTCGCCGGCGTCGTAGCGCACGGCTCCCTCGGGTCCGCGCTCGACGGCCCCCGCGGCCGCCAGCTTCGGGAGGTGGACGTGCCGGAGCGAGGTCAGCACGCGCTCGCGCTCGGGGTCGTCGGGGTTCTCCACAGTCCCGTTCGGGGGACGGGAATCGTCGTCGGACCCCACCTCGCGGGCGGCGAGGTGCTCCGCGAGCCGCTCGACGGCCAGTCCGCCGTTGCTCTCCCGAAGTTCGTACAGCGCCAGCCGGCGGCGCGGCCGCGAGAGCAGCCGGAATACGGTGGTAAGCTGGTCCTCGTCGGCGGTCGTGCCGGCGGAGGAGGCCTCGGACATGTCGGCCGTGGCTGTCCCGGCCACGGCTGTAAGTATAGAGTCACTACCGCTCGAAGCGCGGTGCGACGCACGCGACGATGGTAGTCGGCTACCCCGTACTGCAGTCGCCCGCCTCCTACCCGATCCACGGCTATCGACCGCGAGCGCCGGGAGGGCCGCCGGACGGACCGCCCGAATCCGGCCGCAACGGCGCTGTGTCGCGGTAATAGCCCTATAACAATACCCGCGACCGACCTCCCTACGCGGGATGGCAGCATCGGCCCTGCTCCGGGCGCTGCTCGCGGACGACGACCGTGGGTACGACCCCTACGAGTGTCGCCGGTGCGGGACGTCGCTGTCGCGCGAGGGGGACGGCTGTCCGGTCTGCGGCTCCGGCGACGTCCACCGCATCGACGTGTAGCCGGTCCGGTCCCGCCCGTCGGAGTACTGTAGAGTCCCCGGCACTCGGTCGGGCCCGTCACCGCCGGAGTAACGGCGACTTATCGGCGCGCAGTCCGAGCCCACCGTGCCGCTTTCGGGGTAAGCGTTCCCGGGGCGATACGAACGGTCGCGTTACTTTTTGTCCACCTCTGTCGTAGCGGACCGGGACCTCGCGGGGCGTCGGAGACGCTCGCGGGGGTGGTCAACCATGAGGGACGAACCAGCAGTGACACCGAGGTATCGCACGCAGCAGGCGTATTGCACGGGGCAGACGTTCCGGACGGGCGAGCGCGGGACGGGAGAGCGCAACGACCGGTGGACGGACGAGCACCGCCGGTGGACGGACGAGCACCGCCGGCGGACGGACGAGCGCGCCCGGGGGGCCGACGAGCGCCGGTCCGACGGCGGCCGCGACCGGCCGTCCGGGGAGGGCGGCGAGCGCCGCGGCTATCGCGCCGCGACGGCGAACTACGGCGCGGCCGGCGGGGGCAGCAGCTATCGCTCCGGCGAGGGGCGTAACTATCGTTCCAATGAAGGAGGGGGCTACCGCTCCGGGGAGGAGAGCGGGTACGGTCCGGGTGGCGAAGGGCACGGCGGCGGAGGCTCCTACGGCGGCGAGGGCGGCGGGGCGGCCGGCCCGTCGCGCGGGTCCCCGGCGGGGCCGCCACCGGGCGAGCAGGCGGGCCACACAGGCGAGCAGGCGGGTCCCGGCCAGTACGCCGGCGCGGGTCGGCAGGCGGGGCCGGGGGAGTACGCCGGGCCGGGGCAGCGTTCGGCGCGCCGGCGCTACGGTCCGCCGGGCGGGGGTCGGACGGCCGCGCCGCGCGGGATGGAGACCGCGCGGTACCCCGAGCAGTTCGTCGACCACCTGACCCCGGAGATGCGGATGCTGCTGGACGACTCCATCGAGGCCAGCCAGGTGGCGGCGTGGTGTGCCGACCGGTGCATCGAGCACGGCCCGGAGGCCGGCGACTGCGTCCGGCTGTGCAACGAGGTCGCCCAGATAGCGGACCTGAACGCGAACTTCATCTCGAAGGACGCGTTCAACGTCGTCCCGGTCACCGAGGCGTTCGTCGCCGTCGCGGAGCAGGCCATCGTGGAGCTGGAGGAGATCCCCCAGGTCCACGCCGAGGAGACCCGGGCGGTCCTCGAGCGCGCCATCGACTCGGCGCGGAACGTGCTCTAGACCCGACCTTTTTGCTGGAGCGGGCGCGCTCGCGGTGCTCGCGGCTCACTTCGTTCGCCGTTCGCTCATTCGGCGGCGCTCGCTTCGCTCGCGCCGCCCGCGCTACGAGCGCGCCCGCTCCCGAAAAAGCTCGACCAAAAATTGGCGTTCCGTACCGGAGATACACCGCCGGAAACCGGCCCTGGGAAATCACCTCCGTGTCGGCCAACACGGAACGCCAATTTTTGCCCCATCTTTTTCGGGAGCGGGTGCGCGCGCCGGCGGTCGGCGCGCGCCCCACTCCAGCAAAAAGGTGGTAGGTGAGCCTTAGCGGAACTCTGGGGCTCGCTTATCGTCGTGAACGGTCTGACCGCTTTATCCCCGTCCGGCGTGGGGCTATAGTGACCATGTCCGAGGAGAACGACGAGCGCCACGAGCAGCCGGCACGGTCCGCCGGACCGAGCGAGCGAGGGGCCTACCGACCGGCTGCCGCGGTCCAGGGCGGCCCGAGCCGACGACGGGCGGCGAGCGCCGGCGACGAGCCGGAGGGCCACGACGAATCCGACGAGCGTGGGGGCGACGAGAGCACCGACCCGGGCGACGAATCGCCCGAGAGGGGTGGCGAGCGCGACGACGAGGGGAGCGAGCGAGGCGACGAGTCGCGCTCGCGGGGCGAAGAGCCACGCTCGCGTGGCGAAGCCGAGGAGCCGGGCGGCGAAGCGGAGCCACGCGGAGAAGCACCGACGGGTCGCGGCTCCGGCCGCGAGCGGGGCGAACACGGCCGCAGTGAGTCGGGTCGCCGGCGCGGCGGGGCCGGCACGAACCGCCAGGACCGCGACGTCGAGCGACCCCGGCGCTGGTACGGCTTCGAGCACCTCCCCGCGCGGCACGGGCGCGAGGGACGGGGCCGGCGGTAGGCGAGGCCGGCAGTAGGCGAGGAGCCGCTCGGACGATAGCGCCACGGCGATAGCCGACGGAGCGGGGACGATAGCCGACGGAGCGGGGACGAGAGTCGACGGAGCGGGGACGATAGGCGCTTCCTCTACCGCCATCGCCACCGCTACCGGGCGAACCGACGGCCGGCCGCTTCAGCCGGAACCGCAGGAATGCTCCAGGAGCTTCACCCGGCGGGTGGGGTCCGGGCCGTCGAGTCGGGTGGGTTCCTCGACGTAGTAGAGCGTCACCCCCGCGAGGTCGTCGGCGTGGGTGGCGTTCCAATCCCGGCAGAGGTACGCCGCGAACTGCCGCCGGAGCGCGCCGTCCCCGGACCGGTAGACGTCGCCGAGATACTTCCACCACCGGACGTCGTGGTAGCCCCGCGAGTCCGGCGGCCGGTCCCACTGGACCGGCGACCGGTGGAGCGCGTCCACCCGCGCGCCGGATTCGAGGCGGCCGGGGACGACGAACCAGCCCTCCGCTCCCCGCGGCTCGGGGGCGAACATGTCCCACCGGTGCTCGGTCGGAGCCGCCCCGCCCGGCAGGCCCACCCATCCCAGCGTCACCGCGTTCCAGAGGAGGACCGCGGCGAGGAGGCCGGCCACGACGGCCGGGCCGGCCCGACGGCGGACGCAACGGAGACTCCGGAGGCGGGTGCTGCGGGGTCGCGGGCGGATGTTGCGGAGGCGGAAGCGAGCACGGAGTTGGAAGCGCAAACGGCTCGCTGGAGCGGGCCCGCGAGGGTGGACCGCCGCCGTCGCCCGCCACCACTCCCGGACCCGCTCTGGAGCCCGCGAGCGAAGTCCCGCCGCCGCCCGCTCGGCGGCGTCCCAGACCCGGGGCCCGAGGAACGGGAGCAGCGCCGCGACGGAGACGAGCGGGAACAGCCCCAGCCGGAGGGTCAGGGCCATCCCGACGTGGGCGGCGACGAACAGCGCGGCGAGCAGCGTCCGCGCGCGGCCGGTCAGCACCACCAGCAGCCCCGCGGCGAGGACCATCGCGAGCCAGAGCCACGTGAGAGCCCCCAGCAGGGCCGGGTGGCCGGCGAGGGCGTCGCCGAGCAGCACCGTCAGGTGGTCGAGGCCCAAGACGTACCGGACCGCGTCGCCGCCGGGCCAGTGGTCGCCCCGGAGCTTGAACAGCCCGTTGACCGTGTAGACGACGACCACCTGCACCAGCAGCGCGGCCGTCGCGACGGTCGCTATCGGGGAGGTGGACCGTCGGACCGCATCGTCGCCGTCAGTTCCTCCCCGTCGCCGCGCGCGGAGCGCGTCCACCGACCACCGCGCGCCGAGCGGGAGGAACGCACCCCAGAACAGCACCCGGCGGAGCAGCGAGTCGCCGCCGTGGACCACCACGGGGTTGCGCGCGTGCAGCGACACCAGCAGCAGCCACGACGCTACGGCAGCGACCCGCGTCCGGTAGCCGAGCGCCAGCGCGACGGCGGCCCCCGCGGCCACGACGAACAGCGCGCCCTGGACCAACGCCGCCCCGGAGACCGCGTGGAGCGACAGCCGGCCGACGACGGGGAACTGCCCGTGCAGGGTGGCCCGCGGCAGCACGCCGGCGTCGGTGTAGAAGACGACGAGCGAGCGCGAGCGCCGGAGGAGGTCCGCGAGGAGGAACGCGCCGAGGGCGACCCGGAGCGCCGCGAGGGCACGGGGGTCCACGCCGAACCGGCGGGCCACGGCGGAACGGAGGCGGAGGGACAGGTCCGCGGCGGCGGTGCGCGTCGGGCGGAACACGTGCTGACTATCCTACCACTTCGTAAGTGTCTTCTCCTATCGAGGTCCGGCGGTATCGGACACCGGCAGGTGGGAGGTGGAGCTCGCCGCTCAGTCGTCGGCCTCGACGGCGCGCTCGTCGGCCAGCGTCGCCGGGTCGACGGACGCGAACCGCACCACCGCGTCGAACTGCTCGACGGGGAAGCGGTCGCCGCTCGTAATGGCCCGCGCCTCGCTGTCGACGAGGTGGCGGTCCGCGAACCGCCGGGCGACCAGCGCCTTCCGGGCGTCGCCGGCCTCGTCTATTCGCTGCTGGGCCTCTTCGACCAGCAGCGCGGCAGTGAACACGTCGTACACGTAGTTCGTGAGCCGCTTGGCCGATAGCTGGGCGTACTCCCCGTCCTCGCCCGCGAGCGTGGCCATCGCCGTGGCGAGGTCGTTGTACTCCTCGCGGACGTCGTCGGCGACGTCGGCGAGGTAGGGGTGCTCGGCGGCGTCCAGCCGGCGGTCTATCTCCGAGAGGAGCGGCTCGTGGGCGTCCTCGCGGTCCAGCGCCCGCAGGAAGTCCAGCGAGAGGACGTTCGTGGTCCCCTCCCAGATGGGCAGCACCTGGGCGTCCCGGAGCAGCCGGTGGGTCACGAAGTCGTCCACGTAGCCGTTGCCGCCGAGGACCTCCATCGCGTAGGAGGCGGTGTCGACCGCCAGCCGCCCCGTCCGCGCCTTCGCGATGGGCACGAGCACGCGCATGAGCCGGAAGGCGTCTTCCGCGGTCGCGTCGTCGCCCGGTCCGTCCCCCCTCGCCGCCGCGCGCTCGCGCTCCTCGCGCGTGCTGAACTGCTTCGCGGCCTCGAAGGTGAACGCCGTCGCTGCCTCGTGGTCGACGGCCATGTCCACGAGGTCCTCGCGCATCAGCGGGAACTCGTCGATGGTCCGCCCGAACGCCTCCCGATTGGCGGCGTGGACCTTCGCCTCCAGCAGCGCGCGGCCGACGATGCCGACCGAGGCCATCGCGTTCGAGAGCCGTTCGAGGTTCAGCATCTCGGTCATCTCCCGGAAGCCGGCCTCCGTCTCGCCGACGAGGTAGCCCTCCGCGCCGCGGAGCTCCACCTCCCCCGTCGGGACGCTGATGGTGCCGAGCTTGTCCTTCAGCCGCCGGTAGAGCTGGTCGTTCAGGCTCCCGTCGCGCTTCGTGTGCGGTACGAGAAACAGGGAGAGGCCCTCCGTGCCGTCGGGCGCGTCGGGCCGGCGGGCCAGCACGAGCGTCCCCTCGGCGTCGATGTTCGAGCAGAACCACTTCTCGCCGGTCAGCCGCCACGTCCCGTCGTCGGCCCGCTCGGCGACGGTCTCGTTGGCCCCGACGTCGCTGCCGCCCTGCTTCTCGGTGAGGAACATCGCGCCCTCCACCAGGTCGTCGTGGTCGCGGGTGGTCAGGCGGTCGAAGTAGTCCTGGAGGATGGGGTCGTCGTCCGGGGTGTCGCTGGCGTCGTCGGTGTCGGCGGTCGTACTTCCCGCTCGCGCGGGCGCGTCCACGCCGCCGAACTTCTCTAAGACCAGCGCCGCGCCGGCGGTCATGGCCACGGGGCAGGTCAGCCCGCCGTCGGCGTAGCAGAGGAGGTACTCCATCGCGAGGTTGTGCAGCAGCGGCATCGGCTCCTCGCGGCCCGGCGGCGGCCGGAAGCTGTCGGCGACGATGCCAGCGCCGTAGGCCAGCCGCTCGTTCTCGAACTGCGCGGGGTGGTACTCGACCTCGTTCGCCATCTCGCCGTCCTTGTCGTAGGTGTGTAGCTCGGGCCCGTGGCCGTCTATCACGTCCGAGTTATCTGCGATGGTGTGGCCGACCGTCGCCCCGAACTCCGAGAGGCGGGACTCGGCCCACTCGTACTCGTCGTCGCCGTAGGTCCGCCGGACCTCGAACCGCACGACGGGGTCCAGCGCCCAGTAGTTCAGGTACCGGCCCTCGTCGTACCGCCCGTAGTCGATTGGTCGCTCGGCGCGCTCGGTCATGGCCGGTGGTACGGGCGACGGTCGTAAATATGCTCACCTGGGAGTCGCGGGCAGTGTTGAGATAAGGCTGCTACAACTGGCCGCACTGTCGCTTGGTCCCGGAAGCCCCGACGCGCTCGGCTCCCGCGGCTCGTTGCGCGCTTCGCTCCCTGCGGTCGCTGCAGTGCTTACGTCGCCGGGGTTCGCCGAGCGCGTCGCCCCTTCCGAAGTCCCACCCAGGGCGGTTGGTCAGCCCGAGCTACCCCGACGGTTGATCGGCTCATCTGAACATTGCCGGAGCCGTAGCCACGAACAAACGCGGCGAGAGTTGGTGCCGGGCCCGGACGCCGAAAGCACCGCTCTTTTGACCGACCGCGGACAACGACGCGGCGATGCCCTCCAGACGCGCCGTGCTCGCCGGTGGCGGGGCCGTCGCGCTCGTCGGTGCCAGCACCGTCGTCGCCTCGCAGGTCCACCTCGACCCCTTCGAGTCGTGGTCGCCGCCGGCGGACGCGTGGCCGCTCGCCCGCCGCGGCCCGGCCGCCACGGCCGCGCACCCCGCCGCCAGCGCGCCCGCGGAGCCGGCGGTCGCGTGGCGGCGGAGCGTCGTCGGGTCCAGCCACGAGACGGCCGTCGTGGTCGGCCCCGAAGCCGTCTACGCCAGCGACGTCGCCACCCAGGACGGTCTCGCGGCGCTGGAGCGGGGCGACGGGACGGTGCGGTGGCGCGACGACGCCCTCGGCGGTCACGTCGGGCTCCACGAGGGGACGCTCTACGCCGTCCACACGGAGGAATCCCCGGCGTCGGCGCTGTTCGCGCTCGACGCCGCCGGCGGCGACCGCCGGTGGCAGGCCGACTACGGCCGCGCGGCCGCCGACGCCCTCGTCCCGGCCGGCGGGACGGTCGTCGTCGGTAGCGACGGCGACCTCCGCGCGTACGGCACCGACGGCGGCCGCCGGTGGGCGTTCGACGGCCCGGACCAGCGCACGACCGGCGTCGCCGTCGCCGACGGGGCCGCGTTCGCGACCGTGGGGGACCGGGCCGTCCGCCTGCGCTCGCGGAGCCTGCTCGACGCCGCGCTCCTGCGCCGGCCGCCGTCGGCGTGGGTCTCCGCCCCGGTCGACGGCGCGGGCGTGCCGGCCGTCGCCGGCGGCCGCGTCGTCGTCGGCTCCCGGGTCGAGGTGGGGGCCGACCGGCCCGCGGTCGGGGCCTACGACGCCGCGACCGGGCAGCGGGTCGGCGGCGCGCTCCGCCCAGGCGACGTCCCGACCCCCTCCGGGGCTACCCACTTCGACGCGGCCACGCCCGCCCTCGTCGGCGACCGCGCGGTCGCGCCCTACTCGTTCGCCGGGGATTTCGGTGGTGACGACCCGCCCGGACGGCACGGCGTGGTCGCCGTCTCGCTGGTCGACGGCGCGGTCCAGTGGCGGCGGGCGCTCGCCGACGCGGTGCGGGACGTCGCGGTCGCCGGCGACGCCGTGGTCGTGGCGACCGGTCCGACCCCGGAGCGCGGCGCGGTGGCGGCGCTCGACCCCGCCGACGGGAGCGAGCGCTGGCGCGTCGCCCTCGACAGCGGGGTCGGCTCCGTGGCGGCCGTCAACGGCGCGGTGTTCGCGGGGCTCGACGCGGGCGACGTGGCGGCGCTGCGGTGACCCGTGGACGGCAGCATTTACCGGGCCGGACCACCTCTCTCGGCGTATGCCCTGCCCGGAGTGCGGCGGCGAGCAGGTCCCGTTCCGCGTCCCCGACGACCTCCGCGACCTGCTGGCCCACGAGTCCGCCGCGGTCGCCATCTGCCGGCGCTGTCTGACCGTCGCGCCCGTGGACGACGCGACAGACGCGGACCGCGGAGCGGCCGCCGACGGAGCCCCGACGGACCCGGACCTCACCCGCGTCAGCGACGCCTTCCCGGCGGACGCCGAGGGGGCGGTCCCGCTGGCGCTGGCCGTCGGTCTGCTGTCGTCGCTGGCGGTGAACCGCGACGCCGTGGCGACGCTGCTGGAGCGCGTCGAGCGCGCGGGCACCGACCCGCTGCTGGCCATCGACCGCCTGGCCGCGGACCCCGACCTGGAGTCCGCGGTGGACTTGGAGCGGCGACGGACGCAGCTAGAGCAACTGTTGTAGCCGTCGCGTCGGTCGATTCCGTCCGTCGGGCCCGTGCCCTCCCCGTGTTTCCGCACGCCCCCGGCCCCTTTTACGCGTGGCCCACCAACCCACCGCCAGATGAGCGAGGAGTACGGCCTCGTCGACGAGGAGGGAGCCGACGCCCCCGGAGACGAATGGGAGCAGATAGACGTCGCCGACACCGAGGCCGACCGCATCGCGCGCCGGCGGGACCGCGAGTTCGACGAGTTCCGCAAGCGCATCAAGGACAGCGACCAGTTCAAGGTCGAGGCGTCGGTGTTCGACGACGCCACCTTCGCCGCGCTCTACAAGCTAGTCCAGGACGGCCATATCCGGGCGTTCGGCGGGCCCATCTCCACGGGCAAGGAGGCAAACGTCTACGCCGCGCTCGGCAGCGAGGACCGCGGCGAGGTCGCGGTGAAGGTCTACCGCATCAGCGCCAGCGACTTCCAGGACATGCGCGAGTACCTCGCCGGCGACCCCCGCTTCGAGGGTATCGGCTCGGACAAGAAGGAGGTCGTGCTCGCGTGGACGCGCAAGGAGTTCTCGAACCTCCGGCGCGCCGCGACGGCGGGCGTCCGGGTCCCCGAGCCCATCGCGGTCGAGCGGAACGTCCTCGTCATGGAGCTCATCGGCACCGACGAGCAGCGCGCCCGCCGCCTCGGCGAGGTCCGCGTCGAGAACCCCCAGACGGCCTACGAGGTGGTGCGCGAGTACGTCCGCCGGCTGTACGACGCCGGCCTCGTCCACGGCGACCTGAGCGAGTACAACATCGTGGTCCACGAGGGCGAGCTGGTCGTCATCGACCTCGGGCAGGCCGTGACGGTCCACCACCCCCAGGCGGACGAATTCCTGGAGCGCGACTGCCGGAACGTGGCGAACTTCTTCGCGCGGCAGGGGCTGGAGGTGACGGGCGAGGAGCTGGAGGCGTTCGTGCGCGAGCACGCCGAGCCGCGGGAGGAGGCTGACTTCGAGGCGGACGAGTCCGATGCTGGTGGTGAGGAGCCCGCAACGGACGAGAACTCGGAGTGAGTCGCTCGCTACTCCCGCGGTTCACCGTTCGCCGCCAGCACGTCCAGCGCCCGCTCCACCTCGTCGTCCGTGTTGTAGAAGTGGGGGGCCAGCCGCACGCCGCCTGCGCGCGTCGTCACGTCGAAGCCCGCGTCGAGCATCGCCCCGGCCGTCTCCTCGGGCGCGTCCACCTGCACGTTCACCACGCCGCCGCGGCGCTCGGCCGCGCGCGGCGTCCGCACGGGGAAGCCCCGCTCGTCGGCCCCCGCTATCAGGCGGTCGGTCAGCTCCGTCACCCGCTCCCGAATGGCCCCGACGCCCACCTCCGCTATCAGGTCCATCCCGGCGGCCGCCGCGTAGGCATTCGGCGCGGGCGGCGTCCCCAGCTCGAAGCGCCGCGCGCCCGGCGCGAGGTCGTAGTCCTCGGTCCGGAACGCGAAGACGTCGTCGACGCCGAACCAGCCGACGCTCGCGGGCTCGAGGTCCTCGACCACCCTCTCGTCCACGTAGAGGAAGGCGATGCCGGGCCCGCCGAGCAGGAACTTCAGGGTCCCCGAGACGAGGACGTCCACGCCCATCTCGTCCACGTCGATGGGGACGACGCCAGCCGACTGGTAGGCGTCGAGGACGAGCAGGCCGTCCGCGTCGTGGACCACGTCGGCGAGCGCCCGGACGTCCAGTAGACTCCCTGTGAACGAGCGCGCGTGGGAGGTGCAGACCAGCCGCGTGTCCTCGCCGACGACCGCGTCGTAGGCCTCGACGGGGACGGAGACGCCATCCGGCGATTCGGCGACGCGCACGGTCGCGCCACGGGACTCCTGACCGCGCCAGAACTGGGGCACCGTCGGGAACTCCAGATCGGAGACCACCACCTCGTCGCGGTCGTCGTAGTCGAGCGCGTCGGCGACGCGGGCGAGGCCACCCGTCGCCGAGGAGAGGACGGCGATTTCGTCCGGGGTCGCGTTGATCAGGTCCGCGAAGCGGGCTTTGGCCTCGTTCACCCGCTCCAGCCACGCCTCCCAGGGGTTGCCGTGGGTCGTCCAGACGCGCTCGCACTCCCGGCGGGCGTCGATGCCCCGCTGGGGGATGGGCCCGGCCGAGCAGTTGTTCAGCGGCACGCGGTCGGCCTCGGTGATGGTGGGGAACTCCGAGCGGTAGTCCGCGAGGGTCATTGGTTCGGAGTGGGGCGGACGAGGGTAAAAGGGAGGGGGTGGCCGGCCACGACGGCACCGCGCGCTCCGGATAGCAAGGGAATTTATCGGGACGGACCGTAGCGCACGCCCGTGCTCCAGGTCGCCCGCTCCGCGTTCGAGTCGATGGTCGCCCAGGCCGAGGCCGGGCGACCGAACGAGGTGTGCGGCGTGCTGGCCGGTCGGGACGAGCGCACTGAGTCCTCGGACGAGTGCGAAGATTCCTCCGAAGACCGCCACGTCACGGCCGTCCACGCCGTCCCGAACGTCGCCGACCACCCGCGCACCGAGTACCGGATGGCTCCCGAGGAGCAGCTAGCGGCCATCGACGCCGTCGAGGACGCCGGGCGGGACCTCGTCGGCTTCTACCACTCCCATCCGGCCGGCCCGCCCGGTCCGAGCCCCACGGACGAGGCGCGGGCGACGTGGCCGGGGTACGTCTACGCCATCGTCTCTCTGAAAAGTGAGGAGCCCGAACTCGGTGCGTGGGAGTGGACCGGCGAGGGGTTCGAGGAATTGGCGGTGCAGGTCGAGGGATAGGTGGGGACAGTATCTGCAATCTGGCTTTGGCTCTGCGATAGCCAGTTCGTCGTCCCACCACCGGGCGGGACTCCGGAAGGGGCCGGGCGCTCGACCCCTCCCCGGCGACGCAAGGACCGCAGTGAGCGACCTGTGGGAGCGAACGAGGACCGCAGCGAGCGCGCGACGCGACCGAAGGAGCGTCGCGGCGCGCGAACGGCGAAGCCGTGAGCGCCGCGGAGGGTCGAGCGTCCGGGGGCTTCCGAGCGCCAAGTAGTCAGAGAACCGCACCATACACCACCGCCACAGCCTCCAGGAACACACCTCCTCCCGATTCATCCACTCCGCCCCCGCACCGCCACCCACACCGCCGTCGCGCCGAGCAGCACCGCCGGCACCATCGGGAGCGCGAGGAACGCCGCCTCGAACGGTATCTGTGGCGGCCGCAGGACGATGACGACGGGAACCACCACGAACGAGAGCACGACGACGGCGACCAGCAGCCAGCCGCGCCAGTCGAAGGCCGCTCCATCAGCAGCGGAATCCGCCATCTCAGTCTAGCTCGCTGTCGGGCACGACCACGACCTTCCCGAAGCCCTCGCGGTCCTCGAGCAGCTCGTGCGCCCGGGCCGTCTCGCTCATCGGCAGCACGTCCCGGATGGCGGGCTCGAAGGTCCCGTCCCAGACGAGCTCGAGAACGTCGTCCACCTCCCCGGGCGTGGCCATGGTCGAACCGACGACCGAGAGCTGGTTCCAGAAGATGCGGTTGACGTCGGTCTCGGGGTTGCCGCCCGTGGTCGCGCCGCAGGTCACCAGCCGGCCGCCCTTCGCGAGGCTGGCGAGCGAGTCCCGCCACGTCGCCGCGCCGACGTGGTCGACCACCATGTCGACGCCCCGGTAGTCCGTCAGGTCGCGGACGCGGTCGGCGAAGTCCTCGGCCTCGTAGTCGATGGCGTGGTCCGCGCCCAGTTCGCGGGCGTGCTCCAGCTTGGCCTCGCTGCTGGCGGTCGCGTAGACGGTCGCGCCGGCGTGCTTCGCTATCTGGACCGCCGCGTGGCCGACGCCGCCGCTGGCCCCGAGGACGAGCACGGACTCGCCGGGACCGAGGTCGCCGCGGGTGAGCAGCATCCGCCACGCGGTCTGGAAGACGAGGGGGGCCGCAGCGGCCGTCTCCCAGTCGACGCCCTCGGGGACGGCCACGAGGTTGTCCTCGGGGACCGCCGCTTGCTCCGCGTGGACGCCCGGGACGTGCTCGCCGATGATGTGGAAGTCGACGCACATCGACTCCTCGCCGTGGCGGCAGAACTCGCAGTCGCCGCAGGAGACGCCCGCGGTGACGGCGACGCGGTCGCCGACCGAGAAGCGGGTCACGCCGTCGCCGACGGCCTCCACGACGCCCGCCGCGTCGCTGCCGGGGACGTGGGGCATCTCGAGGTCGATGCCGGGCAGCCCGCGCCGGGTCCAGAGGTCGAGGTGGTTCAGCGCCCCCGCCTTCACGTCGACCAGCACCTCGTCGGCCCCGGGCTCGGGGTCCGGATGCTCGCCGTACTCGACGACGTCCCGCCCGCCGTGCTCGCCGAACTGGACGGCCTTCATGGCCGGCCGTGGGGAGGGACGGGCCAAAACGCTACCGCTGCGCGGTCGCGGGGCTCGGGACCGAGGTCGTCATCGCTTTTCGTGGTCGTCACCGCTCCTCATGGTCGTCACCGCTTTTCGTGGTCATCGTCCCGACGGTCGAGCTCCCCGCCGGAGTCCGCGGTCGTGGGCCGGTCGTCCGGCGTCGTCGTTCGGTCGGCCGTCGCTTCGTCGGCGGTCCGCTCACCTGCCACTCCGCCGCCGGACTGCTCGTCCCTCACCCCGGCGACGGGCGGCCGCGCCGTCCGGCGGAGCCGGCGGCGCGCGGAGCGGGTCTCCCCGTACTCGCTCAGCGCGACGACAGCGGCGACGAGCACGAACGGCAGCGAGAGCACGAGGACGACGAGCAGTCCCCACACCACCAGCTGTAGCCCCACTCCCGTCACCGCGTCGGGGCCGCGGAGCGACTGGGCGACGACGCTCGCCGCGAGCACGGCGACGACGGCGGCGAGGACCCCCACCACCAGCGACAGCACGACCGCGACCACGAGCAGCACCTCCTCCAGCAGCGTCCGCCCGGGCGGCTCCCAGCGTACCCGCCCCCGCGGCCACCAGCCCCCTTCTCGCTGGGTCATCCGTTTCCCTCGCCCTCGGTCATCCGTTTCCCTCGCGCTCGGTCGTTCGTTCCCTTCGCGCCCCGTCGTGGGCTCTCATCGCGCCGGTCATCCGTTCCCCTCGCGTCCGGTCATAGGCTCTCCTGCATTCGCCCGTCGGCCCCTCTCGTCCAATCATCCAGTTTCCCCCTCGCGTCGGTCAACTGTTCCTCCGCGTCCCCGCCATCGGTACCCGTCCCCAGTAGCGCGCCCAGAACCATAGCCGCGTCGCCCTCGTGACCGCCTTCGGCTCGTCCTGGTGGGTCGCACTCGCCGTCCTCGACTGTCACTCGGGTCGTCCTCGACTGTCGCTCGAATCGTCTTCGCCGGTCGTCCGGGTTCGGGGGCCTCGCTCCGAGGACGCTCCGGCGACGCTCTGACGGACGGTACTGGCTCGATGAAACGTCTCGCGACCGCACGAAACGTCTCGGAGCTGCGGACGGCCTCGGACCGGCGCTCCGCGGGCGCGTGAAACGGCGCAAAATAGTGTCAAAGCTCGCACCGCTATAAGGTGGTGGGGGTCGTGGCCGTCGATAGGGCGAGGACCCATGACCCGGCCCTCCACGCGACGCCACGACCGGACCGCCGTCCCGACGAGCACCGCCTCCGACGACGGGTCCCGGACGACCCGCTGGGTGGTCGCGGTAGCCTTCTGGACCGCCGTCGCCCTCCCCCTCGTCCACGTCCCGCTGCTGGTGGTGCGGCCCGTGACCGGCGGCCGCGCCCTCCTCGTCGTCGCCCTCGTCGCCCTGAACGCCCTCGCCCTCGTGGTGGGGTACCCCCACCGCCGGGACGGCGGCGTCGGTGGGTGAATCGACCGAGGCTTCCCGGTAGCCCCTCCCCCGGCTTCCCGGTAGTCCCTCGCCCGAACCGTCTCCGACCGCACGTCGGGCCCATCTCCCCCACTTCGGCTCCGGACCACCACCTTCCACCTCTGGACCACCATCTCCCGCGGACCACCGCCTCCCGGTTCCCAGGCCACCCCTTCCCACACCGCCGGCAGCTTTAACCACGTCCTCCCCCTACGCCCCGCCGATGGCCGCACACGGCCGCCCGGGCCTGCGCGAGCTGTTCGACGACGCCCCGACCCCACACATCGCCCACCCGCCCCAGACCCACCGCCGCGACTACTACCTCGCGACCGACGGGTCCTACCGGCCCGGCGGGGGCGGGCTCGGCGTCGTCGTCGAGACCAGAGACGGCGAGCGCGTGGTCCGGCTGTCGGTCCCCCATGCCCCGCCCGACAACAACGTCGCCGAGTACCGGGCGCTCCACCTCGGGCTCGACGCCCTCGCCCATCGCGCGCCCGAGGACGCCCGCGTGGGCGTGCTCGTCGACCACGACGCGCTCGCCGGCGACGTCAACGGCGCGGTGCTGGCCGCCCGCTCGCCGGACGGCCGCCCCCCGCGCCCGTACACCACGCCCCCGGGCGTCGCCTACCACTGGCGCGGCATCCGCGCGCGCGTCCGGGACTTCGCGGACCTCCGGGCGGCCCGCATCGACGGTGGCGAGAACCCCGCTCACCCCCTCGCCAACGCCCCCGACCAGTACGCCCACGTCAACCGAGAGCCGGCCCGTTGCGTGCTGCCGGAGCCCATAGACGGCACCGCCGAGCGCCAGGTCCCGCCGCCCTCGCGGGCGGACCGCCCGGCGTCGGACTGACCGGCGACCCAGCCTCCGACTGACCGGCGACCCAGCCTCCGACTGACCGGCGACCCAGCCTCCGACTGACCG
>CAZPIG010000027.1:0-2646 GCA_964586205.1 uncultured Halobacteriales archaeon | reverse complement strand
GCGACCCGTCGCCCGCGCGGGCGCGCCGGCCGCCCGTGACCGCCCACCGACACCCGTCATCGTGGAGCCCCGCGACCCGAATGGCCACAAAGTTGAAGTATCTGCTATCTGGCCATTGATTAGTTTTATGGCGGTCGATTTGAATTGCGTAGGAGGTCTTGCAGATGAAAAGGCGTACATTCGTCCGCGCGGCGGCGGCCGGCGTCGTCGGCGCGACAGTGGCGAGCGGGAGTGCATCGGCGGGCACCGGCCAGACGTGGCAGGCGATCCCGCAGAACTACGAGGACCCCGAGCACGACGACGAGTTCTGGGTGCGGGACCCGGTGACGAAGGACGTCGTCACCGACGGCGAGTACGCCGCGTCCGGCGACAGCCTCGTCTGGGTCCACGGCTACAACATCGACTTCGACTCGGCGACGAACGACATCTTCGCCAAGCGGGACCTCGTGGACACCTACTGGTCGACCAGCGTCGACCTCTACGGCTTCACGTGGAACGGCCACGACGACTGGGCGTTCGGCGGGCTCTCGGCGGCGGACTTCGAGACGGGTGAGAACCACGCGTGGCAGTCGGCGACGAACCTCGCGAAGTTCCTGCACGTCCTCGACAATCAGGTCGCCAACGCCGGCGGCGGAAAGATACACCTCGGCGCGCACTCGCTGGGCGGACGGGTGGTCCTCGAGGCGCTGAAGAACATCGTGGACCACTGGTACTCGGCGTCCATCGAGACGGTGAGCATGGTCGGTGCGGCCGTCGACGACGACCAGATACACGACAAGTTCCACGCGGCCTGCGAGCACGTCGACGGGCAGGTGTGGAACTACCACAACTACCACGACGGTATCCTCGAACTGTACCACGCCCTCCACAACCAGTATCTGGCACGGGCCATCGGCGAGCACGCGGCGTGGTCCGACAGCGACCACCCGCTGCCGTACAACTACCACGACGTGGACGTGACCGACAGCACGCCGGACGACTCGACGTTCAGCAACACCGCGTCCCACGTGAACTACCTCGACCCCGACCGGGGTGTCCCGGACCTGGTGTTCCCGCCGCAGTCCGACACGGGCGATGGTGGCGGTGGCGGCGGTGGAGGCGGCGGAGGCGGCGGTGGCGGTACCTGCGACCCCCAGATAAAGACAGTTGAGAGCGAGGACACGACGACCCGGAACATCGAGGAGTGCTGAGCCACGGACGGTTCGACGGATGCGGGCGCGCCGACGGCGGCGACGTCCGCGTGGTAGCTTCCGAGCGGGTCTCCCCGCTCTCCGCACCGGGAGCATCGTCCGACTGCTACGCCGTCGGCCGACGCGGTGCGTCGGTTGGCCACAAAACCAAAGTGAATATAATCTATTCGTTCATTAGTTTTATGGCCGATACTCCTCATTGTCGTGTCGGAGTTGTAGATGAAACGACGCACATTCGTCCGCACGGCGGCGGCCGGCGTCGTCGGCGCGGCAGCGGCGAGCGGTACTTCGTCGGCATCGCACAGGGAGACCTACGAGGTGATCTCCGATCCGTTCCTCGACCCGGAGGGGTCCTCGCGGTACCATCTCCAGGAGGCGGGCACCCACGACTCCGTCTCGACGTTCGGGTCGGACCGGGAGGCGTTCGTCTACGTCCACGGCTACAACGTCGACCTGAACACGGCAATGGCAAACGTCGACGGCCACGTCCGCCACCAGGTGGACACCTACTGGGGGTCGGACGTCGACCTCTACGGGTTCATGTGGTACGGCGACGTCGGCGGCTGGGCGCAGTCGACGCTGGACTTCGCGACCGCGGAGAACCACGCGTGGCAGTCGGCGACGAACATGGCGAACTTCCTCGACGACCTCGACTTCGCACACTCGGGTCCCATCCACCTCGGCGCGCACTCGCTCGGCGGCCGCGTCGTCCTCGAGTGCCTGAAGAACCTCGACGAGAGCTCGACGTGGGACGCGTCCATCTCGTCGGTGAGTCTCTGGGGCGCGGCGGTCGACGACGACCAGATACACGACAAGTTCCACGCGGCCTGTGAGTACGTCGACGGCGAGGTGTGGAACTACCACAACTACGACGACGGTATCCTCGAGCTATATCACACCTGGCACAATGGCTGGGGCGCGCGAGCTATCGGCGAGCACGCGGCGTGGTCCGACAGCGACCACCCGCTGCCCCACAACTACCACGACGTGGACGTGACCGACGGCACCCCCGACGACGCCTTCCTCGGGAACGTCGAGTCCCACACGAGCTACATCGAGGACCACGGCGTCCCCGACCGCATCTTCCCGCCGCAGACCGACGCGGGCGGCGGCGGAGGCGGCGGTGGCGGCGGTGGCGGAGGCGGCGGCTGCGAACCCCGCCTCCAGACCGTCGAGGGCGAGGATACGACGACCCGGAACATCGAGGAGTGCTGAGCCACGCCTTCGCCACCCTCTCTGTTTCCGTGCGAACCGCCGCATACGCGTCCGCCCAGTAGGACGGTCGCGCTACATCCGCTCGGGGGCCGCCACGCCGAGGATGGAGAGCGCGTTGGCCACCGTCGTCCGTGCGGCGGCGGTCACCGCCAGCCGGGCGTCCCGGACTGTCGGGTCCTCGGCGTCGAGCACCGGGCACTCCCGGTAGAAGGCGTTGAACGCCTCGGCGAGGTCGCGCGTG
>CAZPIG010000026.1:0-19055 GCA_964586205.1 uncultured Halobacteriales archaeon | reverse complement strand
CGGCCACGCCCGCGCCGCACGGCCTGCGAGGCCCGTCGGGCCTCGCTCTGCTTGCGTCGTCGGGGGAGGGTCGAGCGATCGGCCCCTTTCAGCCCCACCCGATGGTGGTTTGTGAAAATAGCCACCGCTATCGTTGATACTCCACGTCCACCCCGCCTCCGACACGTAGAAGTGTGCGGCCCGCCGAGTGGCCGCCGTGACACGGGTCGTCGTCGTGGGCGGCGGGGCCACCGGGGCCGGCGTCGTCCGCGACCTCGCGCTCCGCGGCGTCGACGCGACGCTCGTCGAGCGCGAGGACCTCGCCGCCGGCACCACCGGCCGGTCGCACGCGCTGCTTCACAGCGGCGCGCGCTACGCGGACACCGACCCGGCCGGGGCCCGCGCCTGCGCCGAGGAGAACCGCGTCCTCCGGCGCATCGCCGGGCGGTGCGTCGAGCCGACCGGCGGCTACCTCCTCTCGCTGCCGGGCGACGACGCGGGGTACGTAGACGAGAAGCTGGCCGCCTGCCGGGACTGCGGCGTCCCGGCGACGCCGGCGGACGCCGAAACCGTCCTGGAGCGCGAGCCAGGCGTGACCGACGACGTCGAGCGGGCCGTCCGGGTGCCCGACGCCGTCGTCCGACCGGCGCTGCTGACGGCCGCGACGGCGGCCGACGCGCGGGCACGCGGCGCGCGACTCCTGACGGACCACGCGGTGACCGATGTCCGCGTCGAGGGCGGCCGCGCGACCGGCGTCGTCGTCGAGCGCGACGACCGCCGGGAGGTCCTCGCCGCCGACCACGTCGTCAACGCCGCAGGCCCGTGGGCCGGCCGCGTCGCCGCGCTCGCCGGCGTGGACGTGCCGATGCGGCCCACGCGCGGCGTCATGGTCGACGTGGACGTGGCGGGGCTGTCGTCGGTCCTGAACCGCTGCCGGCCGCCCGCCGACGGGGACGTCGTCGTCCCGCGGGGCGACGGAGCCGTCCTCGGCACCACGAGCGTCCCCGTCGCGGACCCGGACGACCCCGGCGGCGACGAGCGGGAGGTCGAGACGGTCCGCGAGGAGTGTGCCGCCATGCTGCCCGCCGCGGCCGCGGCCCCGGCGCGCACGACCTACCGTGGCGTCCGGCCGCTCTACGCGCCCGACGAGCGCGAGCGCGGCGACGAGCGCGCCATCTCCCGGGACTTCGCGCTGCTCGACCACGCCGACCGTGACGGGCTGGGGGGCTTGACGACCATCGTGGGCGGGAAGCTGACGACCCACCGCCTGATGGCCGAGGCCACCGCCGACGCCGTCTGTGCGGCCCTCGGTGTCGGCGCTGCCTGCCGGACGGCGCGGCTACCGCTCCGGGCGGCGGACGACCGCGAGCGCCTGCGGGCGCTGGCCGCGGCCCTCGCCGGGGACGCGCCGGCGGACCCGCTCGACGAGTAGGAGTGGGGAGTCCGTCGCGCATCGGACTCCAGCCGCCAGCAGCCCGATTCGCTCAGGTGTATCCGAGGTCCTCCGTGTAGCGGTCTAGCGCCAGCACAGCGCCGGCACCGACGGTCGCGGCGGCGACGACGCCGGCGGCCGCGGCCGGGGTGGTCGGGTCCGAGGCGAGGACCCGCTGGGCCGGGAGCCGGAGGCCGCCGACCATCAGGCTGACGAGCAGCGTCAGCGTCGCGGCGCGGTAGCGGTCCAGCGCCCACCGGATGGCGTGGGCCACGGTGAGCAGGCCGACGCCCGCGCCCGCGCCGAAGACGACGACGACCGTCGCCGGGTCGACGAGGGCGGCGGGCCGGCCGCCGGTCGCCAGTCCCGCGACGGCGTCGACGAACGCCTCCAGGGTCTCGACCATGAACTCGTACTGGCCGAGGACGATGAGTAGGAACGCCCCCGAGACGCCCGGCAGGACCATGGCGGTGATGGCGATAGCGCCGGTGACGAACAGCACGGGCGCGGTGTGCGGCGCGCTCGCGGCCGTCTCGCCGGTCAGGACGGCGGCGGCGAGGACGCCGACCGCGGCCAGGGTCGCCCGCCGGGGCGTCGCCAGCGATACCTCGCCGGACAGAACGGCGGCGGACGCGGCGATGAGGCCGAAGAAGAAGGCGTAGGTGAGGCCCGTGTGGGTCTCCAGGGCGACGGCCAGGCCCTGGGAGGCCACGACGACCGCGGAGCCGATGCCGGTCCCGAGCACGAGGAGGAAGGGCAGGTCCATCTCGTGGAGGCCGTCGAGGAGGGCGGCCCGCTCCGCGCCGTCGTGGGGCCGCAGGGCGTGCGTAACGATGCGCGGGTCCGCCGACGCGATGGCGGTCACCAGCCGCTCGTAGATGCCGGTCACGAGCGCGATGGTCCCGCCGGAGACGCCGGGCACGCTGTCGGCGAGCCCCATCGCCACGCCCTTCAGGTAGACGACGACCCAGCCGGGGAGGCGGGTGGTCTCCGCGGTTCCGGTCGCGTCAGCTTGGGCATCGGCGTCGGCAGCCATCGCTGGCTGGCCTCAGGGCTGCCCCGTCGGTGCGCGGGCGACGGACGGGACGGCCGCCGTCCGGGCGGCCGGCGGCGCGGGGATCTCGCGACTGGCCGGCGGCGCGGACACCCCGCTGTCAGCCGGTGGCCCCGGCGCGTCGCCGCCCGGGGCGTCACTCCCCACCTCGTCGCCCGCCGGCACCACGGACGGGGACGAGACGGAGCTGTTGCCGGTCGCGTTGCCGGTCGCGTTGCCCGTCTGGTTGCCGAACCCGAAGTCGAGCTCCCGCTCCGTCAGCTCGACCGTCAGCGGCTCCTGGTCCTCGCCGATGACCTTGGCCTCGCTGACGTCCACGGTCGCGTTGTGGAATATCACCGTGCCGTTCTCGAGGCGCGCGCCCGTCCTGATGTCGTACGGGCCGGTGGAGCGGACGCTCACGTTGGTGTAGCCGTTCTCCGGGCCCCAGTTCTCGTAGCCGGTCGTCGAGTACGGCAGCGTCATGCTGAACGAGCCGTCCGGCCCCGTCCGGGCGCGCTGGGTGTAGTTGAACGTCGTCCCGGTGCCGGGGACCTCCATCTCGACCTCGGCGGTGACGCTCGTGTTCGCCGGACCGGTGCCCTCGACCTCCGCTCCGTCGACCCGCTCGAAGACCTTGGTCCACGCCGGTGCCAGCCGGAACGTCCCCCGAACCCTGCCGGGCATCTCGCGGTCGCTGACGGCCACCAGCCGGTAGTGCTCGAGGGCCTCGACGCGCTCGGGCGGGTTGGCGCGGTAGCCGCCGATGGTGGCGGAGGTGTCGTTCTGGACGAACCGCTCGGCCGCCTCGCGGGACCGGAACTGCCGCAGGATGCGGTCCTCGGACGGGAGCACCTTCGCGTCGAAGGTCTCGCCGGTGTTCTGGTTGCGGAACTGCTGGAGGTCGTAGTTGACGACCACGTTCGACGCCGGCACCGAGCTACCGTGGAACCGGTACAGGCGGACCATCATGCTCTCGTAGTAGCGCTGCTCGTGGAGGTAGAGGACCGGCTGCGCCCCGCCGCCCTGCTGGACCTGGTAGATGGGGTCGTAGAACTGGTCGGTGGTGACGTTCTCCTCGTCGTAGAACACGGTGGGAGCGCCGAACTTCGACCCGGCGTAGGCCATCTGCCAATCGACCATCACGTACCGCGTCTCCGCGCCGTCGTCGCTCAGCCGGCTGATGCGCTCCTCGGCGGCCGTCTCGTTCGGGGCGAGCAGGAAGTTCGCCGCCTCGACGGCCCCCTGCTGGAACGGGTTCGCGTTGGGGATGCGCTCGCCCCTGACCGTTATCCAGTGACCGTAGTCCCACCACGACATGACGCCGTAGCTCCCCGGCGGGTAGTCGAAGTCGCCGTCGCCGGCCCGGAAGGTGCCGTGGTACGCCATCCGGTTTTCGGCCCCGCCGTAGGTGCCCTCCTCGGGGGTGTTGGTGCGCATCCACTGGAGCGCGCCGTCCCAGCCGGTGAAGCCGCCCGGGCCGGTGTTGTTGGCCGTGCTCGTCGCGACGACCGTGTTGTTCGACATCGGCGGCGCGAGCGGCGTGACGACCAGCAGGACCACCGCGAGCACGACCATGACCTGGTAGCTCTCGATGCCGGACAGCGGCGACTCGACGTCGGGGATGCCCAGCAGACCGACGACCTCGCCCATCACCACGCCCGTCAGGATGGCGACGGGCACGGCGAGGTAGTAGTTGAAGCGGATCTGGGTGAACGCCGCCGCGGTGATGAACGCGGCCCACACGACGAGCAGCACCTCCTGGGCGGGGCGCTCGTCCTCCGCGTACCACCGCAGCATCAGCACCAGCGCGCCGAGGATGGCGAGGAAGAACGCCCACCCGTACTGGTTCTGGACGAACGGGACGAGGTCGTCGAGGGGAACTGCCTGGGCCTCGGCGATCGTCCGGGTGCCGGCGCTCTGGCCGAACAGGAGGATGCGCTCGACGTTGTTCCGGATGAGCTGGAAGAGGCTCGGGAACGCCACGCGGAAGACGCCGACGCCGGCGACGAGGAGCGCGCCGACCGTCAGCGGGTAGAGGTCGGGGGAGACGTCCCGGCTGTCCCACTCCCGCGCCAGCCACGCGAGGAACACGCAGCCGGCCGCGACGGCCAGCGAGAGCGCCGGCTGGAGGACGGTGAACCGCGCCGGCCGCGGGTCGATCGCCTGCAGCGGGACCAGCATCAGCACGCCGCCGACCGCCATCGCCGTCGCGCCGACGAACGCGAGGTGCTCGGGGCTCTGCCCGCGGCGGTAGTCGTCGACGAGGACGATGGTGAAGAAGACCCCGAGGATGCCGATCAGCAGCGTCGCGGGCGGCCAGACCCACACGTACATCGCGAGCGCGAAGCCCGCGATGGCGCTCCAGCCGACGGGGGCCCGCAGGCCGGCCCAGTCCCGGTCGAGCAGTAGCTCGAAGACGGGCTTCTCGCGCTCGGCCACCGTCAGCGCGACCATCATCGCGAGCACCGCGGTGGCCTGGAAGAACGGCTCCGCGATGTTGTGGTCGGCGGCCCCCACGACGCTCCGATTCAGGAAGAGCCCGGGGAACAGCGCCAGCGTGAGGACCGCGAAGACGCCCGCGAACCGACCCCGGATGCGCTTGCCGACGTAGTAGGTCGGCAGCGCGACGAGGGTTCCGAACACGGCGGGCGCGACCAGCAGCGTGAGCGCGACCGTGCGCTGGGACGGGTCGCCGAGCCCGACTATCAGCGCGGCCGTGCCGACTAGCTGGTCGAAGAGCGTGCCGAACGCGCCGCCGCTCGTCCCGAAGGGGAAGAACGTCCACGGGTCGAACGGCATGGTCGACGGCCAGTTGCGGACGACGTACTGGACCTCCCGGAGGTGGTACCAGGCGTCGTTGCCGGAGAAGAGGACGTCGTCGCTGCTGACGAACCGGTCGTACGGCAGCATCCGGACCCAGAACATGAACCCCATGAGGAGGGCCAGCGCCGGCACCTGGTACCACTCCTCTAAGAGTTCGACGACCGGGTCGGCCGACTCCGCTGCTTGCTCGACTCGCTCGCGACGCGTACTCATTGCACGTTGGGACTGGGAAAACGAGTATAAGCCTTGCGTCTCGGGCCCG
This sequence comes from uncultured Halobacteriales archaeon, assembly GCA_964586205.1. Lineage (GTDB taxonomy): Archaea > Halobacteriota > Halobacteria > Halobacteriales > CAZPIG01 > CAZPIG01. The sequence goes on along the minus strand of CAZPIG010000026.1, from coordinate 13,523 downwards.
TCGACCTTTCGGTACGCGCGCGTGTCGAGCACGAATCGGCGATTTTCGCGCGGTTAATCAGAAAAATTCTATTGAAAACAGATGAATCTAAATGGGCGGCCAGAAATCGGCACGGGTGGACGGCCGCCGTTCGCGGGCCGTCGGAGTACCAAAGAGGTGGGTTTATGTAGGCACCGGCGACTGCTTTCGACCGACGAGAGACCCACCCCGCCGCCAGCCATGACCCGGACCCTGCTCGTGACCGTCGACTCGCTGCGGAAGGACCACTACCGTCACATGTCGCGGACAGTCGACTACCTCGGGACGGGCCACGAGCACGCCTACGCCACCTTCCCGTCGACGCTCGGGAGCTTCCCCGCCATCGTCGGCGGGGAGTACGCGGTCACCTCCGGCCTCCCGGCGGGGACCAGCGTTGTCCCGCACCTGCCGGGCTACCGGGTGGGCATCACCACGAACCACCTGCTGTCGCCGGGCTACGGCTACGACGACGGCTTCGACGACTTCGAGTCCCCCCGCGCCGGCGGCGAGGGCCTCCGCGAGCGCCTGTCGGCGGCCATCGACATGGGCTCGACGGCCTACGCCGTCGCCGCAGCCGGATTCAACGCCCTCCAGCGGCTCAAGGCCACGGTCGTCGAGCCCGGACGGACGTTCCGGCCCGGCGACGACGTGGTCGCGGCGTTTCTCGACTACGTGGATGGCGACGGCGCGGCCGCTCGCGGCGGCCGCGGAGACGACGCCGAGGGCGAAGCCGACGAGGACTGGTTCGGCTGGCTGCACTTCATGGAGCCCCACCACCCCTACGAGCCCGAGGACGGGCCGGTGTCGCGGGTGCGGGGCCAGAACCTCACCCGGCGGGCGCTGTCCGGCCGGGTCGACGACGAGGAGGCCGACCTGCTCCGGGAGCTGTATCGGCGCGAGGTGGAGGAGCTTGACGCCATGCTCGGGCCGCTCTGGGACGCGCTGGACGACGACGTGCGCGTCGTCTTCTGCGCGGACCACGGCGAGCTACTCGGCGAGGACGGCCACTGGGGCCACCCCGGCGTGCTCCGCGAGGAGCTGCTCCGCGTCCCGTTCGCCACGCGGAACGTCGCTGCCGACCCTGGCGACGTCGTCTCGCTGGTGGACGTGCCGACCGTCCTCCGCGGCGAGTCCCACGGGGCGGGCGACCTCGGCCGGGAGGTGGCGTTCGCCAGCTACGGCGAGCAGCGGGCGGCGATGGACGAGAGCGGCCTCGTGACCGCCGACGACGGCGGCTCGGGCGACCGCTCGCTCCGGACCGCGCTGGACCGCTTCGACGTGGACTCGGGGTTGACCCGGAGCGACGCCCTCGACAGGGACCTCGAAGCGCTGGGGTACAAGTGAAGGTGGACCAGGATGGCCAGCACAGAGACGGTCGTGCTGCACGACGGCTCCATCCACCCGGGCGGCGGCGTCGCGGTGGCGCTCGAAGCCGCCCGCGCGCTGGACGCGGACCTCGTGGTCGGCTTCTCCGGCGTGGACCGCGAGTGGTGGGCGGAGCGCGCTCCGAACGACGTGGACGTGCTGACGAAGCGAAAGCGCAAGTGGTTCGTCAAGGACCTCCAGGTCACGTGGAAGCTGCTGCACCTCGACCTCTCGGCGTACGACGTGGTGCTGTCCAGCGGCCCCGCGGCGAAGTTCTACCAGGCGTACGACGACCAGCGGGTGGTCCACTACACCCACCACCCGCCGCTGTCGTCGCTCTGGTACGAGGGGGGGCTGTTCCGGTACGTGCTGAAGACGCTCGACCGAATCGAGACGTGGTCGGTTCCGACGCTGCTGGCCAACAGCGCGCTCACGGCGGACCGCATCGAAGCCCAGTACGCCCGCGACGCGACCGTCGTCCACCCGCCGGTAGACGTCGAGCGCTTCGCGCCCGACCGCGAGCGCACGCCCGACGAGGTGGTCATGGTCGGCCGCCTCGAGGAGCGGAAGCGACCGGCGGTGGCCGTCGACGCCTTCCGGCTGCTCGCCGAGCGGCGGGCCGACGGGGAGGGGCCGGTCCCACAGCTCCACCTGCTCGGCGACGGGCCGCAGCGGTCGTCGCTGGCGAGCGACGCGCCCGCGAACGTCCACGTCCACGGCTTCGTGGACGACGCGGACCTCGTAGACCGCGTCGAGCGCGCGGCCGCCGGCCTCTTCCTCGCGCGTCGCGAGGACTTCGGCATCACGCCCGTCGAGTACATGGCCGCAGGCGCGCCCGTGGTCGGCGTCGACGAGCCGAACACGAACGACCAGGTGGTCGACGGCGAGACGGGCGTGCTCGTCGCGCCGGAGCCCGAAGCCGTGGCGGACGGCGTCGAGCGCGCGCTCGCGACCGACTGGGACCGCGCCGCCATCCGGGCGCGGGCCGAGGAGTACGGGACCGAGCGCTTCCACGAGGCCATCCGGCGGGAGGTGCTGACGTGAGCGACGGAAGCGCTGATCCGGATAGCGAACCGCCGGTGATGCTCCACTACGACCCCCACCCCGTCCACCGGAAGATGGGCGAGGCCATCGGCGCGGAGTTCGTCCAGTGCCGGACCGGCGGCGTCGCCGACCGCGTCCGGGGCGCGCGCTCGCGGGACTTCGGCGACCGGACGGTCGTCCTCGAGGGCGGCGTCCCGCTGCTGGAGGGCGTGGTCGCCAAGCTGGCCGGTCGGGCCGGCCGCCTCGTCGCCCTCGGCGCGGACGCCACCTACCACGACGCGGTCGACCCGCTGCCGTTCCGGGACCGGAAGTCCCGACTCGCCCACCGCGCCGCGTTGCGGTTCGTGGACGGCACCATCGCCGTCAGCGACCGCATCGCGGCCATCGCGGAGCGCTACGGCGGCCCCGCCCGGGTCGCGCACCCGTTCGTCCACGCCGAGCGATACGACGCGCTCGGCGAGGTCGAGCCGGACCTCGCCGGGACCGAGGTCCTCTGTCTGGGCAAGTACCGGCCGAAAAACGGCCAGGACCTCCTGGTCGACGCGCTCGACCGGGTCGACGCAGACGCGACGGTCCACTTCGTGGGCGCGGACACGAAGGCGATTCCGGAGGGGGACGGCTACGTGGCCCACGGTTTCGTTGACGAGGCGGAGCTACTGGAGCGCTTCCGCTCCAGCGCCCTGCTCGTGTTCCCGGCGCGGGCCGGCGCGTTCCCGGTGGCCACCCTGGAGGGTCTTCGCGCGGGGCTGCCGGTCGTCACCACCTCGGTCGTCGGGACGGCGACGACCGTGCGGCCGGTCAGCGCGCGTCTCGTCGCCGAGCCCGACGCCGCGTCGCTCGCGGCAGCCATCGACTGGTACTTCTCGCTGGACGAGGACCGCCGGGCCGCCCTATCGGCACGGGCGCGCCGCGCGGGCAGCCAGTTCGACGAGGAGACCGGCCTGGACAGCTTCGTCCACCAGTACGAGACGCTCGTAGAGCAACTATGACGGAGGGATGAAACAGCTATGACAGAGACAGCGACCGTCGAGGCGTCGAAGCTCAACCTCGGCTCGGGCGGCGACTACCGCGAGGGCTGGCACAACGTCGACATCGACGGGAGCGACGACCCCGACGAGGTCCGCGACCTGGAGGAGACGCCGTGGCCGTGGCCCGACGACCGCTTCGAGGAGATACTCGTGGACAACGTCCTAGAGCACGTCGACCCCCGCCGTCGGGTGCCGTTCCTCTCGGAGTGCCGGCGGGTCCTCGAACCGGGCGGGGAGATGACGGTCCGCCTGCCCACGCGGACCGGCTGGGACGTGACCCACTACGCCGTCCCCTCCTACCGGTGGCCGCACCACCCCGACCACGCCGACGACTGGGAGGTCGTCTCCGTCTCCGGCGACCCGGTCGGTCCCGGAAGACTGATGCCCGAGGCGCTCGCGCTCTTGTGCACGCGCTACGACGTGGTGCGGTGTCTGCGCCAGGTCGAGGTTGTGGTACGATGAGCGACCGACCGAACGTCGTGCTGGTGTCGTGGGACAGCGTCCGGGCCGACCACGTCGACTTCCACGGCTACGACCGCGGGACGGCCCCGTTCCTCTCCGAGTTGGCGTCCGAGGGGCTGGTCGTCGAGGACACGCAGGTCCCCGGCGTCGGGACCCCGACCAGCTTCACGGGGACGTTCACCGGCGAGCACGCGACGGGCATCCAGACCCGGCCCGAGCCGGACCACTGGGCGGCGGCCAACGCCGACCGGACGCTGCTGTCCGAGCGGCTCTCCGAACTCGGCTACCACACCGGGGCGTTCCACTTCAACGCCCTGATGAGCCACCACTTCGGCTGGGACCGCGGCTGGGACGTCTACGAGGACCACATGTGGACCGAGGAGAAGGGCGGCGACGCCGGCTGGAAGACGACGCTGTTCGACGCGCTCCAGAAGGTGGACCTCGCCAACTTCGCCGTCCACGGAAAGAAGATGCTCCAGGGCAAGCCGCCCGCCCGCTGGGAGGCGATGTGGGACGACGTGGCGGCCTTCGTCGAGGAGGCTCCCGAGCCCTTCTTCCTCTGGGTCCTGCTCATCGACACCCACCACCCGTACTACGCGCCGTCCGAGCACCACGAGTGGCCCCAGCCGGGGCTCCGGCGGGTCTACGCGTGGAACTACGTGATGCGCCGCTACCCGAAGCTGGCCGGCGAGCGCCGGCAGGGCGTCGTGAACGCCTACGACAACACCATCCGGTACGCCGACGCCTTCCTCGAGCGGCTCGTCGGCAAGCTCGAGGCCGAGGGCTACGGCGATGCGCCGCTGATAGTTCACAGCGACCACGGCGACGAGCTCGGCGAGCACGTCCCCCGGCCGTACGGCCACCGGCCGCTGATGTACGACACGGTCACCCGGGTCCCGCTGGTGATGGCCAACGTCGACGGGGCGGATCTGGTCGACGACGCCGACGGAATCGGCGACGCCGGGTCCGACGGCCGCGACCGACAGGTCGGCAGGCCAGCCACCGGGGACGGAGGGACCATCCGCATCCCGGGACCGAACACCTTGCTGGACCTGTCGAGCACGATACTCGACGTCGCCGGTAGCGACGAGCGGCCGGGCGGCCGGCCCTCGCTGCTCGACGGGCGGACCCACGACCACGTGGTCGTCCAGAACCGCGTCGGCGAGCAGGAGTGGATGGTCGCGGTCGTCGGCCCGGAGTGGAAGCTGCTTTCCCACCCCGACGAGGGTCGCGAAGCGTACTACCGGCCCGACGACCCCTACGAGCAGGACGACCGGTGGGGCGACCACCCCGACGCGCTGGAAGCACAACTCGACGAGCGCCTCTCGACGCTCCGGAGCCTCCGGTTCGACGACGAGGAGCCGGGCCGGACCGCCGATGGCGACGTCCAGGAGCGCCTCGCGGACCTCGGGTACCTCGAATGACCCTAGCAGTGCTCGGCCTCGACGCGGCGGACCCGCGGCTCGCCGAGCGGTGGGACTGCGAGCACCTGCTGCTCGACGCCCACGGCGGCCTAGAGACGTTCGCCCACTCGCGGGACACGCCGCTGACCGCGGAGGTCTGGCCGACGATAGCGACGGGCCGGATGCCCGGCGAGGGCGGCGAGACGGGGGGCAAGCGGGGCGCGGACTGGTCCGGGCTGCTCGCGGTCGCCGATAACCTCGGCAAGCGCGTAGTTCCCCAGTCGTGGCGGGCGACCGTCGGCCGGTACCTCCGGGTCGGGCGGCCGGGCGACGCGATGTTCGGGCCGACCGGAAGCGACGGCGATACCGGCGACGGAGACCACGGCAGCGAGGGGTCCGCCGCGGACCACGTCTTCGCCGACGGCGCGGTGTACAACTGGCCGGGCCTGACGCCGACCCGCAACTGGAAGCGGGCCGAGTACTGGCTGGAGCAGTTCCACGACGGGGCCATCGACGACCGGGCCTTCCTCCGGCGACAGCTAGCGTTCACGGGCCAGGAGGTGGGCTGGCTGGCGGCCATGGCCCAGGCGGGGCTGCCCATCGTCGGCGTCCACGCTCACGTCCTCGACCACGCGGGCCACGCGTGGGCCCGCCAGCCCGAGAAGCTCCGGACCGCCTACGAGCAGGTCGACCGCCTCGCGGGGCTGGTCCGGAACCACGACGCCGTCACGGACCTCGTCGTCTGCTCCGACCACGGGATGCAGACGGCGGTGACCGACGACGACGAGCCGGGCCACCACAGCTTCGAGGGGCTGTTCGCGACGACGGCCGCTGGCGACCTGCCGGCCCACGTCGCGGACGTGCGGGCGTGGCTGGAGGCCCACGCCCCCGCGGCCGAGCCCCTCGGCGACGCGTGGGACGGAGGCAGTTTCGACACGCCGACCGAGCACCTCCGCGACCTTGGGTACATCGAATGACGGGACCCGACCACCGCCACCGACGACCGCGGGGCTCGCCGGCGGACGCCGCGAGCGCACACCGAACCACGACAGCGGGGCTCACCGAACCATGACACTGGTCGTACTCGGACTCGACGCACTGGACGCAGCGCAGGTCGAACACTACGATATCGACACCTTCCGCCTCGACACCCACGGCGAGATGGAGACGTTCGCCCACCAGAACCCCATCCCGCACACGGGCGAGGTGTGGCCGAGCGTCGCGACGGGGCTGCACCCCCGCGACCACGGCATCACCCACGGCGGCGAGAGCGAGTGGGACAACGCCGTCGTCGAGGTGGCGTCGCGGCTCGTCGGTCCCTACATCTCGATGCACACACGCGCGCGCATCGGCCGGATGATACGGGCCGCGACGGGCGCGGACTGGGAGATAGCCGAGACCGACGAGCCGACGTTCCTCGACGGCGAGGGCCGGTACGTCCACAACTGGCCCGGGACGGTCAACAGCAACGAGGTCCGGAAGGTGTGGCGACACATCAACCACACCGTCGAGAAGGGCCACCCCCAGGAGGAGTTCGACCGGGAGCTGTGGGGCATCGCCGCCGGGAAGTTCGGCTGGGTGCGGGAGATGCTCGACCACAACGCCGTACTCGTGGCCTCGCACCTCCACGTCCTCGACGCCTCGGGGCACGCCTACGGGACCAACGAGGAGCACTACCGGACGTTCTACGAGAAGGCCGCGCGGTACGTCGAGGAAGTCCGCGAGGCGATGGACGACGACGACGAGCTACTGTTACTGAGCGACCACGGGATGAACACTTCGTGGCTCGAGGTGGACTACGAGCTCCGCCACCACTCGTGGCGGGCGTTCTCGGCGAGCACCCTCGACTCCCGGCCGGAGAGCGTCTTCGACGTCAAGGAGTGGGTCGAGGACCACATCGACCCACACGTCCGGAAGTACGAGCGCTCCGAGACCGACCTCGACCTCCCGGAGGAGCAGCTCCGCGAGCTCGGGTACATCGAGTGACCACTCCGGGAGCGGCCACGTCAGGAGGACAGCGCCATGGGTGATTCCGCCGACCGGGCGACCGAGCCGCCGACGAGCGACGCCGGCGAGATGGACCTCGGCATCGAGGTCTCGAAGGGCCTGGTCGCAAAGCTCGTCCAGGCCGTCCTCGGGTTCGCCGGCACCATCGTCTTCGCCAACATCCTCGGCCCGGTCGGCTTCGGCGGCTTCTACCTCCTCCTCTCGGTCGTCGACATCGTCGACAAGCCCGTCGTCGGCGGGTGGGCCAGCGCGTCGAAGAAGCGCTTCTCCGAGGGCGACTTCCCCCGCGAGGCCGTGGTCGGAGCCCAGACGCTGTTCAACCTCGGAATGCTGGCCGTCGTCGCCGCGGGCGCGTACGCGGCCCGCGGGTGGCTCGCGTCGTACACGGGCCTCGATTACGCCGCGCCGCTGCTGCTCGTCCTCTTTGCGCCCATCGTCTTCTTCTACCCCTTCCAGAACATGGTCGCGGCGAAGGGGCTGGTCGGCCGGCAGGTCTGGACGGACACCTTCCGGTCGGTGCTGACGCTGCCCCTCCAGCTAGCGTTCGTCCTGCTGGAGTTCGGGGCCGCGGGGATGGCACTCGGCCTCGGCGGCGCGACCGCCCTGACGCTCCCGGTCACCTACTACACGCTCGCGACGCGGCCGGCCATCCCCGGTCCGGCGGAGGTGCGGTCGCTGTGGGCGTTCGCCCGGCACAGCATCCCGAAGTCGATGGTGAGCAAGGTGTTCGACCGCTACGACAGCCTCCTGCTGGGACTGCTGCTCGGCCCCGCCGCCGTGGGCGACTACCAGGTCGCGCTGAAGCTGACCGTCCCGGCGATGTTCGTGGCGACCATCGCCGGGTCGGCGCTGATGCCGAAGGTGAGCAACCTCCGCAGCCAGGGCGAGGCCGTCGTCGACGACGTGACGAACACGCTGGCGTTCGCGAGCGTGCTCGCCATCCCCATCTTCTTCGGCGCGCTCGCGATACCCCGGCCGCTCGTGGTGACCCTCTACAGCGGCCAGTACGCCGACGCGACGACGCTGCTCGTCGGCCTGGCGGCGTTCCGCGTCGTCCGGACCCAGTCCAATCCGCTCCAGCGCGCCATCGACGGACTGGACCGCCCGGACGTGAACCTCAAGATATCCGGCACGACGCTCGCGCTCAACGTCGTCGCGGGCTACGCGCTCGTGACCGTCGTCGGCGCGGTGGGTGTCGTCGTGGCGACGCTCGGGGCGGAGGTGCTGCGCTACGCGCTGGCGTCGACGGTCGTCCGTGGGGAGCTACCCGGCGTGGACCTGCTGCCCCGGCCCGTGGTCGAGCAGGCGGCGGCGGGGCTGGTGATGTTCGCCGTCGTCTACGGCGCGGCCCAGGCAGTCTCCATCCGGTCGTGGCCGTACCTCGTGGTCGTCGTGGGCGTCGGCGCGGCCGTCTACGGGGCGGTGCTGTTCGCCGTCAGCAGCCAGGTCCGCGGGCTGGCGACGAAGTTGTTCGACGCGGCCGTCGCGCAGGTCCCGTGGCTGGAGTCACAGCTGTCCTGACGGGGGTCGGCGGCCGACCGTCACTCACTCGTACGCCTCGCGTAGCTCCTCGTCGACCTCCCACGTCCCGTCGCCCCGCCCGCGGAGCAGCGCTATCGACGCCCGCAGCAGCGACACCTGCGTATCGAAGACGGCGTACAGCGCCTGCAGCGGACCGAGCGCGTCGCGCTGGCCGAGCCAGACGAACCCCGCGAGGGCCGCCGGCGCGGCCAGCCCCGCCGGCCCCGCCACGGCCGCCGCCGCGGCCGAGACGAGCAGGACGTCGAGCGCCACCAGCCACGGCGAGACGACCATGAACCACCAGTTGAACGGCAGCACGACCCGGCCGTACGCCCCGTGCCGGCCGAGCGCGTCGCGGTGCTGGACGAGCAGCCGTATCAGCCCCATCCCGCGGCGGTCCTTCTGCTGGCGGCGCTTCGCGAACCCGGAGTGGGCGGCCTCCTTGTACCGCACGTCGGGGTCGAACACGACGCGGCCGCCGTCCCGACCCTCCGCGCGGCGGATGCGCAGCGCGAGTTCGGTGTCGTCGGCCAGCGAGTTCGGGTCGACGGGCCGGATGGCGTCGTTCTCGAACGCCGAGAAGGGGCCGTGGAAGATGAGCGTCGAGTCGAGGTGGGATTCGAGGGTCTGGACGTGCGCCTGGACGCCGCGGTAGCCGGCTTCGACCTCGCTGCCGCCCAGGACGTCGGCGTTGCGCCCGGTCACGGCGGCCACCTCGGGGTCGGCGAGGTTCGCGACGGCCTCCCGGAGCGCGTCCTCGGCGACCAGCGAGTCGCAGTCGGTCTTGACGACGACCTCCCCCTCGGCCGCCGCGTACGCGTCGTTCAGCGCGGGCGCGAGCCCGCGGCGCTCGTCCTCGCGCAGCAGCGTCAGGTCCGGCGATTCGCGGTCCGCGAAGTAGTCCGCGACGATGGCGGGCGTCTCGTCGTCGCTGGCGTCGGCGACGACCACCTCCACCTTCTCCATCGGGTAGTCCAGCGCGAGGAGGTCGTCCAGCTTCCGCTCGACGATGCGCTCCTCGTTGAACGTCGGCAGGACGACGCTGACCGACGGCTCGACCGCGCGCTTGTCCGCGGGCGACCCAAACGGCCGGACCCAGCCGTACAGGCCAACCATGGTCGCGTACGGGAGGCCGGTGACCAGCACCGCCAGCGCGGCCGCGACGACGGTGGGGACGAGCAGCGCCATGGCGTTGGCGACCGTAGGCGGGCCGGAGGGTAAAAACCCGCCGGGTGCCGGCCGTGGCGGGGAAGTCGAGCGGACGACGGCGCGACTCCGTCACCACCCCAACCAGGAAGGCTTTTAGGACGGCGGGGGCTCACTTCGGGACGATGGCGACGTCGGCCGACGTCTGCGTGCTCGTGCCCACCTTGAACGAGGCCGCTACCATCGGCGACGTGGTCGAGGGCTTCCGCGAGCGCGGTTACGAGAACGTGCTGGTGGTCGACGGCCGCTCCACCGACGGCACCCCGGACGTCGCCCGCGAGAAGGGCGCACGGGTCGTCCAGCAGTCGGGGACCGGCAAGGGCCAGGCCGTCCGGGAAGGCCTGCGACACGTCGACGCGGAGTACGTCCTGCTGCTCGACGGGGACGGTACCTACCGGCCGGAGGACGCCGACGCCCTCCTCGAGCCCGTCGTCGAGGGCGACTACGACCAGGCCGTCGGCGACCGCTTCGCCGACATGGCCGACGGGGCGATGACCCGGCTGAACACGGCCGGCAACCGCCTCATCAACTGGGCCTTCCGGGTGGTCCACGGCCGGAACTACGAGGACGTGCTGAGCGGCTACCGGGCGTTCCGGACCGACGCCATCGAGCGGCTCCACCTCGGCGCTGACGGCTTCGGCATCGAGACGGAGCTGTCGGTCGAGGCGTCGAAGCGCGGGCTGCAGACGACGGTGGTCCCCATCCGCTACGAGGCCCGGCCGGAGGCTTCGGAGACGAACCTCCGGCCGTTCCGCGACGGCGGGGTCATCATGTGGACGCTGTACGCCCTCGCCCGCACGTCGAACCCGAAGTTCTACTTCGGCGTCGTGAGCGCCGTCTTCGTGCTCGCGGGGGCCGCGCTCGGCGGCTACGTGCTCTACGAGTGGGTGACGATGCGCGTCTCCCACGACGTCCTCGCGCTCGTGGCCGCGTTCTCCATCCTGTTCGGGATGCAGCTGTTCATGTTCGGGATGCTCTCGGACCTCGTCGTCTCGCTGCACAGAGAGCAGATGCGGCTGCTGGAGGACGACGACTGACGGCCGGCTCCGGGCCACGTCGAGTCCCCTCGGTCGGAACTGCCCTCACGGCGGTAAGATGGACAGCAGCCGCTGCAGGAGGCCGCCGGCGGAGCGTCGCCGGGCCTCGAAGACGGGGTGGAGCGCGTTCATGAGGTCCTGCTCGGTCTCGAAGCGGTCGCGCTCGACGGCCTCGACGACATCCTCGACGGGGACGGTGTTGCCGGCGGCGTCGTACGGGACCGCCTCGTCGCCGAGCGCCTCCCGGACCTCCTGGCGGGTCGCGGGGAACGCGAGGTCCGTCTCGGCCAGCCGGTCGTCGACCGCGGCGATGCCGAACGCGACGGTCGACGGCTCCTCCGGCCCGTCGTCGGGTGGCCGGACGCCCATGGGACGGCCTACGGCGCTCGCCTCCGAAAGTCCTGCGGTCCGCACTGACCCGACGGTGACCAGCCCGTCCGTCACCGGCACTCCATCGCCACCTCAGGCACCCTCCGCCATCGAGCGCCCGTGGGCGGCCCACGCGCGACCCGCGACCGCGGCCACGACCGCGACCGCTCCGGCGGTCCCCACCGACAGCCCCCGGACTGTCACGCCGTCGGCGACGAGGACCAGCGCCGCGCCCGCGGCGACGAGCACGAGCCCGAGGACTGCCGCCGGAGCCCACGGCGAGGCGGCGTAGCCGGCCTCGGTGAGGACGCCCGCGACGCTGCCGACGAACACCAGCAGGCCCGCGACGGCGACCACGGCCACGCCGAACAGGACGCCGAGTTCCGAGACGACGAGCCCGAGCGCGACGAGCAGCGGCCACGGACTGGCGAGCCGCTCCGGCCCGGCTACCTCCTCCGTCATGGGGTTCTCTAGGGGGCGGCGGTACAAGGACGTGGCGGGGATCTCGGTCGCCACCGCCACGTCGAGTGCGAAGTGTGGCGGTCCCGAGTGGGGTCGAAGCCGCTCGGTCCGGTCCGTTACCGTGGCCTGAACGTTTTTCCCCCGCTGCCCCGTTGGCTGGGGCATGCCAACGCGGGTACCCCACGACGCGTTCGCGGACCGCCTCGCCGCGGTCCGGGACCGCCTCGCCGGAACCGACGCCGACGCGGCGGCGTGGTTCGGCGCGACGAGCATCGAGTACCTCACCGGGTTCGACCACATCCAGACCGAGCGGCCGGTCGTCCTCGCGGTCACCGACGAGCGGGTGGAGATAACGGTCCCCCGGCTGGAGGTCGAGCGCGTCGAGCCGAACCCCCGCATCGACGCCGTCCACCACTACTTCGACTACCCCGGCGGCGAGCCCATCGAGACAGCCGCGGGGATGCTGGCCGAACTCGACGTGGAATCGGTCGCCGCCGACGCGGAGGGCGCGCCCGGCGTGATGGGCTACGAGGGCCCCCCGCTGTCGGACTTCGTCGCCGTCGAGACCCAGGACTGGGTGTCGCGGATGCGGTGGGCGAAGTCGGAGACGGAGGTGGACCTCATCCGGGAGTCGGCCCGGTGGGCGAACCTCGCCCACCGCTACCTCGCGGACCTCGTCGAGCCCGGAGCCCACCCGGCCACGGTCAGCCAGGAGGCCTCGACCCGCGGCTCGCGGGCGATGCTGGACGCCCTCGGCGACGAGTACGTGCCCCGGACCCGGGGGACCGGCCCGTGCCGCGCGGGGTTCATCAGCGGCGAGCAGACGGCGCTGCCCCACGGCCACACCGCCAACCGCCGCCTGCAGGAGGGCGACGTGCTCATCACCGGCGCGTCGGCGAACGTCGACGGCTACCACTCGGAGCTAGAGCGGACCATGTTCGTCGGCGAGCCCTCCGACGAGCAGGTCCACTACTTCGACATCATGCTCGAAGCCCAGACCATCGCTATCGAGGCGCTGGGGCCCGGTGTCCCCATCGCGGACGTGGACGCGGCCGTCTGGGACTACTTCGAGGAGCAGGGCGTCACCGACCTCGCCCAGCACCACGTGGGCCACAACATCGGCATGGACGGCCACGAGCCGCCGTACATCGACCGCGGCTGGGGCGAGGCCCAGTCCGACCCCGAGGACGCGGTGATGGAGGTGGGCCACGTCTACACCATCGAGCCGGGCATCTACACGGACGACTACGGCTACCGCCACTCCGACACCGTCGCCGTCACCGAAGACGGTACCGACCGGCTGACCTACTTCCCCCGCGACCTCGAGGGCAACGTCGTCCGGGTCGACTGACGTGGCGGTCACGTTCGGGCTGTTCGGGACACTCGTCGCGGTGGACTGGCCCGACGACCCGGCAGCGGCCGTGGGGCGCGCACTCGAGGAGCGCGGGGTCGCGGTCCCCGACGACTGGGCCGCAGCGTACGAGGAGCGCCACGTCGACGCGCCGCCGGGTGCCGAGGTGCCGCTGCCGGCCCACGTCGCCGCCGCGCTGGCCAGCCGCGGCGTCGACGCGCCGGGCAACGCCGCCCGCCGGGCCGTCGTG
>CAZPIG010000025.1:0-19740 GCA_964586205.1 uncultured Halobacteriales archaeon | reverse complement strand
CGGCCGCGACCGGGTCCGCAAGCGGGACGGCTGCGATAGTCCCCGCCTCCCCGGCACGACGGGTCGGCCGCCGGCGGGCGCGACGGACGGCCCGTCGCACCGGGCGACCGCCCCTGCCGGCGCGTCGCAGGGCCGGTCTGCCGTCGCAGCCGACCCCCCGGACGCGCCACCCGGAGGTCCGGGCGACGCGACCGGGCGGTGTCGGGGGACGCCCGCCGTCCGTCGACGCGTCGGGGTCCGGTCGTACCGCCGTCCCCCGACGGCGTGGAAAGATACATAGCTACGTGGAAGGGCGCTATCCTGGTTGGGCTCCGTGCCGGCCATCCGTCCGGAGACCGGCCCGCTGCGGGGAATCCAGGAGAACCCGCTTGCAAGTGGGTAGTAGCCTCCTGTTATAAAAGCCTTCGCAAAAACGCGTATGGCCGCCGCGGCGCTGGTCCCGCGCATGCACATCTCTCCGGCCGTCGTCGTCGAGGAGCGCGACTGGGTCCGCGACCGGGCCGACGTGGTCGTCCCGCTGGTCAACGAGGTCCGCGCGGACCTCTCGGGGCTGTTCGGGGTGGACGTGGACCCGGTGACCGCCGAGGGCTACCGCGGCGCGGTGGACGAGGTCTTCGCCGACGGCGACCTCGCGGTGAACGTCGCCGCGATGGTCCGCATCCTCCGGGCGTTGGACGTGGAGGGCGACTACCCGGGGTTCGTGGTGGACGAGGTGGTCGGCCGGGAGCTGGCGGGGACCATCTCGGGCGGCCAGCCGCTGCGGCTGCTCGGCGAGGCGACCTTCCACTACGCGGACGTCCACACCCACGGCGACGAGGGCGAGACGGCGGGCGCGGACGATTTGGACGCGGCGCTCGCGGCCGGGTTCCAGGAGCGGCTGCCGGGCTGGGGGTGGGTGGAGACCGAGAGCCCGTTCGCCGTGGAGCCGAGATTGGAATAGCGTTCCACAGATTAATATACTATCCCGAACGACCCTAGACCACGATGTCCGACGACGCCTCCCCACCGCTCGCTTCGACTGGTGCCACCGTCGGTCAGGCTGGAACGGACGCTCCACCGGAGGACGTCGACGAGGCCGCCGTCGAGGAGTGGGTCGACGAGACGACGCCGTTCGAGCGGGTCTACCAGGTGCTGCGGCGAACCCACGACCCCCAGTCGGCGGACGAGGTCGCCGACCGCGCCCGCGTCTCGCCCACGACGGCGCGCAAACACCTCCGGACGCTAGCGGACGTCGGCGAGGTGGTCACCGCCCAGGACGGCCGGACGACGCTGTACCGTCGCTCGGAGGTCGCGGTCGTCACCGAGCACGCCCAGCGCCTCCTCGCCGAGCACTCTCTCGACCAGCTAGCGGCCGGCGTCGTGGACACGAAGGCGTCCATCCGCGAGTGGCGCGAGGAGCACGGCGTCGAGTCGCCCGAGGCACTCGCCCGCGAGATGGACTTCGAAGACGTAGACGAAGAGCGGACCAGCCTCGTCGGGGAGTGGCAGACGACGCGCCGCAACCTCGCGCTCGCGGAGGCGGCGCTCGCCATCGGGGAGGCCATCGAGGGCGGGGAGCTGGTCGGTCCGGAGGGCGACGACACCGCTCTGCTGGCGTGACTGGGGCAGTACCGGTGCGGACTGTGGTGTTGTCGCCGCCACCCCTTTCCCCGCCCGCCTCCACCCACCACGCATGACCGATGGACCGACCGTAGTCGGCTTGTGCGGCAGCCTCCGGGACGGCAGCGTCACCCGGCGCGCGCTCGCCCACGCGCTCGACGCGGCCGAGCGCACGGGTGCGGACACCGACCTCGTGGACCTCCGGGACCTCGACCTTCCGGTCTACGACCCCGCCGCGGACGACGTGGGCGACGCGCCCGAGCTCCGGGGGCGGGTGCGGGCGGGCGACGCCGTCGTCCTCGCGACGCCCATGTACCACGGCTCGTACGCCTCGCCGCTGAAGACCGCGCTGGACTACTGCGGCTTCGAGGAGTTCGCCGGCGAGACGGTCGGCCTGCTGGCGGTCTCGGGCGGGCGCTTTCCCATCACGGCGCTCGAGCACCTCCGGTCGGTCTGCCGGGCGCTGGACGCGTGGGTGCTGCCCCACCAGGCTGCAATCCCGAACTCCCGGAGCGCCTTCGACGACGAGGGCGCGTTCGTCGACGAGGCCATCGCGGACCGGGTCGCGACGCTCGGGGAGCGCGTGGTGCGGTTCGCGAACATCGAGCCGGACCCCGCCTCCTTCGAGAGTGGCGAGAACGTCGGCGCGGTGGGGCGGTGATGGACGGGCACCTCCGCGTCTGTAGGGTCCTCGTCCGTCGAACGGTCATCGTTCGCCGCCCTCGTCGAAGCGCCGCCGTCCGCCATCATCGAAGTACCGCCGACCGGCCTCATCGAAGCGCCGCCGACCGCCAGCCGCTCCGGACGGCGACGCCGAGGAGCACGCCGACGAGTATCAGAACGAGTAGCTCCACCGCCAGCGGAGCGACGCCGACGCTGGGGTCCACGAGGCCCCGCGTGAACGCGAAGACCACGACGGCGGTGTTCAGCGCGAGCAGTGCGACGACGGCGTCGAGTCGGGCGAGCACCTCGGGGGTGGCGTCCATGGTCGGCGTGGTCTCCGGGCGTCGATAAGCGTGGTGAAGCCCGCCGGACCGTCCGGGAACGCTCGCGCTCTCGATGACGAACGCGGGCGACGAGGCGCGGACCGTCGGCAGCGGCCGGTGTCGCCGTTCGGGATTCTCCGGGCGGAGGGCGCAGGTCGGTACGTGGTCCTCTGGCGGGACTACGAGGCGGCGGATTGCGTCTCCGTGACCGACGACGGGATGGCGGTCCGCTCCGTCGGCGTCCAGACGCCCATCGACCCCGGCGAGACCATCCGGCGGGAGTACGACCTCCGGCGCTCGCCGCCGGTCGGGGATGCGCTGGCGGCGGGCGACTACGTGGTCGGCAAGCGGCTCGGGTACTCGCGGCCGGACGGGGAGGCGGGACCAGGGACGCAGGTGGAGTGGGAGGTGTCGTTCTCGATGGTGGAGGTGTAGCGGAGTTCGGGGGGAGAGCGAGGATCGCGAGAGTGAAACGGTCCTTTGAGCCACCTGAATCGGTATGTACCGCCGCTCGGTAGTCCCCGACGCGCATGACTCCCCGCACCGACGATTCGGGTCGCCCGCTCGCAGCCGTCGCGCTGGCGCTCGCGCTGCTCCTCGCGGGCTGTACGGCGGTCGCTCCGGCGGGCCCGTCCACGACCCCTTCCGAAACGCCGTCACCGCCATCGGAGTCGCCACTGACGCCGAAGCCACTTCCGGAGCGGCCGGACGACCTGACCCGCGCGACCGTCGTCGAGTTCGCCGAGGACTTCGAGGTGGCCTACCAGTGGAACGAGGAGCTAGACGCAGACACGCTGGAAATCGCGGTCGCTCCCCAGCGAGCGTGGGTCCTCGACGAAACGGCCGACGGCTTCGTGGTCCACCTCGAAGTGGGGTTCTCGAAGACGGGGCGATCCGACGGAGCGCGGATGGTCGCCGACGGCTTCTACACGGCGAACTACTTCGTGAACGGGACGACGATACGGCGGGTCCAGGTCGGCGGGCAGCAGCGGCCCGGTCCGGACCCGCGGAACGGGACCGTGGTGGGGTAGGGACGTCGACGGGGTTCCGAATCTCCAGGGAATTGGCCCCGCGAAGTTTCATGCCCCGGGCCGCCCACCGTCCGGACGATGTCCCGTCCGCCCTCCGGTCCCGACACCGAGTTCCGCGTCACCGACTTCACCGTCTCCACCGAGAAGGTCGTCCCCGAGAAGCCGTACTTCGTCCGCGTGACGTCGCACTTCTCGGCCGAGGCCGTCGAGCGCGAGTCCGGACCGCAGCAGGTCCGCGACGTCGGCGACGTCGAGAACCCCGCGGTGCGCGAGGTGCTGGAGGCGGTACTCCGCGAGGGCGAGGTGTGGCGCGACGAGATTCCGGACGGCCTCCGGGAGCTAACCGAGGCCGTCGACTTCTTCACGTGGGCGGCCGGAACGGACCCCGACCGGACGCACACCCACTGGGGCGTCGCGGTCTACGACGCCCATCCCGACCGGCAGCCGGTCGTGGAGTTCGACGCGACGCTGGTCGACGACGCGGTCGCGCCCGGCGACCCGGCCACCGTCGCGTTCTCGCTGACGAACGTCGGCGACCACCGCCAGGAGGTGTTCGGCGGGACGGTGGCTCCGTTCGGCGTCCTCCGGGCCGAACGCGACGGCGGTCGCGTGCCCCTCTGGCGGGACTACGAGCGGGAGGGCGGCGTCTCCGTCACCGCCGACGGACTGGTGGTCGACTCCGTGGGCGTCCTGACCCCAATCGAGCCCGGCGAGACCATCGAGAAGGAGTACGAGGTTCGGCTCTCGACGCCCGTGGGCGACGAACTGGCGGCGGGGGAGTACGTCGTCTCGGGGACGCTGTCCTATCACCGCGACGGGCAGCCGCAGGGGCCGTCAACGGAGGTGGAGTGGGCGGTCGAATTCTCGGTGGTGGCGGTGTGACTACACCACGCTCGTCCCACCGAACCGCTCCACTACACCACGCCCATCTCGCTCAGCCGCTCGGGCAGGTACGTATCCGTCACGAAGTCCAGCCCGTGCGACGCCAGTGACTGCTGCTCGGACTTCTTGTCCAAGTCCAACTGCAGCTCTATCTGCTCCTCCCAGTACTCCGTCTGGAAGCGCGGGTCCTCCAGCTCGCTCTCCAGGGCGTTCACGTCCGAATCCGACAGCGGGTCCGTCGGCAGGTCGTACTCCACGATGTCTTCGGGCTGGATGCCGATATAGCGGGCCTCCGGGGTCGCCAGGTACTCCGAGAGGTGCGCCGACTTGATGGAGCCGTACGCGACCGACCCGAAGATGCGGTACGACCACGGGTCGCCGTCCGTGAACACCGTCACCGGCAGGCCGAGTTCGTCGTGCAGCCGCTTCGTTATCCGCCGGGTCGCCCGCGCGGGCTGGCCCTTCAGGTGGACGATGATGGCGTCGTGGTCCTCGTCGAAGCCGTTCTCGACCAGCCGGTCGCGCATGCCGCCGGTCTCGACGCAGAGGACGAACGAAGCGTCGTGGTCGAGGAACTCTATCGTGTCGGGGTTGTTCGGTATCTGGTAGCCGCCCTCGCCGACGTCCGCCTGGCAGTGTATCTCGCGCTCGCCGCGGCGGGTCTGCTCGCGGAGCTCGAGGGGCCCCATCAGCGTCGCGCCGGACTCCTCGGGCCGCATGTGGAAGTCCTCGCGCTTGACGCCCGAGACTATCTCCAGGTCCTCGACGAGCTTGTCGGACTCGCCCTGCTCGTTGAACTGGGCCTCCTCGGCCTCCCACGATTCGGAGAGGTAGTAGAGCTCCCGCAGCGTCGACGAGCGGTCCTCGTCTAGCTGGCGGGCGAGGAACTCGATGGCGTAGACGGCCTTCAGCAGCTTGCGCGCCCCGCCGACGCTGTTGGCGCTGCGGGTGCTCTTGCGGTCGCCGTACACCCAGACGTCCTTGTCCTCGTCGAAGACGATGTTGCTCTTCGACCGCGTCGGGACGGTCATCCGCGGTATCTCGCCGTCCTCGAACTGGTCGTAGAACTCCGCGGCGAGGTCGATGAGCTGCTGGCGCGCGTCGTCGGTGGTGTCGGTGCTCATTGTAGATTCCTCCGTATCACGTGTCGTTTGTCAGCCGCGCGTCCTCGACGCCCTCGACGTTCGCCACGTCGAACGAGGCGTCCGGGTCGGTCTCGTAGGACAGCGTCGCCTCCTCGCCGCTTCCCACCTCGGGGCTCCACTGGACGAACCACTCGCCGTCCATCTCGACGGCGGTCGCGCCGTCCGACAGCCCCGTGGGCTCGCTGTCGACGATGTCGGTCACCTCCACGGACTCGCCGCGGTCGGTGTGGTTCTCGACGACCAGCTCCACCGACCCCTCCTCGACCCGGCGCTCGACGAGGACGTTGTTCATGATGCGCGCGAGCGCGTCGTCGTAGTCCGGCGGCTCGTCGCCGACGACCTCGCCGAGCTTCTCGGCCATCTCCGGCAAAATGGCGGCGATGACGTCCTGCTTGCGCCGCCGCTTCTCCAGACTGCGGCGCTTGTTGAGGTAGGACTTCAGCTCCCGGGCGGCCTCCCGGATGGCCAGCTCTATCTCGTCCTCGATGGCGGGGACGTTCGCCACCGCGTCCTTGCTCTCGCTGGTGAACGGGACGTTCGTGGAGGCGACGTGGACCATCACCACCGCCGGGCCTTGTGGCAGGCCGCTGCCGCCGGGCTGGTCGAGCCCGTAGTTGCGCCAGCCGATGGTCTTGACCACGTCCGTCGTCGCGCACGCGCCGCGCTGGTAGACCAGCGGGACGCGGTTGGCGAAGCGGAGCACGTCCACGGTGCCCTCGTCGTCGAGGTCGCCGCCGTAGGCGATGCCGGCCTCCACGATGAACGGGTCGCCGCCGTGGACGTCGGCGTCCCGCGTCGCCGCGGCGTAGAAGTCCGCGTCGAACTCCTTCCGTAGCCCGGCCTCGACTAGCTCGGCGGTGATGGGCGACAGGCAGTCCGTCGGCGGGGCCATCACGTCCGTCTCGCGCATCGCCTCGAGGAGGTCGCTGGCGGCGTCGCGGTCGCCGGCGACCGAGGACACCTTCGGCACCTCGTCCGGAACGGTCCGCATCGCCGCCCACAGCTCCTCGACGACGTTCTCGCGGGCCGTCTCGCCGACGGTGGCCTCGTCGCGCTCCTCGGTCATCTTCGCAGCGCGGTCGACGTACGACCGCAGCGTCTCGCGGGTGGCCCGGTCGCGGTCGCCGCCTCCGGAACTGCTCGCGCTCCCGCTGCCGCCACCGCTCGCACTGCCGCCGGCTCCCGCGGCCCCGTCCCGGAACTTCGCCGCGACGCGCTCGGCCAGCCCGCGGACGGTGGCGTCGTCCTTCTTCTTCGTGGTGGCCGCGTCGACCAGCGCGTACAGGTCGGCGGTCCGGTCGTCGGTCAGCGCCCCCCACGCCGCGGCGGCGGCCTTCTCGCGGACCGTCCCGCCGAAGGTGGCGTCGAACTCCCGGGCCACCACGTCCGCCGCCTCGTCGACGACCGCGCGGACCTCGTGGTGGGCGGCCCGGTCGCGCTCGTGGAGGCCAGTCAGGTGGTGGCTCTCGCCGTCGTCCTCGTAGTCGGTCCCGCGCGCGACGTAGCGGGCGAACGCCTTCGTGGCGTCGCTGCCCTTGTTCCGGACCGCGCCGCGCACGGCCGCCTCCACGTCGGCGTCGTCGTGCTTCCGCGGCGGGCTCCACGCCATCTCCCGGCCGAAGTGGCGGTCCCGGAACTGCTCGACGATGCCGGCCGCGGACTTCTGGCCCACGCGGGTGAACTCGCTCCGGAGGAACCCCGAGACGGAGTGCGAGCTGGTGTCGTCGAGCATCTTCAGGAGGGTCCCGAGCTCCACGCCGTGGGGATGGGGGCGTATCTCCTCGGTCTCGGCGGGCAGGTCCACGCCCTCCACGCGGTCGAAGTCCACCCAGCCGTCGGTCTTCGGCTCCTTCAGGTGGATGCGCGCGTGGGGGTTGACGACGGCCGTGTTCTGCATGTACTCGTGGAGGCGCTTGCGCGCCCGCATGTTGGCCTCCATCTCGAGGACGATGCGGGTGCCGTGGGTCGGGCCGAGGTCGCTGTCGGCGGGCGACAGCGTCTCCGCCTCGCGTATCTCGGGCTCGTTGTCGTCGGTGTCGATGACCAGCTCGTAGTACTGGGCCACGTCGCTGCCCTTGGTCCGGCTCGTCACCTTCGCCGGCTTGCCGCTGGTCAGCTGGGAGTACAGCACCGCTGCGGAGATTCCGATGCCCTGCTGCCCGCGATTCTGCTCGCGCTTGTGGAACCGCGAGCCGTACAGCAGCTTGCCGAACACCTTCGGCAGCGACTCCTCGGTGATGCCGGGGCCGTTGTCCTCGACTATCAGGCGGTAGTAGTCCCCCACCTCCCGTATCTCGACGCGGACGTCCGGGACGATGTCGGCCTCCTCGGCGGCGTCCAGCGCGTTGTCGACGGCCTCCTTGACGGCGGTGACCAGCGCCCGGGCTCCCGAGTCGAACCCGAGCATGTGCTTGTTCTTCTCGAAGAACTCGGCGATGGAGATGGCCCGCTGGCTCTCTGCCAGCTCCTCGGCGATGCCGTCGCCCTCGCCGAGGGTCGTCTGTAGCTCGCTCATCTTGCGGTACCGTACCGGAGGGAGGGTTAAAACGCGTTCGCAACCGCGGTGGAAGTGGAACCGGACCGGAAGGAGGACGGTCTCGCGCGGCGTCCCCGGCGAAGCACCACTCTCAGCAAGCGCCTCTAGCCCCCCAGCCTCCGCAACTATGACCACTGCATCCGCTGTGCCTGCCATTCCATTCTCCAAGAGCCGGGGGTCGCCCCTTCCGAAGTCCGTTTCCGGTGGTCACACCCATCCACGTCCTCCTCGACTGGAAATAAAGGTTCTATGTGACGGCGGGAGTACTCCCGACCATGCAGCAGGTGCTCGCCGAGTTACTACGGAGCAATGCAGCACACGCCGAACGGTTCCGGTCTCGGTTCGACGACGTTCAGGACTCCCAGCGACCGGACGCAGTCACCGTCTGCTGCTCGGACTCCCGCGTCCTCCAGGACCACATGTGGGGCAACGAGGTGCCCGGGCGGCTCTTCACGTGTAGCAACATCGGCAATCGGGTCGTCCAGCGAACCGACGCCGGCGAGGTGGTCTCGGGAGACGTCCTCTATCCGCTCGTCCACACGGGCACGGGGCTCGCCATCGTCGTCGGACACACCGGCTGTGGCGCGGTCACCGCAGCCTACGACGACCTGACGGGCGGCATCTCCGAGCCGGCGGGCATCCGGCACTGTCTCGAACTGCTGAAACCCCACCTCGAAGCGGGCGTCGAAGCGCTTGCCCCGGAGGTGGACCGAACGGCGGCCGTGAATCGGCTCGTCGAGTACAACGTCGACCGGCAGGTCGTCCGGCTCGTGCGGAGCGACGACGTTCCTGCTGGGGTCACCGTCGTCGGAGTCGTGTACGATTTCCAGGACGCGTACTCCGGACGCCGTGGCGAGGTTCACGTCGTCAACGTCGACGGAGAAACGAGCGTCGACGAGCTACGGGACGAGCATCCGGAGCTGGCCTCGCGGATCGAGCGACTCTGGGAGTACTGATAGCGATTTGCAGAAGTGCTCATACATTCATCGGTCACATCAATCCCGGTGTGTTTACTGGTAATCTAGCGACAACTGAGCGGCCCGCCCCTTCCGAAGTCCCGCCCCGCCGGTGAGCGTCGAACTGGCCACCGCACGCCGGTGCATCAGCGTCACGGAACTGCGGCGGTCGACCGCTGCGGATCTATGGAGACATCCGCTAATCAGTATGAATCCGGCTCACTCCTCCTCGTCCAGCCGCATCCGGACGCTCTCGGCGTGGGCCTCCAACCCCTCCGCCTCCGCGAGCGTGATTACAGCATCGGAGATGCCCGCCAATCCCTCCTCGGTGAGCCGCTGGACCGTCGTCGCCCGGAGGAAGGTGTCCACCGAGAGTCCGCCCGCCACGCGGGCGCGCCCGCCCGTGGGGAGGACGTGGTTCGGGCCGGAGGCGTAGTCGCCCGCCGCGACCGGCGAGTGCGGCCCGAGGAAGGCGCTGCCGGCGCTGTCGACCCGCTCTACGATGGCCTCGTCGTCCTCGGCGAGCACGACGAGGTGCTCGGGCGCGAACTCCTCGGCGAAGGCGATGGCCTCGCTCGTCGAGCGCGCCTCGAACACGCCGCTGGCGTCGCCCGCGAGCGCCGCGCGAACCGTCCCCTCGCGGTCGCGCTCGCCGGCCTGGCGGTCGACCGCCTCCGCGACCGCCGCCGCGAGGTCCGCGTCGGGGGTGACCGCCACGACGGCCGCGTCCGCGTCGTGCTCGGCCTGGGCGACCAGCTCGGCGGCGACCAGCTCGGGGTCCGCGGTCCCGTCGGCCACCACGAGCACCTCGCTCGGGCCGGCGACGGCGTCGATGGCCACGTCGCCGCGCACCTCGGCCTTCGCGGCGGCGACGTAGCGATTGCCCGGCCCGACGACCGTCCCCACGCGGTCGATGGTCTCCGTGCCGTACGCCAGCGCCGCGACGGCCTGCGCGCCGCCGACGCTGTAGACGGCGTCCGCGCCGGCGGCGTGGATGGCCGCCAGCGTCACGGGGTTCCCGACGCCCGCTCCCGTCCCGGTCCCCTCGTCTTGGGTCGCCCGGTCCCCCGCGGGCGGCGTGGCGACGACCACGCGCTCGACGCCCGCCACCTTCGCGGGGACGATACTCATCAGCGCACTGGACGGGTAGGCGGCCGTGCCGCCGGGGACGTAGACGCCGGCGCTCCCGACGGGGCGGAAGCGGCGGCCCAGTTCCCGGCCGTCGAAGTCGGCCCGCCAGTCGTCGCGGCGCTGGCGCTCGTGGAACGCGCGGACGTTCGCGGCGGCCGTCTCGATGGCGTCGCGGAGGTGGTCGTCCAGGTCGTCGTACGCCCGCTCGGCGGCGTCGGTGACCTCCAGGTTCCCCACCTCGACCCCGTCGAACTCGCGGGTGAACTCCCGGACGGCGACGTCGCCCTCCTCGCGCACGCGGGCGACGACGTCGCGTACGTCCCCGCGGACGGCCTCGATTCCGGCGTCGCGCTCGAACAGCGCCCGCCGCTCGCCCGGCCCGAGGTCCGCGATGGCCTGTACGTTCATGGGCCGGGGTTGGGAGGGCGGCGGTAAACCGGTTTCTGCTTGGGCGGGAACAGTCACGCGCAACCGAACCCTCAGCCGTCGCTCGCCCTGTGCGCCCGCGCCGCCTCGACGATGGCCTCCGACACCGCGGGCGCAGCGTCCTCCAGCGCCGTGCCGTCGACTTCGCGCTGTCCCGCCTCCTCGATTCCACCGCTGTCCAGCACGCCCGCGGTCTCCAGCTCCGCCAGCGACTTCGGGAACTCCCGGAGGGACTTGTGGACCGCGATGCCCGCCTTCGCGCCCTCGCCCATCGCCACCGGGATCTGGTTGTGGCCGGGCGTCACGTCGCCGACGGCGTAGACGCCGTCGACGCTGGTCCGACAGCGGTCGTCGACCGCGATGGTGCCGTCGTCGGTCAGGTCGCAGCCCAGCGCGACGGCGAGGTCCGTGTTGTAGTCCGCGCCGTACATCGCGAAGCCGCCGCGGTACGCCTCGTAGCTGCCGTCCTCGAAGGCGAACCCCTCCAGCCCCCCGTCGTCGTCCGTCTCGACGCTCGCTATCCCGGCGTCGACCACGTCGACCGGGTGCGCGTCGAGTCGCCGGCCCGTCTCCTCGCTCCACGTGGGCTCGTCGCCGCGCAGCAGCAGGTCCACGTCGCCGGTGAAGTTGAGCAGTGTCATGGCGATGTGGGCGGCGCTCTCGCCGTGACCCATCACGTAGACGGGCTCGTCGACGAACAGGTAGGCGTCGCAGTGCAGGCAGTAGTGGAGCCCCATCCCCGTCCGCGGCAGCGGCGGGTCGGGCCGGCCGTCGGCGAAGCCGGTCGCCAGCACGACGGCGTCCGCGGCGACGGTGCGCTCGTCGGTGTCGAGGTGGAAGCGACGGCCGGAGGCGGTCGCGCCAGCCGCACCCTCGTCGCCCGCGGCTTCGTCCTCGCCGGTAGCCTCGTCCTCGCCACCGGCCACCAGCTTCGCGCCGGTCACCAGCTCCCGGTAGTGGTTCGCGCCGTAGCCGACCACCTGCTCGCGGGCCGTCTCGAGGAACTCGGTGCCGGAGACGTCCTCGGTGACGCCGACGACGTTGTGCGTGTCGAGCATCATCGCGGCACGGCCGCCGCCCCGGTCGAACACCGCGGTGTCGTGGCCCAGCCGGGTCGCGTACAGCGCCGCCGTCAGGCCGGCCGGCCCACCCCCGACGACCGCCACGTCGTACTCCTCGGTCGCTGTCATTCCCGTCGGTGGATATGTGCTTTCCGTACAAAACTGCTCCGGGGGTGGGCGTCCCGGTCGGGAAGCCGCTCGGCGCGTGGGCGCTCCGGATGCTGCCGTTCGGCGGCCGCTCCTTGGCAGGCGGGGTCTACTCGGCCCCCATCCTCCGGACCTACTCCGCCTCTATCTTCCGGAGTATCTCGTCGGCCTGCTCGCGGGCTTTCTCCTCGCCCACGTCCTTCCTGATGAGGACGGACTGGACCGCCCAGTCGTCGCCCCCGGGTCGCTTGCCCGTCCGGACCTCGCTGCCCTCCGAGACGGAGTCCGAGACGCGGTCCGCCCAGTCGGGCGTGCGGATGGTCTCGAAGTCGTCCGGGTCGCGGTACCGGACGTGCACGTACTCGTCCTCGGTCTCGACGGATTGGGCGTCGGGTAGCTGTGCCACAGGAGCGCTACCACGCGAAACCGCATAAAGGCGGGGCCGTGGTGTCACCGCCGTGTGACCTCGAAGGCCGCCGGAACGCGGGGGCACCCCGCAAGATTCCGAAGTTTCTTTGGCGCGTGCCGTGGGCGTGTACGCACGGCCGACCGCCGGGCGGAGTTCGAGCGGTGCGCCGACTGGGCGGCGGCCGTCTCGCCGCTCTACGCGCGCCTCGCCGCCGCCATCGCGGCCGCCCCCGAGGACCCCGCCGGACCGCGTGGCGGGCGACGCGCTGGACGTGCTGCCGGACCTGCTCGCCGAGCACAAGTCCTACGGGGCGTGAGGGCGGTGGCTGGCCGGGGACGAGTAGAGGCTCGGCAAGGTGTCGAAGGCGGCGTGGCTGGTCGTAGGACTGAGAGTTCACGACGTGTCCACGCCCCTAACGGTCACGGAAACTATATGTCGTCCCGGGGTCGAAGTCACCTACCCCTATGGACTTCTCGTGGCAATCGTTCGCGGACCCGGAGCCCGACTCCGAACTCGTCGGGGTGCTCGGGCAGTTGCGCCCCTTGCGGTACCGCACCGTTCCCCGAGTGATGCTGAAGACGCGCCGCATCGAGTCCCAACTCGCCGAGTCGGACGGTCTCGTCGGCTACGCGCTCCGGGCGAAGCCGCTCCAGCGGCGGTTCTGGGCCGTCGCGGTCTGGGAGGACGAGGCGTCGCTCCGGAGCTTCGTCGAGGCCGACCCCCACGCGGGCATCAGGGCGGCACTCCGGGACGCGATGGAGGAGGGTCGCTTCCAGACGTTCGACGTGGACGGCGCGGAGGTACCCCTGGATATGGACGAGGCCATCGCGCGAGTCGGATGACGTAGGGAGGCTCCTCTCCGGGTTCTCGTTTAGGGGGTCGTCCCCGGACCATCCGGACTCCAGGCCGACCCGTCTCCGTTGTCGGCTTTCAACGATTCAGTCCCAGAACGACCGCGTCCGCGCGTACCGCCGCTCGGCCGTCAGGATGTCGCGGTAGAAGTCGGCCTCGTCCTCGCGGTGGTTGTTGATGACGCGCGCGGCCGTCTGCGGGCCGACCCCACGAGCGGACAGCGCCACCACCGCCCGCTTGCCGTGGCTCTGGACGAGGCTGGCGTTCCGGTAGGCCCGCTCGGTCATCTCCTCCTGGTCGTCGTCCTTGTCCGACGCCTTCACGGCCGCGACCACCTCGTCGGCCCACGGCGACAGCGCGGCCACGCGCGTCGACCCGCACTCCGGACACTCCGGCTGGTCGGGCACCCGCCTGACCTTCGTCCGGCGCTCCCAGTCGATGCAGTGCAGACAGAGCAGCACCACGCGGTCGTTCCGGATGCGCTCGCGCACCGTCTCGACGACGCTGGCGTCCGCGTTCTCCGGCGCGAGCAGCTCGCGGCCGCTGGAGCGGCCGCCCGCGCCGACCGGCGTCCGCTCGCCGACCGTCTCCACGGTCACGTCGCCCGACTGGACCGCTTCGAGGAACGCCGCCGCGCCGTCGGCGTCGAGGTCCTCGTGGAACACCTCCCGGATGGCCTCGTCGTACATCGGCGTGTCCTCCAGGGCGGTCATCATCCGGTCCATCGAGACGCCGCCGTCGCCCTGGTAGGGCTTGATGGCCCCGAACTTCGCGGCGACCTGCGAGAGCTTGAACGCCAGGGCGTCCGAGCCCTTCAGCGACAGCTCCACGATGGTCTCGACGTGGCCCGGCTCGGTGTCGGTCAGGACCTCGGCCACGTCGGCCGCGGAGACGCCGGGCGGCACCTCCAGCTCCACCCGGTAGGGGTCGGCGTCCATCCCGACCGACGAGCCCGTGCGCTGACCGATGAGGGCCGAGACGACCCGCCCGAGCGTCTCGTTGACCTCGTGGCCGAGTGCGGCGTCTATCACGACGCCGCCGTCGCCGTACTCGACGACGACGCGGTCGTCGGTCGGCACCGGTAGGTCCGCCTCGACCTGGCGCTCGACCTGCGCCAGCCCGCGCTCGGCGGTCGCCAGGCCGGCGGGGTATCGCCCGGAGAGGTCCCGCGCGACGGCCTCCACATCTGCACCCGCAGTGAATTGACCCTCCGAGACGCCCCGCACCTCGCCGACCTCCTGGGCGACCGCCATCGGGACCGGAATCTCCTGGCCGACCCACGACGGCACCTCGCCAGCGGGGTCCTCGATGGGCGAGACCGTCACCCGACTCTCGGCCTCGTCGACGTCCGTGATGCGCCACATCTCGCCGCGCTGGACGAACACCTCGCCCGGCGACGCGAAGTTGACGACGAACTTCTCGTCCAACGTCCCCACCTGGGAGCCGCCGGCGACGTCGTGGACCTCGTAGGTCTCCTCGTCCGGTATCATCGAGAGATTGGCGTAGTAGTACTGCCACGTGCCGCCGGTCGTCTCGATGCGGTCCTCCTCGCGGTCCAGCCAGACCACCCGGTTGCTCGCTAGCTCCTCTACGACGGCCCGGAACTGGTCCTCGGCGAGGTCCCGGAACGGGTACGCCCGGGTCAGTATCTCGTAGGCCTCCCGGGCGTCTATCTCGCCGGCGTCCATCACGAACCCCACGACCTGGTTGGCGACCGTGTCGAGGCTGCCGTGGTGGATGGCCGCGGGCTCGACCAGCCCCTCGCCCGCCCGCCGGGCGATGGCCATCGCCTCCAGGGTGTCGTCGGCACGCGAGGTGACGACCGTGCCCTCGCTGGTCCGGTCGGCGCGGTGGCCCGCCCGGCCGACCCGCTGGAGCAGGCGCGCGACCTCCCGCGGGCTCTGGTACTGGACGACGTGGTCGATGCGACCCACGTCGATGCCGAGCTCCATCGAGGACGTACAGAGCAGCGCGTCGAGGTCGCCGGACTTGAAGCGGTCCTCGACGTCCACCCGCGCGGCCTTCGACAGCGAGCCGTGGTGGACGCCGACGTTCGCGTCGATGGCCTTGAACCGCGAGCCCAGCGCCTCCGCGGTCTGGCGAGTGTTGACGAATATCAGCGTCGACTCGTGGTCCTCGACCAGCTGCCGGATGGTCCGGACGTGGCTGGCCATCTCGGGCGTGGTCATCAGCTCGCCGGCCAGCTCCTCGTCCGCGTGGCCGGGCTCGGGCTGGACCACCTCGACGTCCACCTTGCTGCCCACGTCCACCGACCGTATCTCGCAGCCGCGGTCGCCCGTGAGGAAGCGGCCGACTTCCCCGGGCTCGCCGACGGTCGCCGAGAGGCCGACCCGCTGGAACGGGCCCGCGAGCTCCCGGAGCCGCTCGAGGCCGACCGTCAACTGTGCGCCGCGCTTCGAGCTGGCGAGCTCGTGGACCTCGTCGACGACGACGTGGGCCACGTCCGACAGGGCCCGCCGGAGCTTCTCGCCGGTCAGGACGGCCTGAACCGTCTCGGGCGTCGTCACCAGCACGTCCGGCGGGTCGTCGGCCTGCTGCTGGCGGCGGTACTGCGTGGTGTCGCCGTGGCGGACGTCCACCTCGACGTTCAGGCGCTCGCCCCACCACTCGAGGCGGTCGCGCATGTCGCGGTTCAGCGCCCGGAGCGGCGTGACGTACAGCGCGGAGACGCCGAACCG
This sequence comes from uncultured Halobacteriales archaeon, assembly GCA_964586205.1. Lineage (GTDB taxonomy): Archaea > Halobacteriota > Halobacteria > Halobacteriales > CAZPIG01 > CAZPIG01. Next base: position 3,880 of record CAZPIG010000025.1, on the reverse strand, counting down.
CGGCGCGGCGTCGTGGGAGCGGCCCTCGGCCTCGCGGTGGCGGACGATGGCGTCGAAGACGGGCAGCATCGCCGTCTCGGTCTTGCCGGTGCCGGTGGGTGCAATGACGAGCGCGTCCTCGCCGGCGGCCAGCGGCGGGATGGCGCGGCGCTGGGGCTCGGTGGGTGCGTCGAAGCCCCGGTCGGAGAGCGCGGCCCGGACGGTCGCGCCGAGGTGGGCGAACGCGTCCGCGCCCGCCTCGGATTCAGTTTCGGGGGTTTCCGGAGTCTCCGAGGGTTTCGGAGTTTCCGAGGTGTCCGACGCGGTCTCCGAGGCGTCTGGCTCGGCTCTCGCGCCGTCGTCCGCACCCGCTGCTCGCGGTGGGTCCGAGCCCGCTCCCGCCGCCTCGCCGTCGGTCATCGGGTCCGTATCTGGGTGCCGGTGGTGGTTAAGCGCGTTGCTCCTGAGCGAATATCGCTGTTAGGATTGCGTGTTCGACCGCTTTCGAACTGCTGCTGTGGGCTCGGAAGCCCCGGCGCGCTCGACTTCCGGAAGGCTCGCTTCGCTCGCCTTCCGACGTCTCGCTCACTTCGTTCGCGAGACTCCCGGGGCTCGTTGCGGTCCTCGTTCGCTCCCTCGCTTCGCTCGGTCGCTCTCTGCGGTCCTTACGTCGCCCGGGTTCGTCGAGCGCACTGAGGGAGCAAGCTCCCTCAAGCCCTCGCTCGCTTCGCTCGCGAGGACGCCGCCCCTTCCGGAGTCCCGCCCGGAGTGGTCGAGGATGTAGCCACCGACCGGCGGCCGATTCGGTCCAACCATCCCGGACGACTGGCCGTCACGAACGGTCGGAAGCATACCCCGACCACTACTACCAGCAACCACCAACGACCGGAGCCTCACCAGTCGAAGCGCAGGTCTATCGAGTACTCCTCGGGCGAATCGGCGGTCGAGTCGAGCCGTACGGTCCGACCGACCAGTCGGCTTCCCCTCTCGCCCACGGTTTCGACGGCCGCTACCGCCTCGTAGAAGTCCTGCAAGCCGAAGTCGGACTCGTAGGGATGGACCTGCCGGTGGACGTAGTAGAAGTCGAACAGTCCCTCGTCGGTGAAGTGGAGGTCGATGTCCGCGGCGGGAGTCGAGAGCAGCAGGTAGAAGTACGACGTCGCTGCGTCCACTTCCCCGGCGGGGATTTCGGCGAGCAACACGTCTACGGCGCGGAGTTCTGGGGCGTCCCCTTCGTCGACGTTTCTGGCCTCGAGGACCTCCCGTGCTACCCGTTCGTCCATCTCGTCCGCGAGGTTGTGCCTGATGGACAGGACGTAGCCGACGACGAAGAACCGCAGGTCCGGATGTCCAGCGACGACGTACGCCGACCCGCCCGACGATTCGCACCGATGACCGACGAGCGCCCGCTCCTCGCCGACGCTCTCGGCCGTCAGCACGCCCTCGCGCCGTTCCTCGACGACCCTGTGGCCGATGGCCTCGACGTACTCCCCGAGTTCGGCGAGGGCCACCTCGAACGCTTCTCGGGAGGGCATGTCAGAAGGTGAACGCACCGGGGCCGGGCAGCACGGTGGAATCGTCGTCCCGACCGCGGACCACGTCGTTGCCGTGCCGCTCGGCCACGTCGGCCATGTCGGGTTTCGGGATGGACTTCGAGAGGCCACCCTCCCGGACCCGCTGGACCGTGACGTTCAGGTCGTCGAGCCGTCGCTTTATCGGACTCCGCTCGTTGACCGTGTATCGCGGCGTCTCCCGGTCCACGTCGAGTTCCTCCACCAACCCCAACTCGACCAGCGAGTCGACGTGCGCTTCGACGCTTCTTCGATTCAGGCCTGCCTTGTCGGCGAGCTCGTCGCAGGTGAACTCCCGGGTCGGTGGCGCTTCCAGCAGCACGTCGACCAGGAGGACCAGCGTCTCGACGCGCGTTAGCTCCATCCACCCGCTCGGGAAGGTCTTCCGGAACTCCTTGCGACCCATCTCCCGGATGTCCTCGTCCGTGTACTCCCGGTCCTTCGACATGCTTCGGTCTACGGAGCCACGGCCGTAAAACAGTTTCCGTAACTTCGAAATCGATTTCTGATAGGGTTTATAGCCGAAGACGGTGCGAACACCTACCGGTGCCTTCGTACCGACCACACTGGCCCGACCTGGTGCACACCCTGATCTACAATCACGTCCACGAGGACGCGAAATCGAGGGTCGCGGAGATACAGAAGCGGCTGACGGACGGCCTCGATTTCGACGAAGCCGGGAACCGAAAGGACAAGAGTAACCCCGCATCGCCCCGAGCGTCCGCACATGACCGACGACGGCGACGCTCCGAAATCAGCCAGTCACGCCGACGCGCGCATCGAGACCCGAGCCATCCACGCGGGCCAGTCGCCCGACCCGGAGACGGGCGCGCTGATGACGCCCATCTACGCCAACTCCACGTACGCGCAAGACGCCCCCGGCGAGGACCGGGGCTACGAGTACTCCCGGACGGGCAACCCCACGCGGACGGACTTGGAGGACAACCTCGCCAGCCTCGAAGGCGCGGAGCACGGCCGCGCGTTCGCCAGCGGCATGGCCTCCATCAACACCGTCCTGAATCTGCTGGAGTCGGGCGACCACGTCGTCTGCGGCGACGACGTCTACGGCGGCACCCACCGCATCTTCACCCAGGTGTACGAGGACTACGATATGGAGTTCTCGTTCGTCGACACCACCGACCTCGACGCCGTCGCGGACGCGATGCGCCCCGAGACGGAACTAGTCTGGGTCGAGACCCCCACGAACCCCCTGATGCGCATCAACGACATTCCGGCCCTCGCCGACCTCGCCCACGACCGCGGCGCGCTCTGCGCCGTGGACAACACCTTCGCCACGCCGTACCTCCAGCGCCCCCTCGAGCTGGGGGCCGACGTGGTCTCCCATTCGCTGACGAAGTACCTCGGCGGCCACTCCGACGTCGTCGGCGGCGCGCTGGTCACCGACGACCCCGAACTGGACGAGCAGTTCGGCTTCTACCAGAACAGCGTCGGCGCGACGCCGGACCCGTTCGCCTGCTTCCTCGTGCTCCGCGGGACGAAGACGCTGCCGGTCCGGATGGACCGCCACTGCGAGAACGCCCGCGCGCTCGCGCGGTGGCTCGACGACCACCCGGACGTGGCGGAGGTCCACTACCCCGGTCTGGAGAGCCACCCCCAGCACGACCTCGCCAGCGAGCAGATGGACGACTTCGGCGGCATGCTGTCGTTCGAGCTGGACGGCACCCTGGAGGAGGCCAGCGCGGTGGTGTCCAACACGGAGGTGTTCGCGCTCGCGGAGAGCCTCGGCGGCGTCGAGAGCCTCGTCGAGCAGCCGGCGGCCATGACCCACGCCGCGGTGCCCCGCGAGGAGCGCCTCGCCGCGGGCCTGACCGACGGCCTGATACGGGTCAGCGTCGGGGTCGAGCACGTCGACGACCTCCGGGCCGACCTCGCGCGGGCGTTCGACGCCGCGCTCGACTGACGCCGTCGGGACGCGTCCGCTCGAATCCCAATTCAGTTATCACTATTGATGCCATCGGCCATCAGATTAATGTTGTTGTGTGATTGAAAGGTGGGTCGCCGGCAGGACGGTCACCGAACCCACGGCCGGTGCCGTCCGGCCGGCCACCCCCACCGCACGGGGTGGTGGACGGCGACGCGGGACCCGGCGGCGACGAGGCACTCACCGTCACGGCGACACGGGACCACCGTCACGGCGACAGTTCGCGGACCGACCGACCCCGACCGCGGGCGCACGCCCGCTGCGGCGGGTACCCGTCCCCCCGCAGCGGGCCCTCTTTCCACGTCGGCAGCGACCCGGTTTCCTCCAGCGGCCGGAACGGCTACAGTAAAAACCCCCGGGGTCGTAGCCACGGCCATGCAGCTAGCCG
>CAZPIG010000024.1:12090-21264 GCA_964586205.1 uncultured Halobacteriales archaeon | reverse complement strand
GGCGTCCCGCCCTGCTTACGTCGTCGGGGAGGGGTCGAGCACTCGGCCCCTTTCAGTCCCGCCCGCTAGTGGTTGGGCTCCCCGCGTGAAACTCACTCCACCGGCAGCGCGCTCGCGTCGATACCCGCCCGCCGCCCGTCCAGAACGTCGAACTCCTCGCCGCGACGGCGCTCCAGCCAGTAGAGCAGGCGCTCGGCCCACTCGAGCTTGTGGCGCTTCTCCGGGCCCACGTCGGGGTCGTCGAAGTCCCACCCGAGGAAGACGAATCGCTTCGCGTCGAGGTGGTCCGCGAGGAACGCGGCGCGGTCGCCGTCCGTGAAGCCGCCGAAGTTCCGGACCGGCCCCGCGGGCGCGGCCTGGGTGGTCGGGACGAGGGGGGTGGCCTCCGTCGCATCGCCGTCGCGACCTGGCTCACCGCTCCGCACCATCGTGGGGACGTGCTCGCCCAGTAGCGGGACGTTGTCGCCGTGGGCGTGGACCGCGACCGGGACGCCGCGTCCGAGGAGGTCCCGGGTCGCCGCGACGCTGCCGTCGAGGTCCGTGACCTGGAGGTCCACACCCACACCAGCCGCGAGCAGGCGGTCGGCCGCCGTCGAGGCGGCGACCACGGCGTCTGCCTCGCGGGCGCGGTCGGCTTCGTTTTCGAGGGACGGTCCCGCGCCGGCGACGGCGACGGTGGCTCCGGAGAGGTCGGGCAGCGGGGCGGCGGCGGAACGGTCGTCGCTGGCCTCACTGGGCTCGACCAACTCCGCCAGCACGTCCCGCGCACGCTCGTCGCCGGCGCGGTCGTACCCGAAGTCCGTGAGGACGGCCTCGTAGACGGGCTCCCACTCGGCGAAGTTCACGCTAGGGGCACCTCCTAGGGTAGTGTTTTGATGAGATTCCGACACTGGTCGCGCTGTTGCTTGGCGGTCGGAAGCCCCGACGCTCTCGGCTCCCGGGCCTCGCTGCGCCCTTCGGCGCGTTCGCTTCGCTCACGCGCCTCCAGTGCTTGCGTCGGCCGGGTTCGCCGCGGGAGCAAAGCTCCCGCGAGCCTGCGCTCGCTTCGCTCGCGCAGACGCCGAGAGCGCCGCCCCTTCCGTAGTCCCACCCGAATGGCGGCTGTCGAGTTAGCAAGAGCTCGTGGATTCGCCCCTTATCTGAACGCTGCCCCTCCGGCCCTCGGTCGTACCGACGGTTGTCACTGGAATCGACTGTGACCCGAAAGAATGACTCGTGTGAGCCGGAATGGCTCCTCGACGTACCCCTACCCCAAGGGCCCTTCCGGCTTCCGAGCGGTGATTCATAGGCCTCCGGCATAAGTTTTCTCTTAGCGAAGCAGGCCCGGGAGGTCCGCGAGCGCCGTTTCCGCGGTCTCCGGGCGCTCCGCGAGCGCGGTCCCGACGCGGACGAGCGCGGCCACCGTCCCGACGAGCAGGCCCGCAGTGTCGGAGTCGACACTGCCCTCGCGGCCACTACCGTCGCTTTCACCACCGTCGTTTCCGGCGACCGCGAAGACGGCCCCGGCGTCGGCCGCCGCGTCGTCCACGGCGGCGCGCTGGCCGTCGTCGAGGCCGGTCACCTCGACCACCCGGGTCACGCAGTCGCCGGGGTCGACGGCCGCGTCGAGGCGGTCGGCGTGCCGCCCGGCCTCGCGCGGGGTGGTGACGTCCAGCTCCTCGACGGCGACCCGGCTCGCGGCCCCGTCGCGTCCGTCGGCCCCCGCGCTCGCATCGTCCCCTCCACCGGCTCGGCCCCGCTCGCGCGCGAACGCCCGGCCGATGAGCGCCGCGTCGCGCGTCTCCGCCACGTCGTGGGTCCGGACCACGTGCGCGCCGCGCTCGACGGCCATCGACGTGGCCGCGAGGCTCGCGGGCAGCGCGCCCTCGGTGTCCCGGCCCACCACGTCCTTCAGGAAGTTCTTGCGGTTGATGGACACGAGGATGGGCCGGTCCAGCGCCCGGAACTCCCGGAGCCGGTGGAAGGTCTCGCGGTCGTCGGCGAGGGTCTTGTCCTCGCTCCAGCCGCCGAACGCGGGGTCCACGATGGTCTTGTCGGTCAGGCCGCCGCGCTGGAGCGCGGCGTAGATGTCGTCGACGTCCTCGACCGCGCCGGGGCGCTCTATGTCGGGCGGGCTAGCCATCTTCACGACGGCGGCGTCGTGGGCCTCGCAGACCGCCCGCATCTCGGGGTCCGCGAAGCCGCAGACGTCGTTGACCACGTCGAAGCCCCGCGAGAGGGCCGCGTCGGCGACCTCGGCGTACCGCGTCTCGATGGAGAAGACGGCGTCGCCGCCCGTCGATTCGATGGTCTCGACCGCCAGATCCAGCCGCTCCAGCTCCTCGTCCGCCGAGAGCACGTCGAATCGCTTGTTCGCGGATTCGAGCCCCACGTCGACGATGTCGGCTCCCTCCGCTATCAGCTCGCCGTCGACGTACGCCGCGGCCTCGCCTGCGTCGTCGTAGACGCTCGGGTCGTACGGCGACTCGGGGCTGACGTTCAGCACGCCCATGACCCGCGGCGGGTGCTCGTCGCCGACGGGGAGGCCGGCGGCGTCGACCGTTCGCATGTCCGGCCCGAGGGTGGCCAGTCCCTAAACCCTCCCGTTACGAACGGGACGGAGTGTGACCCGTCGGTCCGATGGTGCTCCGAACACCACTCCCCGACCCACAAGCGCGTCGCTTTTACCCTCCGCACCACAACCACCGCGCGATGGGCAAGGTGAGTATCGGACTCCGAGGCTGGCGGTTCGACGAGGACGACGTCTTCACCGAGGACGGCGACTGGAAGCCCCTGGAGGCGATGCCGGACGACGCCAGAAAGCGCGTCCAGCGGCTGACCGCACTCGTGAACTCGCCCTGCGACGCCTGCTGGCTCGTCCACGGCGACCCGGACGTGGCCGAGGCGAACGTCTCCACGGTGGTGTACGGCGAGCCGATGGCCGAGGTGACCCTCTGCGACGACCACGAGGCGGACTTCCTCTACTGGTTCCGCGAGGCCGGCGGCAGCGACCACCGCGGCAGCGAGGACCTCCCCGACGCCTTCCACGAGTGGTTCGCCGACGGCGGCCGCGCCCCCGAGGGCTACGGCCCCGACGAGCACGTCGAGACCGACCCCGAGGCCGTCCCGGAGCCGGACGCGACGGCCGGCGTCGAGGCGATGGACGAGGACGGGGAGGACCTCGAACAGTTGGAGGCGGACCTCGACCTCTCGCGGGACTACCCCTCATGAGCGCGCCCGCCGTCGCCGTCGTGGGGGCGGAGACGCCCGGCAACGTCGGGACGGTGGCGCGCGCGATGAAGAACTTCGGCTTCTCGGAGCTACTGCTGGTCGACCCGCCGTCGCTCGACCCGGACGGCGAGGCGTACGGCTTCGCCGGCCACGCGCGCGAGGACATCCTCCCCGACGCCGAGGAGACGACTTTCGACGCGCTCGCCGCCGACTACCACACCGTCGGCTTCACCGCCATCCCCAACGAGGACCCGACGAAGCACGTCCGGTACCCCGTCGCCACGCCCGCCGAGCTCGCCGACCGGCTGGCGGGCGTCGAGGCGGAGACCGCGCTGGTGTTCGGCCGCGAGCGCGTCGGCCTGACCAACGACGAGCTAGCGCGGCTCGACGAGGTCTGCACCATCCCGGCCGCGGCGGACTACCCCGTGCTGAACCTCGGGCAGGCGGCCACCGTGGCGCTGTACGAGCTCCGCGGCCTCGCCGGCCCGGAGACCCAGCTCCCCGACGAGCCCCACGAGCGGGCCGCCGAGGCGACGGTCGAGCGCCTGCACGACCAGTTCGGTGCCTTCCTCGCGGCCGTCGACCACCCCGAGGAGAAGCAGCCGAAGGCCCGCCGGCTGTTCCGGCGACTGGTCGGCCGCGCGCACCCGACCGGTCGGGAGGCCAGGACCCTGCTGGGCATCTTCCGGCGGGCGACCGACCGCGCGAGCGACGAGGAGTAACCCCGAAACGGAGGGGCCGACAGCCACCGTTCGTTCTGCCGTCGCCGGGAATCCAGGTCCGGACGACTTCTCCACGCCGTTCGTTCCGCGAACCCAATATCTAGCCCATCGGCCAAAGAATTAATATTATAGCGTTCAGGGAACCAACGATGGCCGACAGTCACGGCAGCACGGCCGGTAGGCTGGCAGTGTCGAGGCGAACGGTGCTCCAGGGCGTGGCCGGAGGCGGCGTCTACGCCGCGACCGGCAGCGCCTTCGGCGGCGGCACGGTCGACGTCGTCGTCCGCGCGGAGGCGGTAGACGTGCCGCTCTTGCTGGACGACGACCCCGTCGCCGGGATGAAGGCGACCGCGAGCGAGTCCCAGCAGCCCATCGTGGACTACGTCGAGCGCACCGACGGGTTGGCGGTGCAGAACCGCCTCTGGCTCGTCAACGCCCTCGTCGTGCGCGTCGACACGGGCGTCGTCGACCTCGACCGCCTCGCCGCCCAGCCCGGCGTCCGGCGCGTCCACCCGAACCACGAGTTCTCGCTCCCCGAGCCGGAGGCGTCGGTGGGCGCGAGCAGCCACGGCGACACCACGTTCGGACTGGACCAGATAGACGCCCCGGAGGCGTGGGACGCCTTCGGCACGCGGGGCGCGGGTGCGAAGGTCGCCGTCATCGACACCGGTATCGACATCACCCACCCCGACCTGAGCCTGTTCACGGAGGACCCCTCGGACCCGACATTCCCGGGCGGCTGGGCCGAGTTCGCCGGCGACGGGTCGCAGGTCGAGGGCTCGCAGCCCCACGACACCGACTTCCACGGCTCGCACGTCAGCGGGACCGTCTCGGGCGGCGACGCGAGCGGCCAGCACATCGGCGTCGCGCCGGACGTGGACCTGCTCCACGGGCTGGCGCTCCCGAGCGGCTCCGGGACCTTCGCCCAGATAGTCGGCGCGATGCAGTGGGCCGTCGACAACGGAGCCGACGCCATCAACATGAGCCTCGGCGCGACCGGCTTCTTCGGGGAGTTCGTCGAGCCGGTCCGCAACGCCGAGCGGGCCGGCACCGTGGTGGTCGCCTCGGCGGGCAACTCCGGCGACGGCTCCTCGGGCTCGCCGGGCAACGTCTTCGAGACGCTCTCGGTCGGCGCGTCCGACGAGAACCGCGACGTCGCCGACTTCTCCAGCGGCGAGGTGGTCGACACCGCCGCCGACTGGGGGCTCGTCGCGCCCGACGACTGGCCGGCCTCCTACGTGGTCCCCAAGGTGTCCGCGCCCGGCGTGGACGTCACCAGCTCCGTCCCCGCGGACGCGGGCTTCGACGACCAGTGGGGCGAACTCAGCGGCACGTCGATGGCCTCCCCGCACGTCGCGGGGCTGGTCGCACTGATGGAGTCGGCGACCGCCGAGTCGTTCGACCCCGGCCAGGCCAAGGCGGCGGTGACGACGACGGCGACCAAGCCGGCGGACGCGCCCGCGGGCCGGGACACCCGCTACGGCGCGGGCATCGCGGACGCGCTCGAAGCCACCGGCCGGGTGGCCGCCGACAGCGGCGTCACGGGCGTCGTCACGGACGGCGACGGGAACCCAGTTCCGGGCGCGACCGTCTCGCTGTCGGGCTTCCCCGACGAGACCGGCGCTGACGGCCGGTACCGCCTCCGGGCGACGCCCGGGGAGTACGAGCTATCGGTCGAGGCGTTCGGCTTCGCCACCCGCTCGACGACGGTCACGGTCCCCGACGGCTTCGTGACGCGGGACTTCGCGCTCGCGGACGCGCTGGCCGTCGACGTGAGCGAGGGCCAGCCCGAGGGCGTCCAGGCCGGCGAGTCGTTCGACGTTGAGTTCCGGGTCGCGAACCTCGAGGCGCTGACCGTCGAGCGCGGCGGCGACCACGACGGCGACGTGTCGCTGTCGCTCGCCGGAGCGTCGCTGCCGACCGACGGCGTGGCGGTCCCCGCCGGCGAGCGGGTGTCCTTCGACGCGCCGCTGTCCGGCACCGTCACGCTCACCGTCGAGACAGGACCGGACGGCGAGGGCGACCTCGCGCTGGACCTCGACTTCGAGGGCCTCGGCGAAGTCCTCGAGGTGACGACCGGACCGACGGCGGTGTTCGAGGGACCCGTCGAGGTCGGCGTCGTCGACGCCGCGGAGGGCGGCTTCGGCGCGGACATCGTGGCGCTGCTCGACGCCGAGCTACCGCCGCGGTTCCGTCCGGAGGTCGTCGCCCCCGAGGACCTGCTCGACGCCGTCGAGAACGACGCCCACGACGCCTACGTGGCACAGAACTTCGGCGGCGACGGCGAGCTAGTCGCCGACTTCGCCGAGGCGACGCGGCTGCCCCAGACCGGCGTGGTCTACCTCGACCAGTTCGGCGCGGACAGCGAGGCCATCGCCCAACTGTCGGCCGCGACCGGCGACCCCGAGACCGTCGCGGACGCCTTCGTCGACGCGCCGGTCGCGGTCCCGGTGACCTACGACGTGGGCGAGGACCACCCCATCGTCGACGGGCTCTCGGACTTCGTGGAGCTCTACACCCCCGCGCCGATACTGTTCTTCAGCGGCTTCCACGCCTTCTTCGAGGAGTACGACGGCGAGTTCGACGCCGTCACCCTCGCCGACGTGACCGCCGGCGGCCTGCCGAGCGGTGCGGGGCTGGCCGTCGACGACCTCGGCCGGACGGTGCTCGCCGCCTCGCTCGGCCTCTCGGTGCAGGTGACCCGGAACCTCCTCACCGACGAGGCGACCACGCTGCTCGGCAACGCCGTCGAGTTCGCGGCCGACACGCCGCCCGTGGTGCTGCTGGAGACCCAACAGCGCCGCGTGGACCCCGGCGCGACGGCGTCGACTCTGGCGGCCGTCGAGGAGCTAGAGTCGGTCACCGTCGACCTCGCGGAGTCGAGCACGCTCGCCCCGAGCGAGGTGACCCTCTCCGTGGACGGCGAGACGGTCGCGCCCGGCGAGACCGTCTCGTTCGACGAGCCGCTGACCGACGAGATAGCCATCGCCGCGGAGACGGCCGCCGACGCCGTCGGGCTGCTGGCGCTGGACGTGGAGTTCGTCAACCGCGACGTCGAGGGCTCGGTCACGACGGCCGTCACCACCGGGCCGACGTCGGTGTACGAGCCGCCGCTGTCGGTGCCGGGCGAGGTCGAGCGCATCAACGACGCCGTCGAGCTAGCGGTGCCGGGCGAGGAGATAATCGTCGCCGACGGCACCTACCAGGAGGAGAGCGACTCGGGCTTCCGGGCGGGCGTCCACGTCGACACGCCCGGGCTGACCATCCGCGCGGCCGACGGGGCCGACCCGCTCGTGCTCGCGCCGGACGACCTCATCGTCGCGAACGCCGTCATCGTCGACGCCGACGGCGTGACCATCGAGGGCCTGACCGCCAACGTCCGCGACGGCGAGACCCACCACATCGGTCAGGGCATCCGCATCAACCCCGGCGTCTCCGGGACGACCGTCCGGGACGCCGCCGCCGGCGGGACCTCCGGCGTCTTCCTCGACGAGGACGTCTCGGACGTCACGGTCGAGAACTTCACCGCCGTCGACACGCCGGGCGGCGTCGCCACCGACTTCTTCGGCGGGCCGGTCGACGGCCTCACGGTCACGGGGCTGACCTTGGAGGAGCCCAACGACGTGTTCGGGCTCGGCGGCGTCTGGGTCCAGAACGCCACCGACGTCACGGTCACCGACTGCGACATCACGTTCAACGAGGCCTACGACGCCGGCGTCGAGATATTCGGACCCTTCGAGGGCGGCGAGGACTGCGTCGTCCGGAACAACGACATCACGGGCCCCGACCTCGACGTCGACGACCCGCTGTTCCCCGGCCGCGGCGTGTTCCTCGACAGCGTGGCGACCGTCGTCGAGGGCAACACCGTCCGGGGAGCCCACACCGGCGTCCGGGTCGGCGACTTCGGCTTCGGCGAGCAGCCCGTCCACGTCCGGAACAACGACGTCCGCGACGTGACCAACGGGCTCCGGCTGTTCGGCGACTTCACCGCCTTCGAGGACAACGTCGTCGCCGCCGACGTCGGCGTCTTCTACGACGGCGGCTTCCTCGGCATGGACGCCGACGCCGCGAGGGTGCGGTTCAACGACCTCTCCGAGGCGGGCCTCCCGTTCCAGGGGAGCCCGTCGGACGGCTTCGGCGCGCCGTCCGGCCCCTTCGACGCGCGCCTGAACTACCTCGGCGACCGCGGCTACGACGAAACCATCGCCGACGGCGATGTGGCGTACGACCCGTTCCTGACCGCGCCACCGGGCGGGGTCGAGCGCGACGCGCCGACGGCCATCGGGACCGACCTCTACCTCGACCCCGGCGTGGAGCACTCGCTGGGCATCCCCGGCGCGACCGACGACACGCTCTGGGACCTGCTCGGCGAGCAGTTCCCGGACTTCGACGGCACCGCGGAGTTCTGGAACGCGAAGGCCGGCAAGTGGCAGGACGTCACCGGCGTCGGCGAGCTAGCCCAGCTAGACTCGCTGTCGGCGTTCCGCGTCACGCCCGACTCGGGCGTCCGGGCCGTCCTCGACTTCCAGCGGAAGTCCGACACGCCACTCGGGCTGCGGGACGAGTCCCTCGGCGAGATCCGGGTCGAGGAGGGCTGGAACGTCGTCTGCGCGCCCGCCTACGGCGACGACGCCGTGTTCGAGGCCGGGACCGCCGAGATAGAGACCGTCGAGGCTAGAGACCTGACGCCGCCGCGCTCCCAGATCGGGGACGACGACGCCGTCCGGAGCGCCTTCACCGGCTACTTCGTGAAGGCGAGCGCCGCCGGCACCGTCGAGACCGACCTCGACGCCTACGACCCGACGATGACGGAGCTGTACGAGGCGCTCGGGCTGGACCCCGTCGTCCACGACCCGCAGGGGCCGGGCGCGGCTCCGGCGAGCGCGGGGGCCGCGAGCGCCGACGCGCTGCCGTCGGTCGAGGAGGTCCTGGCGGCCGTCCCGGAGGACGAGGCGGCCGACGCCGTGACGGACCTGCTCGGGACCGCGACGGCGTCCGCGCTCGCCGACGCGGGCGCGGACACGGCCGACGCCACCGCCGTCGAGGACGCGCTCCGCGAGCGGACGGCGGGCCACCGCTCGTCGGACGCCGTGCAGACGGCGACCCGGCGCGTGCTGCGGCTGACGATGGGCGCGGTCGCGGACCCCGCAGACGACGGGGCGACCGGGACGGCCGCGGCCCAGCGCGACGCGAGCGGGCAGTCGCAGTCGCTGCTCGGCGGCGCGCTCTCGTCGGTGCTGGG
>CAZPIG010000024.1:0-11990 GCA_964586205.1 uncultured Halobacteriales archaeon | reverse complement strand
CCACCGCCAATCATCCCAAATACGCTGGAGCCCGTAGACCCGTCCATGCAGTTCCTCGTCGCGGTCGACGGCTCCGAGCCCAGTGCCCGGGCGCTGGACCACGCCGTCGAGATGGCGGAGGCGACCGGGGCGTCGGTCACCGTCGTCCACGCCGTCGCCCCCGAGGTGTACGCGGAGCGGTTCGACGACCCCGTGACGGACCGGTCGGAGGTCGACGGCGCGTACGTCGTGGAAGCCGTCGAGGACGCCGAGACCCGCGCCGACCGGGTCCTCGAACGGATGGCCGAGCGCGCGGCGGGCAGCGGCGTCGGGGTCACCACCCAGCTACTGTACGGCGACCCCGTGGTCGAGGTGGCGGACTACGCGGACGACGAGGGCGTTGACGGCATCTTCGTCGGCCACCGCGGCGTCTCCGAGCGCTACGAGGCGCTGCTCGGCAGCGTCGCCAAGGGGCTGGTCGGCCGCGCGTCGGTGCCCGTGACGGTGGTGCACTGACGATCGGACGGTCACTGCAGAACCCGGCCCACCGCATCCGCAACAACGAACACCTCGGCCCACCGTGACCGACGTATGCACCGACGGAGCCTCCTCCGGGCCGCCTTGCCGGCGGGGACCGCCGCGGTCGCGGGCTGCCCGAGCGGCGGCAGCGACGGCGGCGACTACGGCGACTGGTTCGCGGACGTCGACGACTTCGACGGGACCGTCGACCGCACCGGCCGGGAGACGGTCCGGGTCCGCGTCGGCGCGGGCGACGACGGGCTGGCGTTCGCCCCGATGGCCGTGCGCGTGGACGCGGGCACGGAGGTGGTCTGGGAGTGGACCGGCCGCGGCGGCCGGCACAACGTCGCAAGCGAGCGGGGGCTGTTCCGCAGCCAGTTCGCCGCCTCGGAGGGCCACACCTACAGCCACCGCTTCGAGGACGCGGGGGCCTACCTCTACTACTGCCGTCCGCACCAGTCGCTGGGGATGAAGGGCGCGGTCCGGGTCGTGGAGTGAGAGGTCCCTGTCGCTCATCGAGGGGGCCGCCAGGGGGCGATGTGTCGGTCTACAAGCCCTCCAGGCTCCGGAGCTTCTGCTCGACGGCGGCGGGCGCGGCGCTCGGCCCGTCGCGCACCCGGTGGTCCGGGACGAAGATGGGCACCGGGTTGGCGTCCAGCGCCGTCCGGACCAGCGTCAGGTCCTCGTCGTCCTCGGGGTCCAGCCCCGGCGTCATCCGCGCGGCCTGCTCGACGTTGACGTCCTCGCCGTACGGTACCTCCCGGATAGCTTCGAGGACGGCCTGCTGGTCGGTCGGTAGCGTCAGCGCGACGGGTATCGACGCGAGGTCCGGCCGACCGCCCTCGAGGTAGGCGAACACCCTGTCGAGGAACTCGTGGTCCGACTCCGCCTCGTCCTCGGGGGCCGCCGGGAACGAGACGTCGATGACCTTCCCCGAGGCGACCCCCAACTGGACGTACCGCTCTAGGTACGGGGACTCCCGCGCGTAGATGCCCGCCGCCTCCTCGGCGCTCATACTCCCCTTGTGGGGAGTGGATGACTTGAAGCTTCAGGACGGCGGGCAGGAACGCGCCGCCAGCCGGCGTTCGGTCCGCCCGCGGGAATCGTTAATCAAACAGTTCTCGTCCGGTTGCGAGCGGCCACTGCCAGTCCGTCCGAGGGAGCCTGCATCGCGCGGACGTCGGACGACGTGCGGCCGTGAGCCCGTCATCGACTCCCGACGGAAGCGTCCGGACCGGGACCCCGGCTCAGAGCCCGAATTCCTCGAGGAGCCGGTCGCTCAGGATGGACTGAGCGACGTCGAGAAAGCTGTCGTACTCCCGGCAGACCGCGTCGATGGCGTCGACGACCCGGGTCAGCTGGTCCTCGGTCACGGTCAGCGGGGGTTCGAGCCGGAGCACGTTCGGGTCGTTCGCGGTGTAGGCCGTGATGATGCCGTGTTCGCGCAGCAGCAGCGCCCCGAACATGGCGGGGAGGTACTGCCGGCTGAGGTCGGCCCCGAGCATCGGGGCGTAGAACTCCAGGCCGACCATGAGCCCCCGACCCCGGACCTCGGTGAGCATCTCGTGGTCGGCGACCACCGATTCGAGGTCCGACCGGAACTGGTCGCCCAGTTCCGCCGCCCGCCCGGGCAGATCGCGCTCGACGATCAGCTCGACGGCCTTCAGCCCGGCCGCACAGCCGCGCGCGTTGTTGCTGAACGTCGAGGCGTGGAGCAGCGCCTTGTCGATGCCGCTGTAGCCCGCCTCCCAGACGTCGCTGGTCGCGATGTACGCTCCGAGGGGGATGGCGCTCCCGCTCAGGCTCTTGGCCATCGCCATGATGTCCGGCTCGACGTCCTCGTGCTCGCAGGCGAACAGCTCGCCCGTCCGCCCGAAGCCGGTCTGGACCTCGTCGACGACGAGCAGCGCCCCGGTCTCCTCGCAGAGCCGCTCCGCCTCGGCGAGGTAGCCCTCCGGAGGCACGACGATACCGCCCTCACCCTGGATGGGCTCGACGACGAAGCAGGCGTACTCCCCGGACCGGAGTGCCCGCTCTAGGGCGTCGGCGTCACCGAACGGTACCGTCTCGAACTCGGGGACCAGCGGCCGGAACGGCTCCTTGTGGTTCTCGCTTCCCGACGCGGTGAGCGCGCCGAACGTCGTTCCGTGGTAGGCCTCGTCGGTGGTCAGGACCTTCGTGCGACCGGTGCTGATGCGCGCCAGCTTGAGGGCTCCCTCGACCGCCTCGGACCCGCTGGTGCCGAAGAACACCTTCTCCAAGTCGCCGGGGGTGACCTCGGCCAGCGTCTCCGCCAGGGCCGCGGCAACCGCCTGGAGCGATAGCTGCAGGAAGTTCGGCCGGTCCTCGACCGCCCGGACCGCTTCGGACACCTCCGGGGGATTGTGGCCGAGGTTGAGCGACCCGTACCCCCCGAGGAAGTCGAGGTACTCGTCGCCCTCGGCGTCGTACACGGTCACCCCGTCGGCCTCCACGAACGACTTGTCCACCCCGAGAAGCGACAACATCGAGGCAAGCGACGGATTGATGTGCTTCTCGAAGCGCTCGGTCGTCTCCTCCGGGGAGGCGTCGAGCGCGTCTTCGAGAGTTGTTACCATCTCTGTCTGAATAGTTAATATTTCACGGAGTATAAGATTAGCGGTCGGCGTCCGGCGACCGCGGCCGCCGGCTCTAGAAATACCGGTCGACGATTCTCTCGCCCGTCCGCGCCGCCAGCGCCTGCCCCGTGTTCGTGGGGTTCGGGCCGCCGAGGCCGTTGGCGAGCGCCGAGTGGTCCGCGACGAACAGCCGATCCACGTCGTAGGCCTCGCAGGCCTCGTCCACCACCTTGCCCATCCGCATCGTGCTGTGGATGTGGATGGCCATCGTGGGCGAGTCCGAGCGGTGGACGTGGCTGGCACCCGCCGCCCGGAGTATCTCGGCCCCGATCTCCGCCAGTTCGTCGCGGCGCTTCCGGTCGCCCTCGCTGGGCTCGTAGTTCACCAGCGGAATCGAGCCGTGCTCGTCGGCGACGCCCGGCGCGACGGAGACGCCGTTGCGCCGGTGGGGCCGGTCGTCGGTCAGCACGAACAGCGGCAGCATCCGGCGGTAGTCCGAGAGGAACTCCTTCAGCTGCTCGCCCGCGAACCGGCCCACGGTGTCCCACGGCGCGTCCCCTGCGTCGTTCCGGAAGGCGAAGCCCGCACTGCTGGCCCCGAACCCGAGGAACGCGCCCACTCCAGGCGTCGACGTGATGGGCTGGAGCATGCCGACGCCGGGGTAGTCGAAGCGGACGGCGCTGTCCTGGCCCTCGTGCTGGTCGACCGTCTCCGTGCCGAGCGAGTCGGCGAGGTCGGCGGCGTCCCACAAGCCCATCACGCTGTCGGGGAGGTGGATGGTCATGCCCTTGCCGACCCACCCGTTGTCCGGGAGGTCGCTGTTCAGCCAGAGCCGCGGGGTCTCGACGGCCCCCGCGGCGAGGACCACCACCTCCGCGTCCACGCGCTCGGTGTCGCCCGACCACGTGTCGCGGAAGGTGACGCCGGTCGCGGTCGGCGAGTCTCCCATCGCCCGCTCGGTCCGCACGTCCGTGACGAAGGCGTTGGGTCGGACGGTGACGTTGCCCGTCCGCAGCGCCGCGGGCACGAAGCTGACGTTGCTGGCCCGCTTGGCCTTCTCCTCGAAGGGTGCACCTCGGGGGTGGGGGTTGCCCGCGATGTTGCCCAGCGCGAGCGTGTCGCTCTCGACGTCGGGGTAGGTGAAGTCGCCGGCGTAGTCGCCGTCGACGTGGAGCCGGTCGTCGGGCTGGCGGATGGCGTTGGGCTGGGGCCGGTACCCCGCCTCCGTCACGTTCAGGGTGTCCAGCAGGTCCCACCCCGCGGCCTCGGCTCCGCGCGCGAACAGCTCGTCCTTGGCGGTGAACGGTGCCGGCGCGACCTCGGTCGTCGCCTCGACCTCGCGGTAGTACGGGACGAGGTCGGCGTAGTCGATGGGCCAGTGGCCCTGCTCGTCGATGGCCGCGGGGTAGGCGCGCGGGTGGTTGCCGGTGTAGTGCAGCGTGGTGCCGCCGACGCCGGCGCACTGGAGGATCATCCCGTCGCCGGGGAACTTCCGGAACCAGAAGCCGCGCTCGTGGTCGGCCGGTCCGAACAGCAGCTTGTCGAGCATCTCGAACGCACGGGTGGTGAACTGCTCGTCCAGTAGCTCGCCGCTGAGGTCCTCGACGGACGAGGAAGCCTCCCCACCGGGCTCCTCGTGGGGTTTCGGCCACTGCTCGTTGCCGTGGAACGGCCCCGCCTCGAGGACGAGCACGGACAGGCCCGCCTCGGCGAGCTTCCACGCGGCGACGGGCCCGTCGCCACCTGCGCCCACTACCACCGCGTCGTAGCTGTCGGCGACCACGTCACGACCCCTCCGACCGGACGCCGGCAGTGTCGTCTACCGCCGCCGGGCCGGCGAGCCCCGTCCCTCGCTCGTCCGGCCGTCGGTATCCGTCCGCCGTCACGAAGCCGGGTCGCGGACGGCCTGGAGCGCGACGCCGCCGGACATCGTCATCAGCGCGACGTAGAGCGCGAGCAGGTCGACGGACGGTTCGCCCTGACCGATGGCGACGAGGAAGTTCACGTTGGTGCCGGCCAGCCACGGCACGGTGAGCGCTGCGACCGTAGGCGTGTGCCACTCGACGAGCAGTAGCAGACCGAACGCGACCTCGAACAGTCCGGCGAGGACGAAGACGGCGTCCAGCGGGACGAGGCCGCCGGGCCACAGCGCGGCGAAGAGGGGGGCGAAGTACGCCTGATAGACGGCCGGTTCGAGCATCTTGTAGGCCCCACCGATGAGGAACGAGACGCCCAGCCCCCACCGGAACACGGCGCTGGACCAGTCGGCGTACGGTGCGAGCCACGCGTCGGTCCGGTCGAACCATCTTTCTACCGAATTCATTATTTGAAAGTTCGCGTGTGGGTTTATAAATTCTTGCGATTACAGGAATTCCGGGGCCGCGTAGGAGGCTGTTCACGCCGTCCCGGACGCCGATCTGGTGGACCACGCCGCCCACGGGGCCGGGCGAGATGTCGGCCGGACGCGCCGCCGACACGGTCGGAGCGGGCGTGGGCGTCGAATCGCCGGGGTGGACGCGTCTGCCCCGTCCAGGTGAATCCGACGACCCGTCGGCCTCCGCGACCTGCCCGGAGCGCACCCCGAACGAGAGGCCCGGATACACTCTATCTCGTGTTGGGATGTGTGTAATTATGGGAAATTCATTTCAAGCAGCCACGAGCGGTAGGAACAGGGCGTAGTTGGACATGAGTTTCCTGTTGGATCCACCGACCCTCGTCGTCGTCGGTCTCGTAATCGACCGATACGCCGGGTCCCGGTCCCGCCGCAACCGTCTGGCTGCCGCCGTCGTCGCCGCGTTCCTCGCTCTGGGAACACTGCTGTACCTCGGTGTCCTCCCCTGGTGGTTCGGGGAGTGGATGAGCGGGACGGACTGGATGCTGAACTCGGGACTGGACACGCGACTGACCCGCCAGCCGGGGACCGACGTCCTCGCGGTGGTGATGTTCGCAGCCTACCCGCTGTGGATGAATCTCGGGTTGGACGCCGACCCCTCCCGACCATGACCGGGACGGACCCATCGCCGGGCCGGACCGGGGCGACTCCCCACGGCCCACCCGCGTGGGCGGACCGGACACCGGAGCGCGCGGGAGCGACGGAATCGCCGGCGGGTGGCGTGGCGTGGTGGCGTTCGCCCGGGACGGCTGCGTGTCGTCCCGCGCGACGTCCGCGGCAGGGTCCGGAGGGGTCGAGTACGACGGTCGGGGCCGGCCCCGTCGGGCCACCGACAGCGAGCGGTAGTCCTGCGCGTCTCACAGGCGGTGTCACTACATGAGCGGACCCATCGAATCCTTCGTGGACGACCCGAGGAACAGCACCCGCGCGGAACTCGACGAGGTGTTCCGGACGGCCGACCCGTTGCCCATCGACACCCTCGTCAACGAGGGCGGTCGCGAGGTCGACGTCGACGCGCGCGAGGTGTACACGGACGAGCACTGGCGGGGGTTCTTCCCGTCGGACCACGTGGCCAGGCTGGCGAACCGGTTCCTCCCGTTGCCGGTCGGCTTCTACGAGCGCTTCTCGGCCGAGAACGGGTCCATCGTGGGCCAGACGGCGGACGCCGACGAGGTCTTCGTCGGTCGAAACCGGCTCCGCGAGGTCGAGTACGGCGGCCGGACCTACGGGCTGGTCACCTACACGGCCCTCGCCTACAGCCTGTTCTACGACCTGCTGGTCCCGGTCACGGAGGACCTCGTGGTCGCCAAGGCGTACGTCGGTCGGTTCCCCTACGGCGTCGCCGCGGTGACCTTCGGGATGACCCGCAGGTACGGCTTCGACTTCCTCTCGGCGACCGACCACGGCCACCTCTGGGAGACCGGCTCCGTCCCGGAACCGACCGCCCTCGAAGGGACGTGGGACGTCCAGCTCGTCTCGAACGCGGGTCTGACGGCCCCAGCCTTCGAGCTCGAGTTCGAGACCGCCGGGGACGGACTCGACGGTCGGTTCGAGGTGCTCGACGCGGCCGGCGGCGACGTCCGGCTGGACGCCGACGAGGGGGACGGGCCACTGCTCGACCTCTCCAACTGGGAGGAGACGGTCCGCCGGGTCGACGACGACCTCCTGGTCGGGAAGCACTGCCGGACCGAGAGCGACCTCCTCCCGGTCCCCGACGACGGGTCGCTGGGCGTGGTCCACGCCGACAGTGCCGGGGGCGAGGACCGCCTCTGTCTCTACTACGTCATGACGGCCCGCGACGAGCCCATCGGGGAGGCCTGACGGGCCGGCCGACTGCGGGCCGTGCCGGGGCGACCGACCGAGTGCCAGCTATAGAAGCGCCGATCCAGGTGGGTGAACTCCGGGAGTAGATGCTCCCCCGACCGCGGTTCCGTTCGAGGTCCGCAGTCGCCGACTCACTTCCCGCCGACGGACGGTGCCAGCACCGTCGCCCGACGAAAGCCCAGAAACAGCAGGACGCCGCCGGCCAGCCCGGTCGCCGCGAAGTCGAGCGTCCAGTGCCACGGGAACGGCGCGGGCGGCGACGTCACGCTCCCGGGCAGCGCCGACAGCGCCGGGATGTACCAGAAGAGGTACGCCACGAGGTAGAAGCCCCCGATGACCATCCACAGCCAGTCGGTCCGCCGGAGCCAGCGTCGGACGGATTCGAGTGGTAGCATGGACGATTCCCTCCGTCAGAAGTACCGCTCGACTATCTTCTCGCCCGTGCGGGCGGCCAGCGCCTGCCCCGTGTTCGTGGGATTGGCCCCGCCGACGCCGTTGGCGAGCGCCGAGTGGTCCGCGACGAACAGCCGCTCGACGTCGTAAGCCTCGCAGGCCTCGTCGACCACCTTCCCTATCCGCATCGTGCTGTGGACGTGCAGCGCCGTGGGCGGCGAGTCAGACCGGTGGACGTGGGCCGCGCCGGCCTCGCGGAATATCTCGGCGGCGATGCGCGCCAGCTCGTCGCGGCGCTTCCGGTCGCCCTCGCTGGGCTCGTAGTTCACCAGCGGAATCGAGCCGTGCTCGTCGGCGATACCGGGCGCGACCGAGACGCCGTTGCGCCGGTGGGGCCGGTCGTCGGTCACGACGAGCACCTGGAGCATCCGCCGGTAGTCCGACAGTAGCTCCTTCAACTGCTCGCCGGCGAGCCGACCGACAGTGTCCCACGGCGCGCCTTCGGGGTCGTTCTGGAAGGCAAAGCCCGACGCGCTCGCGCCGAAGCCGAGGATGGCCCCCAGCCCCGGCGCGGTGCCGACGGTCTGCAGCATCCCGACGCCGGGGTAGTCGAAGCGCGCGGCGATGTCCTGGCCCTCGTGCTGGTCGACGGTCTCCGTGCCGAGCGAGTCCGCCAGCTCGTCCTCCTCCCAGAGGCCCATCACGTTGTCGCCGAAGTGGATGGTCATGCCCTTGCCGACCCACCCGTTGTCCGGGAGGTCGCTGTTCAGCCAGAGCCGCGGGGTCTCGACGGCCCCCGCGGCGAGGACCACCACCTCCGCGTCCACGCGCTCGGTGTCGCCCGACCACGTGTCGCGGAAGGTGACGCCGGTCGCGGTCGGCGAGTCTCCCATCGCCCGCTCGGTCCGCACGTCCGTGACGAAGGCGTTGGGTCGGACGGTGACGTTGCCCGTCCGCAGCGCCGCGGGCACGAAGCTGACGTTGCTGGCCCGCTTGGCCTTCTCCTCGAAGGGTGCACCTCGGGGGTGGGGGTTGCCCGCGATGTTGCCCAGCGCGAGCGTGTCGCTCTCGACGTCGGGGTAGGTGAAGTCGCCGGCGTAGTCGCCGTCGACGTGGAGCCGGTCGTCGGGCTGGCGGATGGCGTTGGGCTGGGGCCGGTACCCCGCCTCCGTCACGTTCAGGGTGTCCAGCAGGTCCCACCCCGCGGCCTCGGCTCCGCGCGCGAACAGCTCGTCCTTGGCGGTGAACGGTGCCGGCGCGACCTCGGTCGTCGCCTCGACCTCGCGGTAGTACGGGACGAGGTCGGCGTAGTCGATGGGCCAGTGGCCCTGCTCGTCGATGGCCGCGGGGTAGGCGCGCGGGTGGTTGCCGGTGTAGTGCAGCGTGGTGCCGCCGACGCCGGCGCACTGGAGGATCATCCCGTCGCCGGGGAACTTCCGGAACCAGAAGCCGCGCTCGTGGTCGGCCGGTCCGAACAGCAGCTTGTCGAGCATCTCGAACGCACGGGTGGTGAACTGCTCGTCCAGTAGCTCGCCGCTGAGGTCCTCGACGGACGAGGAAGCCTCCCCACCGGGCTCCTCGTGGGGTTTCGGCCACTGCTCGTTGCCGTGGAACGGCCCCGCCTCGAGGACGAGCACGGACAGGCCTGCCTCGGCGAGCTTCCACGCGGTCACGGGCCCGTCGCCGCCCGCGCCCACCACCACGGCGTCGTAGCTGTCGGCGACCATCTCAGCTCGCCTCTCCGGCCGGCTCCTCGCTGGCGACGGGACCGGCCACCTCCTCGACCGGGAACGGCTCCTCGTAGCCGCTCGTGTCGTAGTCGTCGCCGTCGCGGAACTCGCCGCCCTCGCGGACGACCCTGACGCCCGACGACTCGGAGATGGTCGTCCACGTCTCGCCCCCGCCGAGCGGGCTGTCGTCGACGCCCACGTACCCGCGGAGCGCGGCGTAGCCGTTCGCGAACCCGGGAAAGCCCGTCTGGCCCCAGCTCTGGACCGCCCCCGCGTCGCTGGAGTGGACGCGCTCGCTCGGCGGCTTCGTGAAGTCGTCGTAGCCCTGCCACTCGCTGTAGTAGATGAGCTCCGTGAACCCCACCACCAGCTGGCCGATCAGTCCGCCGTCGAGCTCGAACAGTTCGTCCTCCGCCGGCGAGACGTCTATCTCGAACTCGTCGATGATTCCCACCGCTCGCAGCCGGTCGCGCGGGGACAACTCCGCGAACGGCCCGACGGCGTCCCTGACCTCCTCGGGCGGCGGGTCGGCCGGCCCGAGCAGCGAGAGCGCGCGGTCGATGCTCGGCTCGTCCTCGTTGTCGCCGCGCTCCAGCAGCGTCAGCGCGGCGGTGTCGAGGAGGTGGGCGACCGGGTCCGCGAGCGGGATGTTCCCGTGGGTGCCGACGTGGGGCAGCCCGAACTGGAAGCCGTCGTCGACGAAGGTGATGGCGAAGTCGTCGAGGTCGACGGCGAGCCCGCCGGGACCGTGTTCGGGGCCCAGTTCGTCGGCCAGTTCGGGCGTCTCGGGGACCACCGCGTCCACGATGGCCCGGAAGGTCACTCGCGTGTGCGGGTCGACGTCCGGCGCGAGCCCCACCGCCTCCAGCGCGAGGCCCACGAACGACGTGAGCGTCCGCCACGCCGACCGCAGCCACCGAAGTAAACCGTGCGACGACCTTGGATTTGCCATACGGTACCGTCGCACAAAGGGCTAATATTCTTTTCCCACCGCAGATAATTGCTCTCGTGAATCACGTTTCCGGAACCGCCACCGAAGGCGGGTCCTTACGGCACCGTGACGCAAACCTTATGTACAGATACGCCCGCTGTTGTACAACTATGAACGACAGCGAGACGGTCGCCCCGGCCGTGCGGTCCATCCTCTCGGCTGCGGCCGAGCGGACGGTCGAGGGCGACCCAGTCTCCGTAGACGCCCGATTGCTGCCGGACGCCGTCGCACGGGCGGCGGCCGACGGCCGGACGCCCGTCGTCGCCGAGGTGAAGCCGACCAGTCCCACGACCGACGGCGTCCGGGACGACGACCCGGTCGCCCTCGCCGAGCGGATGGTGGCGGGCGGCGCGGCCGCCATCTCCGTGCTGACCGAGCCGGAGCACTTCGGGGGGTCGCCGGCGGCGCTCCGGCGCGTGCGCGAGGCGGTCGACGTGCCCGTGCTCCGCAAGGACTTCGTGCTGCGCGAGGGTCAGTTGGACGCCGTCGCCGCGGACGCCGTCCTCCTCGTGGTGCGGTTCGTCGACGACCTCCCCGGACTCGTCGCGGCGGCCCGCGACCGGGGGATGGAGCCGCTCGTCGAGGCCCACACCAGCGCGGAGGTGCGCGCGGCCGTCAACGCGGGCGCGCGCGTCGTCGGTATCAACAACCGCGACCTCGCCGCTCTCGAGGTGGACCGGGGCACCTTCGAGGACGTCGCGCCGGCCGCGCCGGACGACGTGACCCTCGTCGCCGAGAGCGGCATCGAGACGCCGGCCCACGCCGCGCGGATGCGCCGGGCGGGCGCGGACGCGCTCCTCGTCGGCAGCGCCATCGTGGCCGGCGACGTCGAGGAGCGGACCCGCCGGCTCGTGGAAGCGGACCGGACGCACCTCGATTCCGGCGCGGCGTCCGGACCCGACCGGACCCCGGAAGCGCCGGACGGCGACGGGAGGGCCGGGCCGTGACCGACACCTCCTTCGGCCGGTTCGGCGGCCAGTACGTCCCGGAGGTCCTGATGGAGGCGCTGGCGGAGCTGGAGGACGCCTACGAGCGGTACGTCCTCGACAACGAGGACGGCTTCCGCGACGACCTCCGCGAGCGGCTCCGGGAGTTCGGCGGGCGGCCGACGCCCCTGCAGCGCGCCGGGGCCCTCTCCGACCGCTACGACGCCGACGTCTACCTCAAGCGCGAGGACCTCGTCCACGGCGGGGCCCACAAGCTGAACAACGCCCTCGGGCAGGTGCTGCTCGCGAAGTACATGGGCAAGGAGCGGGTCATCGCCGAGACGGGGGCGGGCCAGCACGGCACGGCGACGGCGATGGCCGCGGCGCACCTCGACGTGCCGTGCGAGGTGTACATGGGCCGGACCGACGTGAACCGCCAGCGGCCGAACGTCTACCGGATGCGGCTGAACGGCGCGACGGTGACGCCGGTGACGGCGGGCTCCGGGACGCTGAAGGAGGCCATCAACGAGACGCTCCGGGACTGGGCGACGAACGTCGAGGACACCCACTACGTCATCGGGTCGGTCGTCGGCCCCCACCCGTTCCCGCGGCTGGTCCGCGAGCTCCACTCGGTGCTCG
>CAZPIG010000023.1:8121-21288 GCA_964586205.1 uncultured Halobacteriales archaeon | reverse complement strand
GAGGAGCGCAGCGAGCCGCGGGAGCCGAGAGCGTCGGGGCTTCCGACCGCCAAGTGACAGCGCGACCAGTTTCAGGCACCTCATCCAAACACCACCCCGAACCCCACCCAAACCACTCTTGCCCCCACGCCTCCTCCACCCGCCCATGCACGTCGCCGTCGTCCTCTACGAGGGCTTCGACCAGCTAGACGCCGTCGGACCGTACGAGGTGTTCCACCACGCCGCCACCCACGGCGCGGACGTGGACGCGACCGTGCGGACCGTTGATGGAACTGAATCTGTCGTCGCGTCCAGCCACGACCTCCGCGTCGAAATCGACGGCCCGCTGACCGGCGGCGACCTCCCGGAGCCGGACCTCGTGGTCGTGCCGGGCGGCGGCTGGAACTCGGGGGCCGACGCGGGCGCGCGGGCGGCGTACGAGCGCGGGACGATTCCGGACGCCGTCGCCGACCTCCACGACGACGGCGCGACCGTCGCCGCCGTCTGCACCGGCGGGATGCTGCTCGCCGGCGCGGGGCTGCTCGACGGCCGGCCGGCGGTCACCCACGCGGGCGCGCTGGACGACCTCCGCGCGACCGACGCCGAGGTGGTCGCCGCGCGCGTGGTCGACGACGGCGACGTCCTCACGGCGGGCGGGGTCACGTCGGGCATCGACCTCGCGCTCCACGTCGTCGAGCGCGAGTTCGGGAGCGAGGTGGCCGAGGCGGTGGCGACGACGATGGAGTACGAGCGCCGCGGCGTGGTGTGGACGGCGGACGAGGACGACGGTGGAGCGGGCGGTGACGGGGTGGACCTCGAGGGCGACGGGGTGGAGGTCGATGGCGAAGGACTGGACGTCGACGGGGGCGCTGGTGACGACCTCGATTCCGTCCCCGAGGTGGAGTGACCGACGCGCCTCGGCGACGTTCGTCGCAGGGCGTGGCTCGGCGGCGCTCGTCGTTCGACGCGGCTCACCGGCGTTCATCGTCGGCACCCGAGTCGTCGGTGGTGGACGCTTCGTCGCCGGCCTCCTCGGTGAGCGTCCCATCGCCCGAGTCGCCGGCGAACGCCTCCACGCCGGGGAGGTCGGCGACCCCCTCGTGCCGGCCGGCGTCCGCGGCGTCCGCGACGCCCTCGCGGAACGCCTCGCGGTCCGGGTACTCCCGCACGGTCAGCACCCGGTCGTCGGCGACGTGGAAGACGACCTCTCTGGTACCGTCGGGGTGTTCGTAGCTGTCGGCGCGGCGCGGCCCGTC
The DNA here is from genome assembly GCA_964586205.1 of uncultured Halobacteriales archaeon. Lineage (GTDB taxonomy): Archaea > Halobacteriota > Halobacteria > Halobacteriales > CAZPIG01 > CAZPIG01. Next base: position 20,053 of record CAZPIG010000023.1, on the reverse strand, counting down.
GTCGGCGTCGTCCGGTGACACGCGTGGTCGACCCCCCAGTGTCGGGATTCGACGGCCGCTACGGCAATCAAGATACCGGGACCGCCGACGAGGACGAACAGAGCAACAACTCCATCCGACTCCCGGAGCGTTCCGAAGCGTTGATTCCGTTCACGCTCGCCGCATCGACCCGAGCCATGGACCTCTCCCCCGAGACGGTCACGGACCACCCCTACGCGGTCAGGTACAGGCGAGCGCGGCGGCGCTTCTTCCACCGCCGTCGGCGTCCGGGCGCGCTGGCGGACCTCCTCCGTTACCGGCGGCGGACCGACGTCGCGGCCGTCGCGCCCATGGTCGCGCTGTCGCTTGGCTTCGCGGCGCTGACGGGCGTCGCGGCCCAGGTGCGCGTCCTGCTGCCGTTCAGCCCCGTCCCCATCACGGGCCAGACCTTCGCCGTGCTGCTGGCGGGGGTCGCCCTCGGCTGGCGATACGGCGGGCTCAGCCAGGGCCTCTACGCGGCCATCGGCGCGGCGGGCGTGCCGTGGTTCGCCGGCGGCGGCGCGGGCGTCGGCGTGCTGTTGGGGCCCACCGGCGGCTACGTCGTCGGCTTCGTCCTCGCGGCCGTGTTCGTCGGCTACCTCACCGACTACGTGCCGCGGCTGCGGCGGTTCCGGTACCTCGTCGTGGTGCTGGCCGTGGTCAACTTCGGCGTCATCCACCTCCTCGGAGCGAGCTACCTCGGCGTCTACGGGTGGCTCTTCGAGGGGACGGTCCCGACCATCGAGAGCCTGCTCGTCCAGGGCGTCCTCCCGTTCGTCCCGGGCGACGTGGCGAAGCTGGTGCTCGTCGCGGGCATCGGCAGCGCGGTCGTCCCCGGCGGCTCGCTGGACAGCGACCCCGAGCGGGCGACGGCGCTGGACGGCGACCACGACTGACAGTCGCGGCTCGGGACCGTCGGGGCGAAGAAAGCTCGCACGAAAGCTCGCCTTACACGCCCTCGCACGCGCGACGGGAAACAGCCGGCGGGCAAAGGTTTTTGAGATGTGACACGGAACGGGGAGACGAGGATGGTCCACGCGTTCATCATGGTGAAGACGGCCGCGGGGGCGTCGGGGGAGGTGGTCGAGGCCGCCCGGGACGTCGCGGGCGTCGGCGAGGCCCACGTCGTCGCGGGCGACTTCGACGTCATCGTCGAGCTGGACGCCGACGAGGTGTACGACGTGCTCCACGCCGCCTCCTCGACCGTCCAGGGGTTCGACGGCGTCGCCGAGACGAAGACCTACATCTCGCTGGACTGAGCGTCGTCGAGCGTCCACGCGGCGACCGCTGTCGTGATTCCTCCGGCATCTCACCGCCGACCGCCTACTGCTCCGGAACCTCGCCCTCCGCGAGGAAGTCCCGCAGCCACTCGCGCTGCTCGCGCAGCCGCGGCGTCGGCTCGGCGTACACCGAGTCGAACACGTCGTCGGGGTCCGGCGGGTCGGCCGCCTCCGCTTCCTCGACGGCCTCGTCGACCGCCCGCTCGGCGGCCGCGCGGACCTCGTCGACCGCCTCGTCGTCCAGCACGCCCTGCTCGCGGAGGTACGCCTCGTACCGCTCGACGGGGTCGGCGGTCCGCCACTCGGGGAGGTCCGGCGCGGCGTCGCGGTAGCGGTCCGGGTCGTCGCTGGTCGTGTGCGCGCCCTGGCGGTAGGTGAGCGACTCGACGAGCACCGGCGACCCCGACGCCGCCGTCCGCAGCGCCGCGCCGACGAACTCGCGGACAGCGAGCGGGTCGTTGCCGTCCACCTGCCCGCCGTCGAAGCCGTAGGCGTCGGCCTTCGCGGCGATGGACTCGCTCGCTGTCTGGCGGTGCTCGGGCACGCTGATGGCCCACCCGTTGTTCTCGCAGAAGAAGACGACCGGCGCGTCGAAGACGCCGGCGAAGTTCATGCCCTCGTGGAAGTCGCCCTCGCTGGTCGCGCCGTCGCCGAAGTAGCAGAGGACGGCGTGGTCGGCGTCGCGGTAGTTCGCGGCCATCCCGATGCCGGCGGCGTGGGGGATCTGCGTGGCGATGGGGACCGCCTGGGGGAAGATGGGGACGGAGTGGCCGGACTGGAACTCCGGGCCGCCGCGGCGAAAGCGGAGGAGGTCGGTCACGGGGACCCCGCGGGCCAACTGCATGGCGTTCGAGCGGTAGGTCGGGACGAGCCAGTCGTCGGCGTCCATCGCCGTCGCGGCTCCCACCTGGGAGGCTTCCTGGCCCCGGAACGGGGGGTAGCCGCTCATCCAGCCACGGCGCTGCAGCGATATCGCCCGCTCGTCGAACCGTCGGGCCCGGACCATCTCCGCGTAGACGTCGCGGGCCACGTCGGGCGAGAACGGCGTCTCAGAGAGGTCGCGCTCCCCGATGACGCGGTGCATGACGGCGGGTGGACGCGGCCACCCAAATCGGTTCCGGAACGGAGCGAGAGAACGCCCTCCGATTCGGAATGCAGCACTGGATTCGGGCGACTGCTATGTCTCGTGGAGAACGTCCCATCTATCCGTCGTCGGGCAGGAACCACACGAGGGAGTTCCCGACCATCTTCGACTCGACTTCGCCTTCCTCTCGCAGTTTCCGGAGACGGTAGTCGGCAGTTCTGCGGGGACACCCCACGGCATCGCCCACTTCGCTCGTCGAAGCGGGCTGATTTTCCTGTACGGCTCGTACGAACTCCGAATCGTCGTACTTGCGCCGTGCGTCCGCACCGGGGTTGTCCGAATCGGGCACGCGTGTGAATCAACGCTGTAGAACCTTATGTATTGCCCACGGAGGAAAGTTTTATACGTTCTTCCCACATAGGAAAAGTAAGAAGGCTACCAGTCCACGTGGGCATTCGACGTGCGGAAAACGCCCGGCGGTAGAGCGCCGGACGGTGGCCTTCTGAGGACAGAAAGCCATGAGCAAGTCACTCTCGGACCGACTTCAGTGTGACGACCACGACTGTAGGACCGATCCGATTGAGGGTCTCCAGTGAAGCGTGCGCGCCTCGCTCTCGAAGGGGTCTCTCCGGACGAGATAACCGCGGCGTTCCTCGTCTCGATGATGGACCTGTCGGAGGAGTACGGGCTCGAAACTCTCGGCATCAGCATCGACCGACGGGGCGGAAACGACGTGTAGCCCCGGCGGCGACCGGGCCGGTATCGAGGTCGCGGTCCGCATGGCGCGGTTCCGACAGTGCCAAGTCGCCGTGGTACCTACGTCGCGCCATGGTATCGGTCGTCGGCGCGGTCGGCATCGCCGTCATCGTGGCCGTCAACGCCACGGTCGCCGCCGTGGCCACGCGCTTCTTCCGGCTGCGGCTGGCCACCCGCTGGGGGCCGGTCGTCTACGTGGCGCTGCTGGTGCCGCCGGTGCTGGTGGCGACGACGCTCGTGCTCTCCGGCGTGCTGGGCCTCGGCGGGAACCTCGGCGACGCCGACACCGCGCTGCTGGTCGCCATCGTCTTCCCGCTGGGACTGGGCGTCGCGGTGGACCTGTTCTGGATGCCCCCGCCGGACGAGGTGGAGCTACCGGAGCGGTCCCGGCAATAGGAGCAGTCGTCCCGCTTCCGACGTGGACCGTTGCCGACTCCACAGTCCACTGTCGGGTAGGGCTTTCGAGCCACGTATGGGTGCGTCAGGCGGCGTCCGAGGTCTCGAAAGCCCCCGGGCGCTCGACCGGCCGTGACGCTCGCGGCCTCCGGCCGCTCGCGCGACGGCGGCGCTCACTTCGTTCGCGCCGCCCGCTCGCTGCGCTCCTCGCTCCCTTCGGTCGCTGCGCTGCTTGCTTCGTCAGGGCCGGGTCGAGCGCCCGGCCCCTTTCAGTCCCACCCGACGGTGGGTCGCCCATCTGCCGGTGCAAAGCTGAAATCCACCTACCCCTGAACCGTCACTTGCCGTCGTCCTTCCCTTCCACCACCCGCTCGAGGGTCTCCTCGACGGCCTCGATGACCTCCTCCGGCGACCGCTCGGCGTCGATACGGACGAACCGCTCGGGCTCGGCCGACAGCAGGCGCTCGTAGTTGGCCCGCACCGCGGCGAGGTAGTCGCTGTTCTCGAACTTCATGCCGCGGTCGCTCCTCGCGGCCGCCGTCTCCGGGCTCACGTCGAGGTAGACGGTCAGGTCCGGCGGTCGCGTGAAGGGCCCGTGGACGCCGCGGACGTACTCCATCGGCCGCTGGACGACGCCCTCGAGGGCGGCGGCCTGGTAGGCGTACCGCGAGTCGGAGTAGCGGTCCGAGACCACGAGGTCGCCGTCCTCGAGAGCGGGTCGCACGACGCTGGCGAGGTGGTCCGCGTGGTCGGCGACGAACAGGAACAGCTCGGCCAGCGGGTCGGCCTCCGGGTCGCCCAGCGACCGCCGGACGGCCTCGCCGTACCACGACTCGGTGGGCTCGCGGGTGAACGTCGCCTTGGGGTAGACGTCGTGCAGCGCCTCCCAGACCGTGGTCTTGCCGCTGCCGTCGAGGCCCTCCAGCGTGACCAGCATGTGTGGGGCGTGGGGACGGGGCGTCTTAAGGTGGGCGGGAGTAGCCTCTGCCGGTACACTGACCGCTGCTGTTCGAATAGGCTAGCTCCTGTACCCACTTCGACCTAACGACCGGGGCTAGAGTTCAAGTAGGAATCCGAACAAGCACCGACCATGAGCCCTCTCTCGGACGCCCAACTGGTGGCGGCGGTCGCGGACGGGGACCTCGGGGTCGAGCCGTTCGACGAGGACAACGTCGAGCCCGCGTCGCTGGACCTCGCGCTGGGCGAGGAGGCCTTCGTGGCGTCCGAGGACGAGAAGACGCGCCTCGGCGACGGAGACATCCTGACCCTCCCGCCGGGCGAGATGGCGCTCGTGCTGACGCGGGAGTACCTCGACCTGGGGCCGCAACTGGCCGGCACCGTCGGACTGCGCTCGCACTTCAGCCGGAAGGGCGTCGACCTCCTCGCCGGCCCGCAGGTAGACCCGGGGTTCGAGGGGCCGCTCCACATCGTTCTGGTCAATCTGAGCCCGTCGCGGATAGTCCTCGAGTACGGGGAGCCCTTCCTGACCGTCGAGTTCCACCGCCTCTCCGAGCCGGTGGACGAGGTCTACGCGGGCGCGTACCAGGCCTCGCCGTCCATCACCACCGAGGAGATACGGGACCTGAAGGAGGGTGACGGGGTCCCGCTGAGCGAGGCGGTCAGAGCGATGCAGGCGATTGCGAAGGACGCGGCGACCCTGGAGGACAACATCTCGAATCTGACCCGGCAGGTCGACCGGTACATGCGCATCTTCGCGTCGTCGCTGGTCGTCCTCGTCGCGGCGATGGTTACGGCCATCCTCTCGTTCGTCCTCAGTATCCTGTAGCGGGGTGGAACGCCCCGTTTCGACCGGACCAGCCAAGCCCGCCCTCGACGGACCCCGCCGTATGCCCGACCGAGACGCCGAGCGGGTCGCCGAGGCACCGAAGTGTCGGTGAGAGCCGACGGGCGAACAGAACGGCCCCGCCACCAGCCATCGACCCGACAGCTTTAGGCCTCTTCCCCCTCGTCTCCCACCCATGAACGTCCTCGTGGTGGGCGGCACGGGCTTCGTCGGCACGCACCTCTGTACCGAACTCGTAGAGCGCGGCCACGACGTCGCGGCGCTGTCCCGGTCGCCCGGCGACGCCGACCTCCCCGGGAGCGTCGAGCGCGTCGCCGGCGACGTCACCGACTACGACGCCGTCGAGGGAGCCTTCGAGGGCCGCGACGCCGTCGTGAACCTCGTCTCGCTGTCGCCGCTGTTCCAGCCCCGGGGCGGCGACGAGGCCCACCTCCGCGTCCACCTCGGCGGCACCGAGAACGTCGTGCGCGCGTGCGAGACCCACGGCGTCGACCGCCTCCTCCAGATGAGCGCGCTCGGAGCCGACCCCGACGGACCGACGGCCTACATCCGGGCGAAGGGGCGGGCCGAGCAGGTCGTCCGGGACGCCGACGTGGGGTGGACCATCGTCCGGCCGTCGGTGGTCTTCGGCGAGGGCGGGGAGTTCGTCGGCTTCACCCGGCTGCTGACGACGCCGTACGTGACCGGCCTCCCGGGCGGCGGCCGGACGCGCTTCCAGCCCATCTGGATCGGCGACCTCGTGCCCATGCTCGCCGAGGTCGTAGAAGATGACGCGCACGCAGGCGAGACCTACGAGATAGGCGGCCCGGAGGTGCTGACGCTCGCGGACGTCGCCCGGACCATCTACCGGTCGGAGGGCCGGTCGCTCCGGGTGCTGCCGGTGCCGATGGCGCTGGCGCGCGTCGGCCTCACCCTCGCGGGGGTCGTTCCGTTCGTCCCGATGGGACCGGACCAGTACCGGTCGCTCCGGTTCGACAACACGGTCGCCGACAACGACGCGGCGGCGTTCGGCGCGGACCCGGCGGAGATGACCACCTTCGCGGCGTACCTCGAATCGAAGCAGTGACGGGAGCGACGGGAAGTGTAACAGGAGCGACGGAGAGTGCGTGATGCGCGCCGGACCGCGCGCGAGCGCGCGCCACGCGCCGGTCACTCGGGAAAGCCGGGCTTTCCGGGCCACAACTTCAATATAGGTCGGCTACCACGCGTCGCCTGTGAACAACTACCAGAGAAGGCGACACTTAAACCGCGCGTCAGACGCCTGTCGGTCGGTGGACGAGAACGCCGGAACCCCGACGCCCGCTTGCGTTTCACGGGGCTTACTATAGCCCGGAGATAGTAAGGAGGACCAAAAGGCTTATGGCCCTGTTAATCATGGTTTTCCCAACGGAGTAAAGGATGGACCAATGAAACTTGCGATGATAGGTTTCGGCCAGGCCGGCGGCAAGATCGTCGACAAGTTCATCGAGCACAGCTCGAGGGGTGGCGACGGTTTCGTACGGTCGGCGGTCGCGGTCAACACGGCGAAGGCGGACCTGATGGGACTGGAGCAGATTCCGCAGCAGAACCGGGTGCTCATCGGCCAGTCCCGCGTGAAGGGCCACGGCGTCGGGGCGGACAACGAACTCGGCGCGGAGGTCGCCGAGGAGGACATCGACGAGATACAGGGTGCCGTCGACAACATCCCGGTCCACGAGGTGGACGCGTTCCTCATCGTGGCCGGGATGGGCGGCGGGACCGGCAGCGGGGGTGCGCCGGTGCTGGCGAAGCACCTGAAGCGCATCTACACCGAGCCCGTCTACGGCATGGGCGTACTGCCCAGCGGCGACGAGGGCGGCATCTACACGCTCAACGCCGCGCGCTCGTTCCAGACGTTCGTCCGCGAGGTGGACAACCTCCTCGTGTTCGACAACGACGCGTGGCGCAAGGCGGGGGAGTCGGTCGAGGGCGGCTACGAGAAGATAAACGACGAGATAGCCACCCGTTTCGGCATCATGTTCGGGGCGGGCGAGGTCCAGGCGGGCGACGACGTCGCCGAGAGCGTCGTCGACTCCAGCGAGATAATCAACACCCTCTCCGGCGGCGGCGTCTCCACGGTCGGCTACGCCGCCGAGACCGTCGAGACCGACGAGGGCAGCGGCGGACTGCTGTCGCGGTTCGGCGGCGACGACGGCGACGACATCGACACGGCCCAGACCACGAACCGCATCACCAGCCTCGTCCGGAAGGCGGCGCTCGGACGGCTCACCCTCCCCTGCGAGATAGAGGGCGCGGAGCGGGCCCTGCTGGTGATGGCCGGCCCGCCCGAGCACCTGAACCGCAAGGGCATCGAGCGCGGCCGCAAGTGGCTGGAGGAGCAGACGGGCAGCATGGAGGTCCGCGGCGGGGACTACCCGGTCCCGAACTCGAACAACGTCGCGGCGGTCATCCTCCTGTCCGGCGTCAACGACGTGCCCCGCATCAAGGAGCTCCAGCAGGTCGCCATCGAGGCCCAGGACAACATCGAGGAGATCCGCCAGGAAAGCGAAGAAAACTTACAGACATTGGTCGAAGATGACGAAGATGAACTCGAACCGCTGTTCTGACGGCCGCAAGCGCGCCTTCGCGGCGCTCGTACTGCTGGCGGCGGTGGCCGCTGTCGCCGCCACCGCGATGGCCCCCGCCGTAGCCATCTCCCCCCAGACCGCCAACGTCTCCGAGGAGGTCGAGGTCGGGTCGCAGATAACCGCCTCGGTCACGCTCGGGGACCTCTACCAGAACCCCCAGATGGAGCAGTGGACGCTCGTCGGCCGGACCGGGCTGACCCAGGTGACGTGGTCGGTCGGCTACTTCGACGCCAGCGGCACCCAGGTCGGCGAGGAGAGCCAGGACGGCCAGCAGTTCGCGTCACAGCAGCAGATAACCCAGTCCCAGAACATCTACGAGATACAGGTGTCGGCCACCGGCACCGTCCCGGAGGTGGCCAACTACACCTACGACCCCGCCCAGGAGTTCGTGGTCTTCTCGCTGAATCAGACCCGGACGGGCGGCACCTCCAACCACGTGGGCGAGTGGACGAGCCACCACTACACGACCGGCAGCGGGGGGGCTCCCGGTAGCCAGGAAGCCCGTAACGCCATAGAGCAGGCCCAGGCCGCCATCACCCAGGCCGAGGGCGCGGGCGCGAACGTCGCCGAGGAGCGCGACATCGTCGGCAACGCCATCTCGGCGTACGAGAACGGCAACTTCGGGAACGCCGTCGACCTCGCCAACAACGCCGAGCAGAACGCGAACGAGGCTGCCGGCGGAGCGCAGCGCAGCCAGACCATCCTGTACGTCGTCGGCGGCATCCTGCTGGTCGCCGTGCTGGTCGGGGGCGTCCTCTGGTACCAGTCCCAGCAGGAGTCCTACGACAAGCTAGCCTGACCGGCGTGGCCCTTTTCCCCACCGGGCGCAATCGATAGCCATGCGCGTCGTCGTCCCCTTCGCGGCGCGCCGGCCGAAGACCCGGCTGTCCGACGCGCTCTCGGCCGACGAGCGCGTCGCCTTCGCGCGCGCGATGCTCGCCGACGTGCTCGCCGCCGTGGCCGCGACGGGCCGGGAGCCGGAGGTGCTGGCGACGGCTCCCGTCGACGTGGAGTGGCCGGTCACCGTCGACGAGCGGCCGCTGACGGAGGCCGTGAATAGGGTGCTCGCGGGCGAGGCCGACGACGCGGGCGAGGACGAGGAGGACGACGCGAGCGAGGTCGGTGTCGGCGACGGGGCGGTCGCGGTCGTGATGGCGGACCTCCCGCTCGCCACGCCGGCGGCGCTCTCGCGGCTGTTCGACGCCGACGGCGGCGTCGTCCTCGTGCCGGGCCGCGGCGGCGGCACGAACGCGCTGGTCGCCAGGCACCCGGAGTTCCGGGTGGACTACCACGGGGCGTCCTACCGGGACCACCGCGCCGCCGCCCGCCGCGCGGGCGTCGAGCCGGCGGTCGTGGACTCCTACCGGCTCTCGACGGACGTAGACGAGCGCGGCGACCTCGTGGAGGTGCTGTTGCACGCCGACGGGCGGGCCCGCGACTGGCTGGTCGACGCGGGCTTCGAGCTATCGGTGACGGAGGGGCGGGTGGGCGTCGAGCGGCGGTGAGAGTGAATCAGTGGCCAGTCGCTATGCCTCGGCTTTTCGACCGAGTATCACGAACGCCCCGCTCCCGCAGTCCCGGCAGGCCGCGCTGACCGGCTCGACCCCGCCGTCGCTCGCGCGGCCCAGCCGCCGGGTCCCACACGCCTCGCATTCGATGGTGTACGGTAGCACGCTGTCGTCCTCCGTTCGGGTCTGCTGGCCGGGGCGTCCGCTACCGGTCGGTCTCGGGTGGCCGCACCACGACGCGGCCACTGTCGAGCCGCACGTGGTGGCCCGCGAGTTCGAACGTTACGTCGACGGGGCCGCCGCCCTCGAGCAGTGCGTCGAGCGCGTCCGGGTCGACCACCGAGTAGAGCGGCGGGAGGTCGGTCGGGTCCACGTCCGCGACCGCCGACACGGCCTCGACGGCCGCCACGCTCGGGGCGACGCCGTCGGCGTCGAAGGTGGCCCGGTAGGCCTCGTCCTCGGGCAGGTACTCGACGGATTCGAACGCGGGCATCTCCGACTCCAGCCAACCAGGCCCCGACGGTCCGGCGTCGTCCGACGACCCCGAGCGGTCTCCGGTCGACGGTTCGTCACACATCGTCCGGGATGCACGTACACGGCACTCGGGGGAAACTCTGGCTCTTCACTATACAAAAGGCCTTTATAACCGACGTCGCCGTGGCTACAGTCCGGGGCCGACCAGCACCTGTCCGACGAGCCGTCGGCTGCCGCGCCGGAGCCGCGAGGCCAGCGCCTGCTGGGAGATGTCGAGTTCGGCGGCGACGTCCTCGAGGGCCGCCTCGCGGGGGGAGTCGAAGTAGCCCTCCTCGTAGGCCAACACCAGGGCCTCGCGCTGCTTGTCGGTGATGTCGAGTCCGGCGTCGGGGGGCCCGAGGTCGTGGAGGGCCCGGAGGGAGACGGGCACGTCGCGGTCCCGGCAGCGCTCCCGGAACGCGCGGACGTCCGCCCGGGACTCCCCGCGGACCTCGAACGTCCACCCGTCGCCGGTCCCGACCGCCGACCGCAGGACGACCGCCGGGTCGAAGAGCCCGTCGAGCAGGCAGTCGTGGTCGCCGGCCCACCGACACCGCAGCAGGTGCTCGCCGTCCACGCTCCCGACCCGCCGGACGTCGCGGATAGCGGGCGGGTCGCCGAACTGGTCCGCGACCGTGCCGGCCGCGAGGCCGTGGACCCAGAAGTGCGAGGTGCGGTCCGCCGCCAGCGAGACGACGCGCTCTAGGTGGACTGTCACGTCCGGGTGGCGGGCGAAGACGGTCCCCAGCGGGAACTCGTCCGGATCGAGGGTGAACTCGGCGACGGTCGGCACGTCACCTCACCCGGTGGGGACGGTTCCTGACGGGGACCGGCGGCAGTCGGTCGGTCGGGGTGTCGGCCTGTGACACGTGTGTTTGACTCCGTTCCCGGGCCGTCGCGAACGCGGCGACTCCGTGCTGGTCCCTGACTCGTTTTGCTGGTCCGTGATCCGGTACTGGTTTGCGAGGGGCGTCGTGGCTGCGGCGTCGACGGTCGGGTCACCCGACCCGGTTCGCCGCAGCGTCGTAGTCGAGGACGTCTAGCTCGGCCATCTTCGGGAGGTGGTTGTGGTGCAGCGACACCGCCACCCGCTCGACCGCCCGCGGGTCGTCCTCGTCGACGTCGCTCTCCCGGGCCGCGACGGTGGCGGCGAGGTCATCCAGGTCGAGCGGCGTGGCTCGACCCGCGAGGACGTCCATCACCGTCCGGCGGCGCTCCGATGCGAGCAGGTCGTGGCGCTCGGTGTCCGTCAGGTGCTCGCTGTCGATCAGCGCGACGGAGTTCGCACCCGTTCCCCGGCGTCCCGTCGACGTCTGCGTCATGTGGTCTGTCATACGTATCGGCCGGCGGCTGCCGGCGCGTACCTCCAAGCAATGTACCGCCCCCGGGTAAGGGCTCTGTATAACTGATTAGGCCCGTCGGCCCGGGAGCTTCGTCCCACGCTGAAACGTTTGGGAACGGACGGTTGCCGATTGGTCTCCGACTTACTCCGGACACAGTTCATTTCGTTACCTCCGCCGGCGGAGGATTGATGGGAGTAAGGACCGTTTGTGGTGGTAGTGACCTCCGAATCACTGACAGACAGCCTGCGGGAGACGCTGGCGCTCTTCGACGCGGCGGGGACGCCCCGGACGACCAACGAGGTGGCGGAGGACCTCGACCTCGGCCGGCGGAGCACCTACGAGCGCCTCGACCGCCTCGTCGAGCGGGGGCGGCTGGAGACGAAGAAGGTGGGGGCGAGCGCGCGCGTGTGGTGGCGGCCGCCGCCGGCGGACGGGGCGACGGCAGCACGAGAAGCGACGACCGGGGACGGAGCGACGGCGACGGACGAGGCGACGACTGGTGATGGAGCGACGACTGGTGATGGAGCGACAGTGGCGGCCGACGGAGCGACAGTGGCGGAAGACGGAGCGACGACCGGGGACTGGGCGACAGCGGCGGAAGACGGAGCGACAGCGACGGACGGT
>CAZPIG010000023.1:0-8021 GCA_964586205.1 uncultured Halobacteriales archaeon | reverse complement strand
CGACGACTGGTGATGGAGCGACGGCGGCGACCGAAGCCACGGCGGACGAATCGTCCGCGGGCGCGACGGCCCGGGGGACCGACCCACCGGCGACGCTCGACGACCTGCCGGTGATGGTCTACCGGTGCCGCAACGAGCCGGGGTGGCCCATGGAGTACGTCAGCGAGGCCTGCCGCGACCTGACCGGCCACGACGCGGGGGCGGTCGAGTCCGGCACCGTTAGCTGGGGGCGGGACGTCGTCCACCCCGACGACCGCGACCGCGTCTGGGAGACCGTCCAGTCCGGGCTCGACGGGGACGGGACGTTCACCGTCCAGTACCGCGTCCGGACCGCCGACGGCGAGACGCGGTGGGTCTGGGAGCGCGGCCACGCCGTCCGCCCCGCCCCGGAGTCGCCGCGGCGCATCGAGGGCGTCATCACCGACGTCACCGAGCAGCGCACCCCCGGGAAGGCGCTCCGCGAGGAGCGCGAGCGCTTCCGGTCGTTCGTCGACGCCGTCGAGGAGTACGCCATCTTCACGCTCGACCCCGACGGCCACGTCCAGTCGTGGAACGACGGCGCGGCGCACATCAAGGGCTACGACCGCGAGGAGATACTCGGCCGGCACTTCTCGACGTTCTACACCGAGGCGGACCGGGCGACCGGCGTTCCCGAGGACAACCTCGCGGCGGCGACCGAGGAGGGGTCCGCCCGCGACGAGGGGTGGCGCGTCCGGGCCGACGGCTCGGAGTTCTGGGCGGACGTCACCATCACGGCTCTCCGGGACGACGACGGCGACCTCCGGGGCTACACGAAGGTGACCCGCGACATGACCGAGCGCCACGAGCGCGAGCAGGCGCTCCGCGAGGAGCGCAACCTCCTCGAGAACGTCCTCGAGACCAGCCCCGCCGGCATCGCCATCTTCGACGCCGACGGGCGGGCGCGCCGCACGAACCGCCGGTTTGCGGAGCTACTGGGCCTCGACGACGCCGACGAGCACGCTCTCGGCAACGCCGACCACGGCGAGGAGTACGCGCTCGACGACGCCGAGGACGGCGAGGCGTACGCACTCGGCGACCGGTCCGTCCGCGACGAGTCCGGCGAGGTCATTCCGCCCTCCGAGCGGCCGGCACAGCGGGCGCTCGCGACGGACGAGCGCGTCGACCGGCGGATGCGGTTCGACGGCGACGACGGGACGCGGTGGCTCTCGGTGACCGCCGAGCCACTCGACGAGGAGTCAGGCGTCGTGGTCACGGTGGCCGACGTCACCCCGCTGAAGGAGCGCACCAGGCGCCTCCAGCGCCAGCGCAAGGACCTAGAGAGCGAGCTCGAGGAGGTGTTCGAGCGGGTCGACGACGGCTTCTACGCGCTGGACGAGCAGTTCCGGTTCACGTACGTGAACGAGCGGGCCGAGCAACTGCTGGACGCAGGCGAGGAGGAGCTACTCGGCGAGAGCGTCTGGGACGTGTTCCCCGAGGCCACGGAGACGCCCGCGCGGGACGCGTTCCACGAAGCGATGGAGACCGGGGAGAAGACCGGCTTCGAGGTGTACTTCGAGCCCCTCGAGTTCTGGGTCGAGGCGAGCGTCTACCCCTCCGAGAGCGGGCTGTCGGTCCACTTCCGGGACGTCACCCAGCGGAAGGCCCGCGAGGAGCAGCTCGAGCGGTACGCGGGCATCCTGGAGGCCATCGGCGAGCCCGCCTACGAACTCGACGCCGAGGGACGGTTCACGTTCGTCAACGACGCGTTCGTCGAGCACTCCGGCTACGACGAGCTCGAGCTGCTCGGCAGCTACGTCTCCATCGGGATGGACGACGAGGCCATCGAGCGCGCCGAGGCCGCGATAGCGGAGCTCCTCGCCGGCGACGGGGACGGGACGACCACCCTGACGTACGAGGTGGAGACCGAGGACGGCGAGCGCCGTCCCGTCGAGAACCGCCTGTCGGTGCTGACCGACGACGAGGGCCGCCTCGCCGGGACGGTCGGGCTGGTGCTGGACGTCAGCGAGCGCAAGGCCCGCCAGCGCGAGCTAGAGCGCTACGAGACTATCGTCGAGACCATCAACGAGGGCGTCTACGTCGTCGACGAGGCGGGGCAGTTCACGTGGGCCAACTCCGCGTACGCGGAGCTGACCGGCTACGACCGCGCGGAGCTGGTCGGCGAGCACGTCTCGCTGGTCGTCGACGAGGAGACCATCCGGACCGCGAGGGAGTACGAGGCGAAGCTGCGAGCCGGGGACGAGGAGGACGTCGGCCTCGTCGAGACTGAACTGCAGACCGCCGACGGGGAGACGATCCCGTCGGCCGGGACGTTCGCGATGCTCCCCGACGAGGACGAGCAGCGACGGGTCGGCGTCGCGCGGGACATCACCGAGCGCAGGCGGTACGAGGAGGCGCTGACGGCGCTGTACGACGCCTCCCGGGCGCTGTTCCACACGGAGAGCGACGCGGAGGTCGCCGAGACGGTCGCCGAGACGGTCACCGACGTCCTCGACATCGACGCGGTCGCGGTCTACCGGTACGACGACGGGCACGACGTGCTGGCCCCGGCCGCGCACACGCGAGCGGCGGCGTCCATGCGCGAGGAGCTACCGGCGGTCCCGCCGGACGACTCCTCGGTCGCCGGGCACCTGTACGCGGCGGGCGAGAGCCGGCTGTTCGAGGACGTCCACGAGTCGCCCCACCTCGGGACCGACGCGACCGAGATGCGCGCCGGGGTGTTCGCGCCGATGGGCGACCACGGCATCGTCGTCGTCGCGTCCCGCGAGGTGGGCGCGTTCGACGAGCGGACCGCCCGGCTGGTGGAGCTGCTGGCGGCGAACGCGGAGGCGGCCTACGACCGCGTCGAGCGCGAGCGGGAGCTGGAGCGCTACGAGACCATCGTCGAGACGGTCAACGAGGGCGTCTACGTCGTCGACGCCGAGCGGAACTTCACGTGGGTCAACGAGTCCTACGCCGAGCTACTCGGCTACTCGCGCGCGGAGCTGGTCGGCGAGCACGTCTCGCTGGTCGTCGACGACGACGTGATACGGGAGATGGAGGTAGTAGAGCAAGAGCGGGGCCCCGAGCACCTCCCGCGGATGGACGTCGAGCTGGTGACCGCGAGCGGGCAGCGGGTCCCCGTGGACGCCGCGTCGACCGTCCTCCCCGGGGGCGAGGAGTCCGACTGGTTCCGGGCCGGCGTGGTGCGCGACATCACCGAGCGAAAGCGGCGCGAGCGCGCGCTGGAGGAATCCGAGCGCCGGTACCGCTCCCTCATCGACCACTTCCCGAACGGCGCGGTCGTGCTGTTCGACGAGGACCTCCGGTACCTGACCGTCGGTGGCGAGATGTACGACGGCCTGGAGTTCTCGGCGGCCGACCTCGAAGGCGAGACGATGGCCGACTGGGTTCCCGAGGAGCTGTTCGAGCAGGTCGCCCCCCGGTACCGCGCCGCCTTCGACGGCGAGGACCGCGAGTTCGAGGCCGAGTTCGAGGGGGAGGTCCGGCAGTTCCACGTCCACCCGGTGTACGACGAGGACGGGGCGGTGTTCGCCGGCATGGTGATGTCCCAGGACGTCACCTGCCAGCACGAGCGCGAGCGCGAGCTGGAGCGCCAGCGCGAGCGACTCGCGGCGCTCAACAACCTCAACCACGTCGTCCGGGAGATAACGGACGCCGTCGTCGACCAGTCCACCCGCGAGGAGATAGAGCGGGTCGTCTGCGAGCGCCTCGCCGCCACGGACTCGTACCTGTTCGCGTGGGTCGGCGACGTCGACGTGGCCTCGGAGACGGTGACTCTGCGGACCGAGGCAGGCGTGGAAGGCTACCTGGAGGACGTCACCGTCTCCATCGCCCCCGACGACGAGGGCGGCGACGGGCCGACGGCGAGGGCCATCCGGACCGGCGAGATGCAGACCTCGCGGGACACCCGCGTCGACCCGGACTACGAGCCGTGGCGCGACCACGCCGAGGAGTACGGCTTCCGGTCGTCGGCGGCCATCCCCGTCGTCCACGAGGACACCACCTACGGGGTCCTGAACGTCTACGCGGACCGGCCGGACGCCTTCGAGGGCGACGAGCGCGCGGTCGTCGGCCAACTCGGCGAGGTCGTCGGCCACGCCATCGCGGCCGCCGAGCGCAAGCGGGCGCTGATGGGCGACGAGGTGGTCGAACTGCAGTTCCGCGTCGAGGACGTCCTCGACGCGCTCGGCGTCGACGCCGACGGCGACGGGACCGTGGTGCTCGACCACGCCGTGCCCGTCGGGGACGGCGAGTTCCTCTACTACGGGCGCGCGACCGACGACGGAGCGGCCATCGTGGAGACGCTCGTCGAGGACGTCCCGCACTGGACGGACGTGACGTTCCGCGACGACGATGCGGAAGGCGACGACCCGGGGGCAGACAGCGACGGCGAGACGGACTTCGAGCTACGGCTGTCCGAGCCGCCGGTGCTGTCCCGGGTCGCCTCGCTCGGGGGCTCCGTCGAGGCGGCCGCCATCGAGGACGGCGACTTCCGCATGACGCTGCACCTCTCGCCGACCACGGACGTCCGGCAGGTCATCGACGCCGTGGAGGAGACCTACCCGGCGGCGGAGATGGTCAAGCGCCGCCAGACCGAGCGCCGCGCCGGCGACCGCGAGTCCGTCGAGCGCGCGGTCGGGGAGGGGCTCACCGACCGCCAGCGGACGGTCCTCGAAGCCGCCGTCCGGTCGGGGTTCTTCGAGTGGCCGCGCGACGTGTCCGGCGAGGACGTCGCCGAGTCCCTCGACGTCTCGCCGCCGACGTTCCACCAGCACCTTCGCAAGGCCGAGCGGAAGGTGTTCGAGTCGCTGCTGTCGGCGTCCGCGGCGTGACGCGCTATCTATTCCCGTTCCGATACTGTTCCTACGGCGATAAGATTTATCTACCACTACTCTAGTTGCAGTGTCATGGCGACAGTCAGCGTCGTCGACGGCATCAAGTACGGCTTCGGGATGATGGCGTACCTGCTCGGCGTGTACCTCGTCGGCGGGACGCTGGTGCTCGTGGGCAGTCTCATGGCGAGCGGCGGCGTGATGGCGATGGCCCGCGGCGGCGGTGCAGCCGCGGCCGGCGGTGGCGGCCTCGTGAGTCTGTTCGGCGTGCTCGTCTCCCTCCTCGGCATCGCGGCCATCTACGCCGGGATGCTCGGTATCGGGTACAAGATGATAGCGGACGGTGTGGCGGTGGGTGTGGACGAGGGGATGTAGGGCGTCGTCGATTCGTCGATTTGGTTTTCGGTCCTACCGTTTCGCGGCGGTGTTTGTTGATGGTCGAGCGGCTGCTCGAGCCTCGGAAGCCCCGGCCCGCTCGGCTCCCGCGGCTCGCTGCGTGCTTCGGCGCTCGCTTCGCTCGCGCCTCCAGTGCTTACTTCGCCGGGGTTCGCCGAGCGGGCCGCCCCTTCCGTATTCCCACCCAACGGTGGATGGTCGGTTGGCTGTAGCCGTCGGTTGGTCCGCTGGCCGTCACTGTCGGTTGGTCGCTCTCGGACCGACCGAAGGCTCAGTCTTTAATACCAGGCCGCAGTAACTACTCCGGACGGATCTTCGATGACCGACCTCCAGCGCGTCGAGATATCCGGGTTCAAGGGCATCGAGCACCTGGCGTACGAGCCCTCCGGTATCAATCTCGTTACTGGTCGAAACAACACCGGGAAGACGTCGCTGCTGGAGGCTATCGCTCTCGCCTTCGATCCTACCTATGTGGGGGAGTTCGGGGAAGATATCGACTCGCTGATTCACGAGGACTTCGAGGAGTGTCGGATACTGGTGGAGACGGAGGAGGAGACGAGGGAGATGGAGATTCGGCATCCGACTGAGGAGGAGGCGGAGGAGTATTTTGTCTCTAGAACTATTCGAGATGTTGAAAATATTGTTTCCGCACATGCTGACCCGTCTCACTTATTCTCTAGGGAGGGTGCTCCGGATATGACCGATATGGCGAAGGATAGAATTGCCAGAATTGTACGATCAACCACGAACGTGGAGTTGGAAGGCGGGCTAACGGATGAGCTACTGGAAAGCTGTCTTGTGTTTTCAATATCTGGAGACGAAAATCCATACATATATCCAGGGGATGCTGTTCAGGATTTGGTTAGGCATTCAATCGAGAAGTTTGTAGATATAATAGAATCCGAACAGATTGATATTTTTGAACATCAAATCACCTCTGAAGAGGTGCGTAAAAGACTCTCAATGCTAGGTGAATCATCAGGTCTAACGTTTCCTCTCCCTGGATTCCGGTTCATGGAAGAACCGTCAACTCTTGGTAAAATCTCTTTCATCAAATCCAAGAATCTCCTCTCAGCCCCCGACTTCGACCCCGACAGCGACGACGCCATCAAGCGCGACGACCTCGGTGATTACCTCAAGGAAACAGGACTGGCTGAAGAACTGAAGACATTCAATCTCGACACCCTCGTCTTCGAAAAAGAGGACGGTGAGAAGTACGCCGTCCCCTACGACTTCATGGGCGACGGCTTCAAGACGATGGTCGGGCTGCTCTGGGAACTCATGGACGACGAGATAGAGGACCAAATAATTCTTCTGGAAGAACCTGAGAACCACATGCATCCCGGCTACGTCCGGAAGGTCGTCTACTTCCTCGTCGAGCTGGCGAAGGACGAGGACGTCCAGTTGTTCATCACCACCCACAACAAGGACTTCATCGATACGTTCTTCACCGAGAATCTGCGGGACGAGGAAGTGGAATTCTTGGAGGAAGAGTTCACACTCGTGCGGATGGAGTCGCACTCCGCCGTGGTCGAGGACTACGAAACGGCGCGAGAGAGCATCGAAGACCTGCACCTCGACCTCCGGGGGATCTGAGTGAAGCGGGCCGTGCTCTGCGAGGGCAAGGACGACGCCCACCTCGTCGCCACGCTCTACGAGAACGCCGACGAAGAATATCGCGTGAAACCACCACTCCACGGGGAGGACATCGAGCGCGATATGGAGGCCGTGGAGTCCCACGAATTGGCAAACTTCCAGGAGCCGAGGAACCCCTACCACCTCCTGGTGAAGTCAGAGAACAACAAGACGAACGTGAAGCGAGTGTTCGTCGAAACCCTGAGTCCACTCGTAAAGGGGGACCCACGAGCTGTTCTCTTTGTCGATTTGGACGGTGGCGAGTTCACTAGCTTCGTCGACGACCTAGACGAGGACATTCGCCGCCGACGGCGTGCGAGGGAGCTTCGAATCGCCCACCACGAAGTGACCGTGGAGAACGACGACATGCTCGCCGCCACCTGCGCGGTCGAGAACCCACGGAGACAGATCGGCACCTTCGACCTCCTCGCGTTCCGATACCGTCCCGAGGATGTCGTCGGAATCGGGGACTCTTCATCTGTCGAACGAGACGACCTCGTCGACCGCCTCCTCGCCCGAAACAACGTCGCCGACCTCCTCGAAACGACACTCCTCGCCGAGTCCGACTGAGAAACAGAACACGAACAGGCGAGATTGCCACCGACCGAAAGCGGAAAGCCCACCCCGCCCGACCACCTGCCAACGACCCACAGAATGGCCGGCACCGACATCCCGGACGCCGACGAGTACGACATCTCCATACGAATCGACGAGACCGAGGTAGACGAACTCCTAGAAGTCACCCCAGACGACGTACAGAAGACGGACGAACTCACTTTCGCGCGGAACGTCTTCGTCCCGCTGACCACCGCCTGCCGGTACACCTGCACCTACTGCACCTACTTCGACGCGCCGGGCGAGGCGACCCTGATGAGCCCCGACGAAGTACGCGAGGTCTGCCGGCGCGGCGCGGACGCGGGCTGCACCGAGGCCCTGTTCACCTTCGGCGACGACCCCGACGACCGCTACGAGCGCATCTACGACCAACTGGCCGAGTGGGGCCACGACACCATCCACGCCTACCTCCGCGAGGCCTGCGAGATAGCCATCGAGGAGGGCCTGCTGCCCCACAGCAACCCCGGCGACCAGACCCGCGAGCAGATGGAGGCGGTGGCGGACGCGAACGCCTCGATGGGCACCATGCTGGAGACGACCGCCGACGTGGCCGCCCACGCG
>CAZPIG010000022.1:0-21750 GCA_964586205.1 uncultured Halobacteriales archaeon | reverse complement strand
GCGGCGGGGCTGGCGGTGGCGACGCTCGGCGCGGCCGGCGGGGTGTTGGTCTTCCGGTTGGCTCCGGGCGGTCGGCCGCCGCTGGTGTTGATGCTGTTGCTCGTGGGGGCGGTGTTGGTGGTGGCGGGGCTGCGGGCGTGAGTTCGGGATTCACGGACTGCCCAGAGTTGGAATGCCGGCTCCGGTCAGGAGCACGTCGATGACGAACGACGTGTCCAGTATCATTCCATCCTCTCGGCGATAGACGACAGCTCCTGCTCTCGCTCACGCCGGCCCGCCTCGATGGCGGCCTCCAGCTCGTCGGCCTGCTCGTCGGAGAGGATGCCGGCGACCGAGAGCAGCGACGGCTCGCCGGCCAGGCGCTTGACCACGTCCGAGAAGCTCTCGTCGTCCAGTTTTCTGCCCGCGAGGCACTCGTACGCCTCCTCGTCGAGCCGGACAGTCCGAGTGGCCATGGGCGGTTCTTCTGCCGGATTGGTACTTAAACTCTAGTCCGGCTGTTCGCGACGAGATTCGGTGCCGTTGGCCCCGGGACACTCCATCCGCCCCATTTATGCGTGGAAGCTCCAATAGAGAGACAACTCGATGGGACGTCTCGAATCGGTTCCCCTCCCGGACTCCGAAAGCGCGTCCGCCGCTCTCGACTCGGCGTTCGCGGCGCTGACGAGCGAGGAGGCGGACAGGTGGCGGCGTTGCTCGGCGGCCAGCGGTGGTGCGGCGGCAGGGGTAGCCGTCCCGTTCGTTGTGCGCGCTCGCGGGCCGGAAGGTGGTCGAACTCGGCGAGGGCGTCGACCGCCGGCTGAACGAGTACGTTCGGGGACTGGGCGACGACGAGTTCACTGGCTGACGACGGCTTCCACCGATTCCCCGACGACTCACATCCGGGGCACTACGACCAGCACCGCCACCAGAATCCCCACGTCCACCACTACGCCCGCGTACGCCACACTCCAATCCAGCACCGTCAGCACCAGCGAGAACAGCGTCACCGCGACCAGCAACGCTCGCCAGCTATCCCACCCGACGACGAGCGCCACCGCGGACACCACGAACCCCACGGCCGCCACGGCCCACAGCACGCCGAAGACCCGAATCCCGGCCCGCCCGACGTCCCACCACCCGCCCAACAGCGTCGTCTTGTACGGGAAGTCCGCGACCTCCGCGAGTTCGAGGTAGACCGCGGTCCCGAGCAGGTGGACGACGCCGTGGAGCGCGAGGAACGCCGCGGCGGCGTAGGTGGGGAGGGTGGACATCCCGACGGAGCGGTGTACGGGTCGGGAATCAGTAAAGGTCCACGAGAAAGGACGTGTCCAGAATCACTGCTGCTCCGGAGCGTCCTCTACCTTGTTGTGCCCGCGACACTTCCGCGCCGCGTCGATGGCGGCCTCCAGTTCGTCGGCGGTCTCGTCATCCAGGACGCCGGGAATCGAAGATTCCCGAGCCTTGCCTCGCTTCGCTCGGCAAGACCCCGACGTAGTCGGAGAGGTCGTCGGAGTCGGGCCGGTCGTCCGATTCGGTCAGCCGCCGGACCACGTCGCTGAAGGACTCGTCCGGCCGTCGTTCGGCTTCGAGGCGCTCGTAGGCGTCGTCGGAGAGGGGGACTCGGCGGCTTGCTATCGAGTCGATATTGCCGGTCGTTCCCGTATAAGCGTTCGGCATAGGGCCGTGGCACTGGTGTCTAGGCACAGTGTCCGGAGGTGGTCGCACTGCAGCTTGGCACCCGGAAGCCTCATCTGAACGGCAATCCACCTACCCCTCGGCCTCGTACCCCTCGCTCGACTCGAAGTCCTTCTCGCCCGCGCGGACGGGCACGTCGAGCCAGTTCTCCGTGGGGATGAACGGGCACTCGTAGGCCTCCGAGTACGCGCAGAAGGGGTTGTACGCGCGGTTGAAGTCGAGTATCCACCGCCCGTCCGCCGTGCGGTCCTCGGCTTCGAGGTCGACGTACCGGCCCGCGCCGTAGGTCTCCTCGCCGCTCGTCTCGTCGCGGAAGGGGACCCACAGCCGGTCCTCGTCGGGGTCGCCCTTGTACGCCTGGAGGGTGCACTCCTCGCCGTCCACCTCGAAGTGGAACTCGCCCCACCGGAGGTAGTCCTGGGCTCCGCCGGTGGTCGTGGCGACCTCTACCTCCTCGCGCTCGTCGTGCTCGTGGAGCTCCAGCTCGAACCGGAGGTCCGGGTCCGGCGGGTAGTAGTCGAGCCCCTCGAAGTCGTGGCGCTCCTCGTGCGGGAGGGGCGAGCGGGGGTGCTCGGCGAGGAATTCGTCCTTCTCGGCCCGCTCGCGTTCGATTCGGTCGGTGTAGTCGTCGGGCGCGTCGGAGTCGGGTGCCCCGTCGCTCGCGGTCATGGTGTGGGTGTACGGTCCGGTGGTTTCTCCGTGTTGCGGTCGGGGGCATACGCCGGATGTCCGTCCACGGCCCGCCAGTAATTCCGAAAGTCAGAATCTATACAGGAGTTATTTCAAATCCAGCCCTCCGATTTAACCGTCCATATCTGTAATATACTCTATGAATGCTCCCTCCAATCGGCCCGAAGTCCGTATTGTTGTCAGATTAGTCGCTGGGGTCTGGCTCATCCCCGAAATCCTTTTCACCCGACAACAGGTGTCTGCCCTTGTCCGTTATTTGGTACACTCCTCGTCCAAGCTTTAGGAGAAAACCAGCATCTGCCAAATTACCTGCCGCTCGGGAAATGTATGTCGGGTCTCTACCATACTCGTCTGCCATCTCCTGGGGGCTGGCCGCCTCCTTCTCACCGAGATCGTTTACATATTCTAAGATTCGTTCGTGCGTTTGGGATATCCATCCAGGTGGTTTTCGGCGGACCATGGTGAGAATAATCACAACTAGAATAAAGAATTCTTTGGATTGTTACGCTGTTCCCACCCAGTTGTGAAAAGAGGAAACCAAAACCCTGATCCACGGATCGGCCGGATTCGCCCTGTAAAGCGCATCACGGTAGCCCTGCGCGTCCGCCAGTACACATCGAACGTCGCTCAGTCGTATCCACCGGAGGCCACACGCCGGCCGATTCACCCCGTCAGCTCCACCGTCGAAGACGGCTCACCAGGTCGAATCCGCGCTCCGCAGTCTGAACGACGGAGATTACGCGCGGAGTGGTCGACGGCTGGTAGCTGTCCAGCCACGGTCTCGGAATCCGCTCCAACACACGTACTTCCTGTTCTGTCTTGTTGTAGCTATCTTCCGAACACTCAAACACACGAACTTCCTATCACGCCTTGTTGTAGTTCTTCTTCGTCCCGTTCGACCGCACGTCTCTCTCCTCGTCCGCTGTTTTCGGCTCGTTTGGGCTTCGATTGCTGGCATCTAAATCGGACAGCACCGGTAAACTAGTAAAACATGGTTGCCATAGAGAGAACTGTATTCGAGGAATACCCGAAATCGTTTAATATGCGTGCCCCGTGTCGAAGAACACATGAACGTCGAACAATTCCGGTCCGGCGAGATGCCCGGGGAGCTGGTGAACTCCGACGGTGACCTCGCGTTCAAACCGTCGCCACTTCCGCCGGAGATCGATCTGGAAGGGGAGCTGCTCGACGTGTTCACGGAAGCGACCAGCAATGTGGGTCGATTGAGTGGTATCGGACGGCGTGTAGACAATCCGGGCATGCTGATCACGCCGTTCATCTACAAGGAGGCGGTCGTATCGTCCGAAATCGAAGGCACGAGGGTCACTCTCTCCGATATATACGAGTACGAAGCCGGCCGAAGTAATGGACCGTCGAGGCCGAGCCGCAACGAGCTCCGCGAGGTTCACAACTACGTCGACGCGCTCTTTCAGGGAATCGAAACCATCGACTCGGGCGTCGGCCTCGCCGTCGTTCGGACGCTCCACGACACCTTGATGAGCGGCGTCCGGGGCGATGAGAAGCACCCCGGCGAGTTTCGAGAGACGCAGGTGTACCTCGGTGGACGCGGAGCGGACGCGCGGTTCGTGCCTCCCCCACCGTCGGTGGTCCCCTACGCGATGGAGACCCTCGAGACGTACGTGAAAACTGGTGGAGCGTTCCAACCACTGATCGACATCGGTCTCGTCCACTACCAGTTCGAGACCATCCATCCGTTTCGGGACGGAAACGGACGGATGGGTCGCCTCCTCATCGTGCTGATGATGTGCACCGACGAACTACTACCCGAACCGTATCTGTACCCGAGTTCGTACTTCAACCGTCATCGGGAGGAGTACACGGACAGACTGTTGGCCGTCAGTCGCGACGACGCCTGGGAGGAGTGGTTGACGTTCTTCCTCAGAGGGATCTCCCGGCAAGCGGAAGAGGCCTTCTGTAGGGCGTCCGAACTGCTAGACCTCCGGGATACGTACCGGGAGCGGTACCGGGACGGCGCGAACTCCGTTTCACACCTCGCGATGGAGTTGTTCGGGAAACCGTACCTGACCGTGAACGAGGCGAGCGACCTGCTCGACGTGACCTACGGGGCAGCGAACAACGCGGTCGGCCACCTCGAGGACGAGGGAGTGGTGGAGGAGATCACCGGTCAGCGTCGCAACCGGGTCTTCCGGGCGAAGGAAGTGTTCGACGTGATCCAGAAACCCGCTGCCGAACTCCGATACATGTGATACCCGTCGCTGCTCGCAGATTCACGCGCTCCCGACCTGCCCGTCCGTATCGCGCTCAGCACTTCCTATCAGAATCTCGCCCGAAACCACTCGAAGGGGCCCCGAAACTCGGCCTCCTCACTCCTCGCTCCCGGCATCCCCCAGCGCCCCGTTCAGCACCTTCGCGGCAGTCAGCACGGGGTCCCACGGCGGGCTGAACGGCGGCGCGTACGCGAAGTCGTGGCGCTCGAACTCCACGACGGTGGTTTCCGAATGCAACGCCGCCGCCACGGTGTTGATGCGTTGGGCGACGCCCTCCCGACCCACCATGCTCGCGCCGAGCAGGCGGCCCGTCCCCCGGTCGCCCACCATCTCGATAGTGATGGGACTGCCGCCCGGGTAGTAGTGGGCGCGCGACCCCTCCTCGATGGTCCGCGAGACGGGGTCGAAGCCGGCCTCGCGGGCCTCCTCCTCGTCCACCACCCCAGTTCGGGCCACCTCGAGGTCGAACACCTTCACCTCGGCGGACCCCACCACGGGCCCGACCGGCGTCGGGTCGCCGGCCACCGTCGCGCCGACGGCCCGCCCGTGGCGGTTCGCGGTCAGCGCGAGCGGCACGAAGTCCGGGTCGCCCGTGACGGCGTTCCGGACCTCCGCGCAGTCGCCGGCGGCGTACACGTCCGCGACGTTCGTCCGCCCGTACTCGTCGGTGGCGACGGCCCCCGTGGGACCGAGTTCGACGGCGGTGTCTTCGAGGAGGTCCACCCGCGGCCCGACGCCGACGCCGACGAGCGCGAGGTCGACGGGGACCGTCGTAGTCTCGCCGCTTTCCGAGTCCTCGGTCCGAATCCCCGTCACCCGCCCGCCCTCGCCCTCGATGGCCTCGACGGGGGTGTTCAGGTGGAGGTGTACGCCCCGCTCGCGGAGGTGGTCCTCGACCACCTCGGCCACGTCGGCTCCAAACGGCTGGAGGACGTGGGGCAGCATCTCGAAGACGTGGACCTCCAGCCCGCGGGCGTCGAAGGCCTCGGCCATCTCGAGGCCGACGTAGCCGCCGCCCACGACGCCCGCGACGGCGGGCGATTCGGACTCCACGAACTCCTTCACCGCGCCGCCCGCGCCCACGGTCTGGAACGTGAAGACGCCGTCGCGGTCCACGCCGTCGATGGGCGGGACGACGGCCCCGGCTCCCGTCGCGACCAGCAGGTGGTCGTAGGGCTGCTCGAAGGAGTCTCCGTTCCCGCCAGCGGCGTCACCGTCGCCAACGGCGTCGCCGCCGTCAGTGGCGGCGTCACCGCCAGCGGCGGCGTTCGGTTCGACCGTCACCGTCCGCGCGTCCGTGTCGACGGCCGTCACCTCGTGGCCCGTCCGGAGGTCGACGTCCCGCTCCTCGCGGAACTCCTCGGGCGCGACGGCCACGAGGTCCTCCAACGAATCGACGTCGCCCTTCACGTAGTACGGCAGCCCGCAGGCCCCGTAGGAGACCCACTCGCCGCGCTCGAAGGCGACCACCTCCATCTCGGGGGCCTCGCGCTTTCCCTTGCTCGCGGCGCTCATCCCGGCGGCGTCGCCGCCGACCACGACGAAGGTGTCCGTCATCGGTGTCGCCTCGTGGCCCTGGGTTCGGTCGGTGCGGGCATGAGGGTGACGCCGGTTCGCGCGTCGTGGGAACGGAGCGTCGGAGAAGGGCCGTCTCGGGAGCGGGGGCAACCGTGTAACAAACCACCATCGGGTGGGGGGTTTGCGAGGCTCGAGGAATCGAACGAACAGCGTTCTTCGGCCTCGAAAGCCCCGACCCGTTCGTCTCGGGGGACGCTCACGGCTCCCTTCGGTCGCCGCTCGACGACCGCTCCGTCACCCCTCCACTTCCAGTGCGGCCAGCGCCGCCCGCGCCCGCTCGCGGGCGCGCTCGACGGTCGCCGCCGGCACGAAGCCGTCCGGGCCGACGTACGGCCCGGCAGTGTCGGGGACGGCATGGCGGTGGACCGCCGCCGCGAGGACCACGTCCGACGCGGGCGCGGCCCGCGCCGCGTGGACGAACGCCGCGGCCGGCTCTCCCGCACCGACGACGGCCCCGAAGCTCCGGAGCGCGGTCTCGGTCCCGAGCAGCACGGGGGCCGGCTCGGCCGGCTCCGTCGCCAGCGCCGACGGCCCGCGCAGCCACTCGACGGCGTCGTCCTCGGCGAGGCCGCTCTGCCCGAGGACCGCCTCCGCCCGCGGGTCGGTGAGGAGGTCCTGCAGCGCCATCCCGACGAGGGGGTTCAGCGACCGGCCCATCAGCCGCGCGGCGGGCGTGGCAAGCACGCCGACGCCCGCGGCGTCCCCGGGCCACCCGTCGCCGACCGCCTCGTAGACCGCCACGCGGTTGGTGACGGTCACGTCCAGGCGCATCCCCTCGACGGTGCGGTCGTACTGCCGCGTCACGGACTGCCGGACCGACTCGGACAGGCCGAGCGACGACTGCACCTCGGCCGGCAGCACGACCGGGTCCGCCTCGTAGGTGTAGGAGGTGATGCGCGAGCAGCCGGCGAGGCCGCTCGCCGCCGCCCCGACGGCCGCAAGCAGCGGCCGTCGCCCGCACGCCGACCCGCGCCCCCGGACGGCGCGGTCGGACGGAGCCCCGTCGGCCGTGGGACCTCCGTCCCCGCCGTCCCGGTCGTCCGCGTCCATGGCCCGACCGACGACGACCGGCCAAATGGGTGGGTGCTCTAGGTGTGTAGTGTCGGAGAAATGACGGTCGGTGAGCGTCCGCCCGTGCGGGCGACCCCCGGTGCCCGCAATCGCCGGACGGCGGTGACCCGGCCCGGAAGCGTCGCCCACCGAAGAGATTATAACGGATAGATTCAGTTACCAGCCACGAAATCGGCCATGGGAATCACCACCGCGACTGTCCACCTCGTGGTGCTGCTGGTCTCGTCGGCGACGTGCGGCGGACTGGCGGGCTACGCGTGGCTCCGACGAGCCGAGCCGGGGGCGCGGCCGTTTCTGGGGCTGATGGTCGCGTTCGCGCTCTACTCGACGGGCCACCTCGTCGGCCTGTCGACGGCCCACCCGCAGTGGCGGCTGCTCTGGGAGAACGTCCAGTGGATGGGGTCGGCGCTCGTCCCGCTGTTCTGGATGACGTTCGCGCTGGACTACACCGGCTACGACGACCTCGTGACCCGGCGGACCGTCGCGGTGCTGGCGGTCGTCCCCGCGGTCACCGTCCTGCTGACGTGGACGAACCCGTGGCACGGGCTGATGTGGGACCTGAACGGCGTCGTGGTGGTCGACGGCCTCGCCATCGTCGAGCAGGCGCTCGGCCCGTGGTACTGGGTCTTCCTCGCGTACACGTACGCGCTGCTCGTCGTCGGCTCCGCGATGCTGCTGCGGCTCGTCTTCGTCTCGGAGTACCTCTACGAGGACCAGATGCTGCTGCTCGCGCTCGGCGTCGCCGTCCCGTGGGCCGCCAACGTCATGACGAACCTCGGGCTGACGCCCATCCGGGACCCGACGCTGGACATCACGCCGTACGGCTTCGCCATCTCGGGGCTCGCCTTCGGCCACGCCGTCTTCCGGTACCGGCTGCTCGACCTCGTGCCGGCGACCCGGCAGGTCGGCCGGCGGCGGGCGGTCAGCAACTTGGAGGACGGCGTGCTCATCCTCGACGACGCCCGCCGGACGGTGTACCTGAACCGGACGGCCGCGGACGTGCTGGACTGCGAGCCCGCCGAGGCGCTCGGCGAGCCCGCCCGCTCGCTCGTCGACGTCGAGGCCCTCGACCTCGAAGCCCCCGACGCCCTCGGGGAGCTGGACATCGACGACCGGACCTTCGAGGTCCGCGTCTCCGCCATCACCGACCGGGACGACCGCCGCATCGGCCACACGGTCGTGCTCCACGACGTGACCGAGCGCAAGCGCCTCGAGCGGCGGCTGCGCCGCCAGCGCGACGAGCTGGAGCAGCTCGACCGGATAAACGCCGTCATCCGCGCGGTCAACCAGGCGCTGGTCGGCGCGACCACCCGCGAGGCCGTCGAGGAGGCCGTCGCGGCCCGCCTGACGGCCTCGGACCTCTACGACGGCGCGTGGGTCGGCCGGGGGCTGCTAGAGGACGGGGAAACCCTCCGGTGGACCGTCGCGGTGGACGACCGCCCCGGGAGCGACGCCGACGCGCCCGCCGCAGCGCCGGAGTCCGAGCTCCGGCTGGCCGACGGCGGCGCGGTCGTGGAGGCGGACGGCGACCGCGGCGGCGACCGGGGCGCGTGGACGACCGTCCCCATCTCCTACGAGCGGGTCGTCTACGGCGTGCTGGTCCTCTACAGTGACCGCGCCGAGCCGTTCGGCGACCGGGAGCTGGCGGTGCTCGACGAGCTCGGCGGCACCATCGGCCACGCCATCGACGCCGTCGAGAACCGCCGGCTGCTGACCGCCGACGCCGTCCTCGAGCTGGAGCTTTCCTGCGAGGACGGGCCGTCGCCGCTGGTGGCCCTCTCGGCGGCCGCGGACTGCCGGCTGACCCTCGACGGCCTCGTCCCGGCGGGCGGGCGCGGGCTGCTGGCCTACTGCTCGGTCGAAGGTGGGGAGCCGGCCGCGGTCCGCGAGGCGGCCGCCGACGCGCCCGGCGTCGAGGGCGCGCGCGCCATCGGCGACGGCGCGGGGCCGGCCGGTGGTGGCGCTGGGGCCCGCGACGACGAGGGCGTCGTGGAGCTGTCGCTGGCCGGCGGCTCGCTGCTCGCGCCGCTGGTCGCCTACGGGGCGAACGTCACGGACGCCACTGCCGAGGGCGGCCGGTGCCGCATCACCGCGGAGGTGGCGACCGACGCCGACGTCCGCGAGCTGGTCGAGCGGGTCCAGCGCGACGTGCCGGCGGCGGAGCTGGTCCGCAAGCGCGAGCTGGAGCGGCCGCTCACCGACGTGGGGTCGCTGCCGACCGACTCGGTCGCGGACCTGACCGACCGCCAGCGGGAGGCCATCGAGGCGGCCTACCGCGCGGGCTACTTCGACTGGCCGCGGGACAGCACCGCCGAGGAGGTGGCCGAGTCGATGGACATCTCGCCGCCGACGCTGCACCACCACCTCCGGAAGGCTCAGAGCAAGCTGCTGACGCGGGTCCTCGAGCCGGGTGGGTGAAGAAGGAGCAACGATACTTTCCGCACGACTGGCTCCACCCCGTCCGGTATTCACGCGGCCCGTCTTTCGATGATGTCCTCCATGGGAATCCCACGATATTCCTCTTTCTCCCGCTTTTCTATGTCGAGCATGTTCAGCGACTTCGTCTCGAGTTGGGCTCCGGTCTCGTCTCCGAAGACTTCCGAGATTTCGTCCAGGTGGGTCCTGACCTCCGGGTCGAGTTCTCGACCGGCTACTTCCATCGCTTCGCTTCCGTCTCTCGTAGTTGTGATCACGTTGTGGAGGTGGGTCTGGTCGTCTTCCTCGATTTCTCCCTCCCGTTCCAGCTCGTCGAACGCGTCCAGGACTCCCTTGCTGAACGGACCGTACTTGAAAATCTCGAAGTCGAAGTGCCCCAACTGCGACTCCGGGACCAGGCTGCCGGAATCGGGATCGTAGTGCTCTGCGAAGAAGGCAAGCTTCATCAGCTTCTTGCGCCCCACCAGCCGCTCCGGCTCTTTCCCGGACCTCGAGATCAGATATAGCAGGAGATCTTCGGGGGTCATGTTTTCATCAACAACTTCCTCCTACTGACCGATGGAATTCACTGTCGAAAAAGTGTGTCGACAGACCGTAACGGGTACTCGTGCGACAGTTCTCTGTGCCTAAAGCCGTCCGCCCTACAGCACCGCCGCGTACGCGTCCTCTACAGCACCGCCGCGTACGCGTCCAGCGTCTCCTCGACATCCGCCTCGGTGTGGGCGTAGCTGACGAACTGGGACTCCTTCTGGTTCGCCGTCAGGAACACGCCTTCCTCCAGCATCGCCGGGTAGAACAGCCGCTCCCAGCGCTCGGTTTCGGCGGCCTCAACGTCCCTGCCGCTCTTCGGACAGTAGTCGTACCGCGGGCAGTCGGGACGCTGCTGACACCCCGCCTCGCACTGGCCCGCCAGGTCGTCGGGCCCCTCGCGGGTGAAGACCACCTTGAAGATGCTGTCGGTGCCGACGACCGTGTACTCCGGCGCGCGGTCGGCGAGGAGGTCGGCCAGGCCGGCCCGTAGCTGCTCGCCGAGGGCGTTCACGTGGTCGTACACGTCGTTCTCCGCGGCGAAGCGCAGGGTCTCCAGCCCGGCCGCCATCGCCACCGGATGGCCCGAGAAGGTGCCGGCCTGGAAGACGTCGCCGACCGGGGTGAACGACTCCAGTATCTCGGCGGGGCCGCCGACGGCACCGACGGGGAAGCCCCCGCCGACGACCTTCCCGAAGGTGGTCAGGTCCGGGGTGACGCCCAGCTTCCCCTGGGCGCACTGGAGGCCGCCGACGCGGAAGCCGGTGATGACCTCGTCGAAGACGAGCAGCGCTCCGTGGGCGTCACAGAGGTCCCGCAGCGTCTCGTGGAAGCCCTCGACGGGGCGGACGACGCCGCAGTTGCCCAGCATCGGCTCGGTCAGGACGCACGCTATCTCGTCGCCGTACTCCGCGAAGGCGGCCTCGACGGCCGCCTCGTCGTTGAACGGGACCGTGACGGTGTGGCGGGCGAAGTCATCCGGGACGCCGGCGGTGCTGGGGTGGCCGACCTTCCCGGCGGGGCCCTCGACGAGCGTCGATTCCTGGGCCCCGTGGTAGCCGCCCTGCATTACGACGACCTTGTCGCGGTCCGTGTAGCCCCGCGCCAGCCGGACCGCCGAGACGGTCGCCTCCGTGCCGCTGTTGACGAAGCGGGTCATCTCCACCGAGGGGACGTGGCGGGCGACGAACTCCGCTAGCTCGACCTCGACCTCGGTCGGCGCGCCGTACATCGGTCCCTCGGCGGCGTGGGACTGAACGGCGGCCTCGACGGGGTCGGGGAGGTCGTGGCCCAGCAGGAGGGGTCCGTAGCCCATCACGTAGTCGAGGTAGCGATTTCCGTCGGCGTCCACGACGTGGGCTCCGTCGCCGTGGTCGACGAAGGCCGGATAGGGTCGGGTCGCCCGCACGGGGGAGTTGACCCCGCCGGGCAGCACCGACAGTGCGCGGTCGTAGAGGTCCCGGGAGTTCGAGCGGTCCATGCGCGGGCGTTCGCACGGAGGGGTAATGGTAGTGTCGAGTCGCGGTGGAAATAGGGGGCGGGTAGGGGAGCGGGATGGAAATCCTCCCATCATCGGCCACACGCCACAACAGTTTTGGGAGCCACCGACCACCTCCACCCCATGACCGCAGACGAGCAGTCGACGCCCAAGGCGCGGTGTTCACGCTCGACGCCTACACCGACGACACCGCCCCGGACTACGACGGCTTCACCGTGGTCTACACGACGGTCCTCTCGGCGCTGGTCGCGGCGGCGACTGTCGTCGCGGTCTGGCTGCTGGAGGACTCGGTAATCGCATCCGTCGCGGACGAGACCCTCGCCATCCAAGGCCCGTGGAGGCCGTCCTCGTGGGCATCCCGTTCGGCGTCGTGCTGTTCGGCGCGTTCGCGGCGGGCCGGTACGTCGGC
Organism: uncultured Halobacteriales archaeon; assembly: GCA_964586205.1. Taxonomy (GTDB): domain Archaea; phylum Halobacteriota; class Halobacteria; order Halobacteriales; family CAZPIG01; genus CAZPIG01. The sequence goes on along the minus strand of CAZPIG010000022.1, from coordinate 9,614 downwards.
GTCCGGACCATCGACACCGACGACATCCCCCGGACCGTCGCCGTCACGCTCGTCCAGATCCCCGTCTACGCGGTGCTGCTGGCGGTGACCCTCGGGGTGTACCTCGGCGGCGTCGGCGACCGCTTCTTCCTGCTGGCCGGCGGCGGCGCGGTGGGACTGGTCGTGGTCGGGAACCTCGTGGTGCTCGCCACCGACTGGGACCTCTCGGTGGCCGCCAGCGTCGGGGTGCTCGCGCTGGCGCTGTTCGTGGCGGTGGCGCTGGTGGCCTCGGTGCTCTGGCAGTTCACCGGCGACGGCCTCCTCTGGTCGGCGTACCTGTTCCTGTGGGGCGTGAACCTCTACGTCGTGCTCCCGACGCTCTTTCTCGGCCTGTACGTCCACGACGTCTGGCGGGTCTCCGAGCGCGGGATGCCGCCGACGGTGGCCGCGATGTCGACCTTCACCGCCCTCGCGGGCCTCGCGCTCATCCCCGTCGAGTACGTCGTCGGGGCCGTCCAGCTAGCGATGGAGGCCGACGACGAGGACGACGCCGTGGGCTTGGAGGACGAGGCCGTCGACGACGTGGAGTGACGGCCTTGGAGCGGGAGTCGCGCGGACGTGAACGGGCGGTGTCCCCACCGCCAGGAGCGATGCGGTTTTGTCGCGGGCGCGACAACGCCCGTCCATGACCGGCGACTCCGACCTCCGCGAGCGCCCCCGCCGCCTCCGCGGCGACGGCGTCCGGGGGCTCGTCAGCGAGACCGACCTCGAACCGACGGACCTGATAGCCCCCGTCTTCGTGGACGCGACGACCGACGAGCGCCTGCCCATCCCCTCGATGCCGGGTCACGAGCGCGTTCCGGTCGACGAGGCCGTCGCCCGCGTCGAGGAGGTCCGCGAGACCGGCGTCGAGGCCGTCATCCTCTTCGGCGTCCCCGAGTCGAAGGACCCCGAAGGCACGCGCGCGTGGGCCGAGGACGGCGTGGTCCAGCGGGCGACGCGGGCCGTCACCGAGGAGACCGACGCCTACGTGATAACGGACGTCTGCTTCTGCGAGTACACCGACCACGGCCACTGCGGGGTGCTCGCCGAGGGTGCCGAATCGGGTCACGGCAGGAGCGACCGTGCCGACGGGAGCGGGAACCGTCGCGCCGACCACCTCACCGTCGACAACGACGCGACGCTCGGGAATCTGGAGCGGACCGCCGTCTCCCACGCCGAGGCGGGCGCGGACATGGTCGCCCCGAGCGGCATGATGGACGGGATGGTCGGGGCCATCCGCGGCGCGCTCGACGGCGCGGGCTTCAGCGACGTGCCCATCATGTCCTACGCCGCGAAGTACGAGAGCGCCTTCTACGGTCCCTTCCGGGACGCCGCGGACGGCGCGCCCGCGTTCGGGGACCGCCGGCACTACCAGATGGACCCCGCGAACGCCCGGGAGGCGATGCGGGAGGTCGCCCTCGACGTCGAGCAGGGCGCGGACGTGCTGATGGTCAAGCCCGCGCTGCCGTACCTCGACGTGGTCAGCGCCGTGCGGCGGGAGTTCGACCACCCGGTCGCCGCGTACAACGTCTCCGGGGAGTACGCGATGCTCCACGCCGCCGCGGAGAAGGGCTGGCTGGACCTGGAGGCGGTCGCGCGCGAGTCGCTGCTCTCGATAAAACGGGCGGGCGCGGACCTGATTCTGACGTACTTCGCGGAGGACGTCGCGGAATCGTTGTAGGGTCGCAGTTCGTCGCGCGGTTCCATTGAATAGAACGGTGTCGCTCCCGGCGTCGGTAAATCGGTGAAACCGCCGTCGGGGCTTCCGACCGCCAGCGGTCGTGCGGCTCGTCTCGAAACCTCGTCCGAACACGCCGCGTCCCGTGCCGAAGGTGGTTTCAAGGTAGCGCTCCGAGCACCCGGTATGAGCGGACGCGGGACGACGGTGCGGCTGGCCACCCGGGGCTCCGACCTCGCGCTCCGGCAGGCGGGCGCAGTCAAGGCGGCCCTCGAGGAGCGTCGCTACGAGGTCGAGCTGGTCGAGGTCGAGACCACGGGCGACCGCGTGCGCGACGAGCTCATCCACCGGCTGGGCAAGACCGGGGCGTTCGTCCGGAGCCTCGACGAGAAGGTCATCGAGGGGACCGTCGACGGCGCGGTCCACTCGATGAAGGACATGCCCACCGAGAGCCCCGAGGAGCTCGTCGTCGCCGTCGTCCCGGAGCGCGCTCCCGCGGCGGACCTGCTGGTGACCCCGGACGGCAGGAGCCTCGCGGACCTCCCCGAGGGCGCGGCGGTCGGGACCTCCAGCCTCCGGCGCGGGGCCCAGCTACGCCGCGAGCGCCCGGACCTCGAAATCGTCCCGCTGCGCGGGAACGTCGACACGCGGGTCGAGAAGCTGCTGGTCCCGAGCCTCCAGCGCGAGCACGAGCGCCGGCTGGAGGCCGCCGGGGAGTTGGAGGAGGACGCCGCGGGCGAGTCGGACGGCGACGAGGACGGAGCGGCCGACGCTGACGACGACGGATTCGAGGACGATGGAGTCGAAGACGCGGACTCCGACGACGCCGATGGCGACGAATCCGATGCCGATGGCGACGAATCCGACGCCGACCACGCCCCCTCCTTCGACCGGACGCCCGCGGAGTGGTTCGACGACCTCGCCGAGATAGAGCGCCGGGCCCTAGAGCGCGAGGTCGAGACCGAGTACGACGCCGTCGTTCTCGCGGAGGCGGGCCTGGAGCGCAGCGGCCTCCTCCCGCACCTGTCCTACCACCGGCTGCCGGTCGAGACGTTCGTCCCCTCGCCGGGCCAGGGCGCGGTCGCGGTGACGATGCTCGACTCCGACCTCGCCGAGTCCGTCCACGACGTGCTCGACCACCCGCGGACGCGCGTCGAGACCACGGTCGAGCGCGTGACGCTGGCGGAGCTCGGCGGCGGCTGCGTCGCCCCGCTCGGCGTCCACGCGCGCATCCGCGGCGAGCACGTCCACGTCCGCGGGCAGGCGCTCTCGCGGGACGGCGAGCGCGTCGTCGAGGGGACCCGGGACCTGCCCGTCGAGGACTACGTGGGCCCGACCCGGGCGTTCGCCGCGGACCTCGCCGAGCGCGGGGCCGCGGAGCTGATAGACGAGGCCCGCGCCGACGCCGAGGACCGCGAGGCGAAGCGGGGTGACGCCTGATGGAGCGGGGAGCGGGGCGCTGGGGCAGTGTTCAGATAAGCGGGCAACCGGCGGGCAGAAACCGTTCGACCAGCCGCCCTGGGTGGGACTTCGGAAGGGGCGGCCCGCTCGGCGAAGGCGGACGAAGCAAGCACTGCAGGCCGCGAAGCGGCCGAAGCGCGCAGCGAGCGCGCGGCGCGACCGAAGGGAGCGCCGCGACCCGCGCGAGCGGCGAAGCCGCGAGCGTCGCGGGAGCCGAACGGCCCGGGGCTTCCGAGCCCCAAGCGACAGTGCGGTCCGTTTCGACGTCTTATCTGAACACTGCCGGGTGCTGTCGACCGTCAGCCGCGACAACGCTCCGCCGTCAAGCGGGTGGTCCCCCGTGAGCCGCGACGTGCGCGCCGCCGTGTTCCGACCCGACGACGACCGCCTCGCCGACGCCGTGGAGCTACTGGAGTCCCTCGGCGCGGAGCCGGTCCCGGACCCCATGCTCGCGGTCGAACCGACCGACGCCACGCCCGCGGACGGCGACTACGTGGTCCTGACCAGCAAGACCGGCGCGGAGCTGGTCGGCGCGGCTGGCTGGGAACCCGGCGACGCCGCGGTGTGCGCCATCGGCCCCCGTACTGCGGACGCGCTCCGGGCCGAGGGGTACGAGGTGGACCTCGTGCCGGAGGACTACACCTCCGCCGGGCTGGTCGATGCGTTGGCAGCGGAGGTCGATGGTCGGCGCGTCGAGGTGGCCCGCAGCGACCACGGCAGCGACGTGCTGCTGGACGGCCTCCGCGACGCGGGCGCGGACGTTCACGAGACGGTGCTGTACCGGCTGGCGCGTCCGGAGGGAGCCGGTGATTCGGCGGCGCTGGCTGCCGAGGGGAATCTGGAAGCGGCGCTGTTCACCTCGTCGCTGACCGTGGAGCACTTCCTCGACGCGGCTGGCGAGCGGGGAGTTCGGGACGACGTGGTGGCGCACCTGAACGACGGCGCGGTCGTCGGGGCAATCGGCGACCCGACGCGGGAGACGGCCGAGGGGTTGGGGCTGGACGTGGACGTGGTACCCGAGACGACGACGTTCGACGCACTGGCGACCGAGGTCGTGGAGGAAGCGGCTCCGAGCTATCGGGAGTGAGCCCTCCCGGCGAAAAATTAATCCTCCGGTGACGTGATTCGGACCCCGTGAGCGGCCCACGCACGCCGGAGCTGTACGTCGAGCGGATGGCCCGCCTGACCGGCGCGGCCGCGGTCGGTGACCGGCTGGCGCGCAGTTCCGCAGTCGAGTGGCTGGCGAGGCAGTGGCCGTTCGAGCGGACGCCGTGGTGGCTGCCCGTCCGGGACGACCTCGGGGTGTACTGCTTCACCGTGGCCGTGGTGGCCTTCGACGCGGGCGTCCTGACCGTCGTCAGCTATCTGGTCACGGGTCGCCAGGAGCTACAGCCGTGGCCCGTCTGGTACGCGCTGCCGGGCAGCGTGGTGCTGGCCGTCTGGGCCACGCTGAGTCTCCGCCGGGCGTACGTCCGGACCGTGCGAGGTGTCTCGACCGGGGACGCGCTCGCCGAGGACGACCTCCTCGACCTGCCGACCGGATGGCATAGACCGGCGGCCGTCGCAGTGGCGGCGGGCCTGTACCTCCTCGCGACCGCGCTTGACCCGAACCAGTTCGCGGCGGGCGCTCGCGTCGACGGGGTAGCGGTCACGCTCGTCCGGGTCACGCTCGTCCAGGCGGCCATCTACATGGTCGTCGTGGGCGAGCTAGCGGCGCTCGTGCTCACTATCCACGTCGGGCTCCCGGCGATGCTGTGGCTGCGCCGGCCGGCCGTCGACTTCGGCGACCCGGCGGGCTACGGGGGGCTCCGGCCGCTGGGACGATTGCTGGTGCGCTCGTCGCTGCTGACCTTCCTGGGCCTCGTTGCTCACACCGTCGTGACGTTCCTGCCCGTACTGATTCCGACGCCACTGGAGGACCCAATCGCGTTCTCGCGGTTGATATTCCCGGTACTGTGGGTCGCCGCCGCCCTCCTCTACCTCGGCTCCGTCGTCGCCGTCGGCCGCTACGTCGCGAGCGAGAAGCGCCGGATGCTGGCCGACGTCGACGCCGCCATTCGGGCGCTCGACCCGAGCGACGCGGACCGCTCCATCCCGCGGATGGAGCCGCCCGCCGACCGGCTGCCGGAGCTACAGTACCGGTACATGCAGCTCCGGGAGATACGCGCGACCCGCGAGTACCCGACCGACGTGGGAACGCTGGTGGAGCTGGGACTGGCGGCGCTGCTGCCGTTGGCCCTCCAGGTCGGGCTGCGGGCCGTCGGGACGGGTGCTTTCGGGTGAGTCGGAGGAACGCAGCGGGTCGTTCTCGCGGATGGCCCGGAGCAAGTCGCCGTCTGCCACCGTGCATCGAGTGCCGCGTGACAGTCATTACAATCGCCCGAGTGGTGGCCGATGCGGCCGGTCGGGGCCAGCGTCGGGCTCCATCCACGACCGCCCCACACGACCACCCATGAGCACGCCCACCCCTCCCCAGTCCGACCGCGACGCACCGCCCCCGGAGCACACGACGAACGAGATCGTCCCCGTCTCCGTCCCCCGGGCCGTAGAGGCCGAAGCGCGGTCCCGCGCCCGACAGTCGAACGAGGCTCTGGAGGACGTCCTCGCCGAGCACGTCGCTGTCGTCCCGGATTACTGCTTCAGCCCGGTGGAGGGCGACAGCGTCCCGTCCGCCACGACTCGGCGCGTTGCGCTGCACACGACCGTGGAGCCGGAGCTGGCAGCTATCGTGGACGAACTGTCGGACGACCCGCGCGAGTGGATTCGGGAGGCGGTCAGGGAGAAGATTCGGTGGGAACGCCAGCGAGAAATCGATGACGGCGGGACGACGACGGACGGCAGTCGATAGGCCGTCAGACTCCTACTTCACGAACTCGTAGGCCTTCTTCACCGCCCCCATCCACGGCTGGCTCGACTCCACCACGTGGTACGGCACCAGGTCCGCCCCGAACTTCGCCTTGTACCGGCAGAGCCGCTGGGTGTTCGCGCCCACGAGGTCGTACTTCGTCACCGAGGGCACCGGCGGCGCGGTGGCCACGTCCTCGACGATGGCCCAGTGCAGCAGGCTGTTGACGCTAACGCCGTCGAACGACGCCTTCGCGCCGCCCTGCCAGAAGTACGCCGCGTCGTTGGAGTAGAGGACGGTGATGCCCCCGAGGAAGTCACCGCCGGGCCCGCGCGCGACGTAGGTGCGCGCGCGGTCGCCCAGCGCGTCCACCAGATCCCGGACGTACGGCCACTCGAGGGGGAAGTCCTCGCTCTGCTCGCGGTAGCGGTCGCGGGTGTCCTCGAAGACCTGCCGGGCTGCCGACAGGCCCTCGACGGCCACGTCCACCTCCAGGTCCCGCCCGTTCCGTATCTCCCGGCGCAAGCCCTTCGAGAACCCCGACAGCACCTCGTCGGGCGACTGCTCGCCCACGTCGAGCACGTAGGTGAACGCCGGCTCGACATCCAGGCCCTCCCACATGAACGGTCGGGGGTCCGGGTAGGTGGGCGAGCAGACCATCCGGACGAGCGTCCGCGGGGAGCCGACCGCCAGCTCCGAGAGGACCTCGTCGGCGAACGTCCGGTTCACGGACTCGCGCTTGCGGACCTTCGGGCTGGCCGGCATCACCAGCGGCCCCAGCGCGGGGACGCCGAAGCCCGGCGGCGGCGAGACGACGGCGCTGCCGACCGTCCGCCGGCGGACGAACGCCGCCAGCAGGCCGACCGGCCGGTCGCCCTTGAAGCCGCCGAACAGCCGGAGGTCGCCGGGTGCGTGTTCGTCGAGTGTCTCGAGAGCGGCCGGCAAGTGGAACACCTCGAACCCCGAGTCCGGGAGGGCCGACTCCCACTCCGACAGTGTCAGTCGCTCGACGCGCATGAACGGGTCTCTCCGAACGTCCACCGCCGCGGCGTATTGTTATAGCCGTGTTACCGGTCCGTAGAGAGTTCCTGCGGGTCGGTGCGAGGTCTGTCGGGCGTCGAGAACGGGCCTCACCGCTCCGGAAGTACCTGCCCGGACTCCGCCGTCAGCCCGTCCTCGGGGTGGTCGAGTCGCTCGTACAGCTCTCCGGGCGGCCCCACCCACGCGCCCATCTCGAGGGCGCGCTCGACGAGGCGGCGGTACAGCCGCCGGTAGCCCGGGAAGTCGGCCGCACAGAAGTACCGCGGGTGCCAGAGGACCGTGGCGACGGCTCCCGTCGCGGCCGCCTCCGACAGTATCTCGCGGCAGGCCGCCCACGCCGCGGCGAAGTCGTCGCCGGGGTCCGGAAGCGCGGTCTCCATCGCGGTCAGCGGGAAGACGACGAAGGCGTCGTCGAACGGCCGTAGCGGCCGCCGGCCGTGCCGGAAGTCCCACTCGCTCGCCGAGCCGTAGCTGCAGTCGTACCGCAGCCCGGCAGCGGCGTAGGCGCGCCACGTCTCCGGCACCGACAGCGAGAGGTGGTGCTGGCGGCCGCCGCGGACGACGGCGTCTCGCTCGCTCGAATCGACCCCATCGAGGACCGCTTCGAGGGCCGTCAGCTCGCGCTCCAGGCGCTCGGGGTCGCTGCCCGCGCGCCGCGAGCCGTGGAGGCCCACCTCCCAGCCGCCCGCGACGAGGTCCTCGATGGCGGCGGCGACGTCGGGGGCCGACGGGTCGTAGCGGCCGCAGTGCTCGACCCAGTTGCGCGGCCGGAGCCAGCCCCGCGGCGAGACGGCGCGGTGCAGCGGCGGCTCCCGCAGGAAGTAGAACGCCGAGCGGACCCCGAGGCCGTCCTCGACGGCCATCACGTCCTCGAACCGCCAGTAGGGTCGCCGGCCGGGCCACAGGTCCGCGAGGTGCCGCGGCGACCGGTCCGTGGCGGCGCGGTAGAGCGCCTGGTAGGTCTTGTACGGCCGGTCGACGTCGTGGGTCAGGACGAGTGCGAAGGAGTGGTCGTCCATCATCGCCCCGGCGGCCCGTCCGACTTCCGTCGCTCTCCGCCGCCGTCCGCCTCCACGTCGCCGTCGTCAGCCCCGTCCGTCCGCACGTCCACGCCGTCCGCGTCCGTCCGCACGTCCACGCCGTCCGCGTCCGTCCGCACGTCCACGGTTCCGTCGCCGTCTATCCCGGCGTCGCCATCCACTTCGACGTCACCGTCCGCCCCGGCGTCGCCCGCGCCCGCCCCGCCGATGGCTCGCGGGTCGCCGCCGGCCGCGACCGCGGCCGCGACGGCGGAGACCACGGCGTCGGCGGCCTCGCCGTCGCCGTACAGCGGGGGCTTGGCCGGCGGCTCCCGGTCGTCGGCCAGCGCGCGCCGGATGCGGTCGGGGTCCGCGCCGACGAGGACGTTCCAGCCACACTCGACGGTCTCGACCCACTCCGTCTCCTCGCGGAGGGTCACGCAGGGCGTGTCGAGGTAGAACGCCTCCTTCTGGACGCCGCCGGAGTCGGTGGCGACCCGCTCGGCCCCGTCGAGCAGCCGGAGGAAGTCGAGGTAGCCCAGCGGCTCGACGACGCGGACGCCCTCCGGCACCGTGACGTCGTGCCGGTCGATGGCGTCCGTCGTCCGCGGGTGGGCCGGCAGCACGACCGGCTGCGGGGCCGCCCCGAGCGCGTCGAGGACGGCCGCGAGGCGGTCGGGGTCGTCGGTGTTGCGCTCGCGGTGGACGGTCGCGGCGACGTATCCACTGTCCGCCAGGTCGAGGTCGTCGAGCACCGTCGAGGTGGCGCGCGCGCGGTCGCGGGCGGCCAGCAGGGCGTCGAACATCACGTCGCCGGTCCGCTGGACCCGCGCGGACAGGCCCTCCTCGCGGAGCGTCCGGACGGCCCGCGACGACGGCGCGAGCAGCAGGTCCGCGCAGTGGTCGGTGAGCACGCGGTTGTCCTCCTCGGGCATCGACCGGTCGCCGCTGCGCAGGCCCGCCTCGACGTGGACCAGAAGCGGGTCGCGCTTGGCCGCGACGAGCGCCGCGCCGAGGGTGGTGTTCGTGTCGCCGTAGACGACGACGGCATCCGGGGCCTCGCCGGCGACCACCGGGTCGAGGCGCTCCATCACGAGCGCGGTCTGGACCGCGTGGCCGGCCGAGCCGACGCCGAGGTGGTAGTCGGGCTCGGGGATGGGTAGCTCCTTGAAGAACACGTCCGAGAGCGCCGCGTCGTAGTGCTGGCCGGTGTGGACCAGCACCTCCTCGTGGGCGTCGCCCAGTCGCTTGGAGACGGGGAAGGCCTTGACGAACTGCGGGCGCGCGCCGACGACGGTGAGGACCTTCACGGGTCGGTCACCTCCCCATCGGAAGCGGTGTCGGCGTCGGTGCTGCTGCCGGCCCCGTCCGTCCGGACCTCGGCGCGCGGCGCACCCCCGCTCGCCGGGCCGTCGGCGGCCGCGTCCGGCGGCTCCCCCGCGGCGACCCGGAGCACGCGGTCCCCGGCCGCCCGGCGGTCGAACGCCGCGCCGAGGGCGAGGAGTCCGGCCCCGTAGAGGCCGGCCAGCCCCCCGGCGAGGCCGCCCGC
>CAZPIG010000021.1:0-21760 GCA_964586205.1 uncultured Halobacteriales archaeon | reverse complement strand
GAACAAGCACCGCAGCCCCGAACGAAGTGAGGGGCGAGGAGCGCAGCGAGCCGCGCGAGTCCAGCGACCGGGGGCTTTCGAGGACGTGTTGTTGAACGATCGCAGTTGAAGTGTCCTCGAAAGCCCCGCCGCGCTCGGCTCGGGGGCCTCGCTGCGCGCTTCGGCGCTCCCGCCGGTCGCGCCTGCAGTGTCTGCGGCGCGGCCACGCCCGCGCCGCACGGCCTGCGAGGCCCGCAGGGCCTCGCTCTGCTTACGTCGGCCGCCGTCGCCGAGCGCGTCGCCCCTTTCAGTCCCCACCCGACAGTGGATTGTGGAGATGGCGACCGCTAACGTTGGCACCCCCGGCCGCCGTCGGTAGTCTTGCGAATCCGTCAGGAGTCGACTCCGTCGCCGTCACGTAGCGATTTCGTCGCCGCCACGCAGCATCCCGTCGCGCGCCTGTCCTCTCACGTGGTCGCTACCACGACGACCCTCACGCGACGGCGACGGCGACGAACGTCTCGACGCGCTCCTCGACGCGGACCACCTCGAAGCCCGCGTCGGCGAGGGCGGTCGCTGCCTCGTCGGCGTCGAAGCGCTCCTTGACGGGCGGCCCGCTCTCGCCCTCGCCGCGGGCCGTCCAGTCGACAGTCACGAGACAGCCGCCGGAGGCCAGCGCGCGCCGGACCGTCGCCAGCGCCTCCGGCGTGGCGAACTCGTGGTAGGTCATCGTCGAGAAGGCGGCGTCGAGGTCGCCCGCGGCGAACGGCAGGTCCGCGACGGCGGCGGTGACCAGCCGGACGTTCTCCGGGACGCCCTTCCCGCGGTAGTAGTCGTGCATCTCGGGCTGGACGTCGACCGCGTAGACGGTGGCGACGTAGGGGGCGACGTCGTCGGTGTAGAACCCCGTGCCGCTGCCGAGGTCCGCCACGGTCTCGTCGCCGGCGAGCGCGAGGTACCCGAGCAGCTCCTCCCGCGAGCAGTAGCGGTAGCGGCCCTCGTCCTCCAGGTTATCCGCCCGCGACACGGGGTAGGTGTGGAAGGCCATGCCGGTGGGTACGGCAGGGGGTTAGTAAGCCGTTCTCCTCGCTTCCGGACAACGAGTGGGACGGGGGCCAGGACCGCAGCGGTCGGTCGACCCGCCCCCGACCGCCATTCACTCGAACCGCGGGGCGACCTCCTCGCCCAGTCGCTCGACGGTCTCGACCATCGCGTCCGTGCCGACGCCCGGGTAGTACGTCCGCAGGATGACGTGGACGTCGTCGCCCAGCACCTCGCGATAGACGTCAAGGTCCTCGGCTATCTGGTCGGGCGTGCCGACGATGGCCGCGTCCCGGAGCTCCCGCTTGCGCTCGGCGGGGAGTTCCGTCACGGGCTCGCCCTCGTACCAGCTAGCGTACGTCCGGTCGAGGTAGAAGCGGCCCTCCTTCATCCGGTCCCACGCCCCGTCGCGGGAGTCGCCGACGAAGCCGTGCTGGAGGACGTACACGTCGAAGTCGCCGTCGATGTCCTCCTCGCTCCGCACGCGGCGGATGTCCTCCACCCGCTTGCGGACGCCCGCCACCGACAGCGAGGAGGGCGCGATCCAGCCGTCGGCGATGCGGGCCGCGCGCCTGACGGCCGGCTTCGCCGCTCCGCCGAGGACGACGGGCGGGGCCGACTCCGGCTTCGGCGTGACCGACACGTCGGGCGAGACGGGGTGGAACTCCGGGTCGTACTCCAGGGGGCCGTCACTCCACGCCGCGCGGAGGACGGCCACCGCCTCCTCGGTCCGGGCGACGCGCTCGTCCTTCTGCACGCCGAAGCCTTCGAACTCGGCGTCGCGGTAGCCGATGGACAGCCCGACGGTCGTCCGGCCGTCCGAGAGGAGGTCCACCGTCGCCGCGTCCTCGGCGAGGCGGACGGCGTCGTACAGCGGCGCGAGCGCGACGGCCGTGCCTATCTCAACGTCCTCGGTCACCGCCGCGAGCGCGCCGAGCGTCGGCATCGTCCCGGGGAGGTAGCCGTCGTCGGCGAAGTGGTGCTCGGAGACCCACGCGCTGGCCAGCCCCGAGCGGTCGATGGCCCGGCCGATGGTCAGCATCTCCTCGTACACCTCGGCCATCCGCCGGTCGTCGCCGGGGCGCTGCTGGGCGGTGAACAGGCCCGTGCCGATGTCCATACCGGACGGTGGCCGGGGCGGGCCTTAACGGTTCGTGGACTCCACTGGGTGGTCGCGTGGCGGGGTAGTGCCGCGGCTGGTCGACGCGGACTGCGCCCGGCGGGGAGCCGCCGGGGCCTCCCCGTCGCAGACTGTCCCTACCCAGTGGGGAGGTGGCTGGACCGATGGGGTGGGGGTACCTAAAAGCAAGGGACGAACGCGAGAAGTCGGGAATCGGTCGCGACGCCAGTCCGGTCGGGAGCCGTTGCCGCCGGGCCAACGCCTTTGTGCGCCACCCGCCACCGTCTCCCCATGACGGACGCCACGGTTCCGAAACTCGGACTCGGCACCTCCGGCAACACCGACCCCGAGCAGTGCAAAGAGAGCGTGCGGACCGCCCTCGAGATGGGCTACCGCCACGTCGACACCGCCCAGATGTACGACAACGAGGCGGCCGTGGGGGACGGCATCGCCGCCGCGGACGTGCCGCGCGAGGAGGTGACAGTGGCTACGAAGGTCCTCCCGAGCAACCTCGCCCGCGAGGACGTCCTCGAGACCGTCCCAGAGAGCCTCGACAGGCTCGGACTGGAGACGGTGGACCTCCTGTACGTCCACTGGCCGATGCGGGCCTACGACCCCGAGGAGACGCTCGCGGCGTTCGACGAGGTCCACGAGCGGGGCCTGACCCGCCACGTCGCGGTGAGTAACTTCTCCCCCGAGCTGCTCGACGAGGCCCGCGACCTGCTGTCGACGCCGCCGGTGGCGAACCAGGTGGAGATGCACCCGCTGCTCCCCCAGGAGGAGCTGGTCGCGTACGCCGAGCGCCACGGCCTCACCATCGTCGCGTACGCGCCGCTCGGGCAGGGCGAGATATTCGACGAGCCCGCCCTCCAGGCCGTCGCCGAGCGCCACGACGCGACGCCCGCGCAGGTCAGCCTCGCGTGGTTGGCAGACCACGACGTGGTCGCGCCCATCCCGAAGGCGACGGGCGAGGCCCACATCGGGGAGAACTACGAGGCGCTCGACCTCGAACTGACCGACGAGGACCGCGCCGAGATAGACGCCATCGACCGCCGCGAGCGCCTCGTCGACCCCGACGGGGCCCCGTGGAACGCCTGAGGCGGCGATTCGTCCGGGGGTGCGATTCCGGTCGCTCGCCCGACGCGACGAAGCGGCCGCATAACGAAGGCCGCCCTCGTCGGAGTCCGGCACGGATGGCGGACCCCGAACCCCCTCGCGAGAGCCGCGGGCTGGCGCTGTCCGGGTACGAGGCCAAGCTCGTCGTCGCCGCGCTTTGCCGGTACGCGCAGGCGAGCGACGTCCACCCCGCCCACCGCGATAGCTGCGAGCGGCTGGCGGGCACCGTCGCGGCGGCGAGCAGTGCCACCCTGGAGCTACGACCGGGTCCGACGGTGGCGACCGCCGGAACAGAGGACGCGGTGTCGCCCGCGGTGGGCGGGACGGTGGACTCGAAGGTCGGCGGAGCGCGGCGACCGGAACCCGGGCGAGCCGCCGCACCCGACCCCGGTGGCACGCGGCCCGAGGACGCGACGGAGGACCCGTTCCGGTGGGGACCGGACCGGGCCGACGGCTGACGGACCGGACGACCGAACTACCTCCGGAACCGGACACCCGCCCCAAGTCAGACGGTGGCAGCCGCCGCCACGGCGTCCGCGACGGCGGCCACCGCCTCGTCCGGCGACACCACGACGCCGCGGTCGCGGAGGGACTCGTAGACCGCGCGCGCCTCGCTGCCGGCGTAGTTGCGCTCCTCGAAGGGCCGCTCCTCGACGACCACGAGGGCGTCGGCCTCGCGGGCGGCCCTGAGGTTCGGCAGATTGCCCCGGCCCACCTCCACGTCGGCGACCACCGTCGCGTCGGCGGCGCGGACGTGCTTGGCGACGGATTCCTCCGCGGCCGGGTCCACCGGGGCGAACGGCTCGGCGGTCACCGCCTCGACGCCGAGCAGCCGCGCGGCCTCGAGGTCGGCGTCGCCCTCGTTGAGCGCGCCGACCGAGAGGTCGTAGCCCGCCGCCGAGAGGACGTACAGCAGCCGCGAGACGCTCCCGCCGCCACCGACGACGTGGACCCGGCCCTCGCCGCCGTCGGGCGCGGCGTCCGGCAGCGCGGTCACGTACACCGAGCCCGTGACCGGGTGTCGCGAGACGACCGCGCGTGCGTCGAACGCGCGGGCGAGGTGGTCCTCGGTGAGTACGTCGGCCGGCGGGCCGCCCGCGAGCACCGAGCCGCCGGCCAGCAGGACCAGCTTCTCGCAGTAGTGGGCCGCGAGGTTCAGGTCGTGGATGGCGGCGACGACCGTCCGGCCGCCCGCGACGAGGTCGGCTATCAGCTCGAGGGTCCGGACCTGGTGGTTGATGTCGAGGCTGGCGGTCGGCTCGTCGGCCAGCAGGACCGGCGCGTCCTGGGCGAGCGCGCGCGCCAGCAGCACGCGCTGGCGCTCGCCGCCGCTGGTGGCCGTGACTGGGCGGTCGGCGAGGTCCGCGACCCGCGTCCGCTCCATCGCCCGCTCGACGCGCTCGCGGTCGGCCTCGCCCGCGGTTCCGAGCCGTCCGCGGTGGGGGTGGCGGCCCATCGTGACCACGTCGCGGACCGAGAAGTCGAAGTCGAGGCGGGTCTCCTGGGGCACCGTGGCGACCCGGCGGCCCCGCGCGGCGGCCGACAGCGCGTGGACCTCGTCGCCGTCGACGGTCACGGAGCCGCGGTCGGGTTCGAGGACGCCGTTGACCGCGCGCAGCAGCGTGGTCTTGCCAGCGCCGTTGGGGCCGACGAGCCCGACGAACGAGCCCTCGGGGACCGTCGCGTCGACGCCGTCGAGGATTCGCTGGCCGCCGAGCGAGAGGGCCACGTCGTCGATGTGTATCACGATGGATCACTCCACTTCACAGCGCGTGCACCTCCCGCCGCCGGAGCAGGTACAGGAAGAACGGCGCGCCCAGCGCCGCCGTGACGATACCGACCGGTAGCTCGCCGGGCCCGGTCCGCGCCACCGTGTCGGCGGCGACGAGGAACGCCGCGCCCGCGAGCGCGCTCGTGGGCAGCAGGATGCGGTGGTCCGGGCCGACGAGCAGTCGCATGACGTGGGGCACCACGAGACCGACGAAGCCGATGACGCCCGCCACCGCGACGGCGGCGGCCGTCACGATACTGGCGAACGCGAGCAGTAGCCGCTTGGTCCACTCCACCTCCACGCCGAGGGTCGCCGCCTCCTCCTCGCCGAGCAGCAGGACGTTCAGGTCCCGCGCGAACACCAGGAGGACGGCGAAGCACAACAGCGTCACCGGCAGCGCCACCACCACCTCGTCCCACCGGCTCCGGTGGAGGTGGCCCATCAGCCAGAACATCGCGCGCGCGAGGCCGTCGCCGCTCTCCAGCAGCAGGTAGGAGATGACGGCCCCGAGGAACGTCTGGACCGCGACGCCCGCGAGCAGCAGCGTCGCCACCGGCGTCCGGCCGCCCTCGGTGGCGATGGCGTAGACCGCGAACGCCGTCACGACCGCCCCCACCACGGCCGCGCCCTCCAGCCCGAACGGGACGGAAATCCCGAGCGCGATGGTCGCCACGGCCCCGACCGCGGCCCCCGAGGAGACGCCGACGATGGAGGGGTCGGCCATGGGGTTCCGGAAGAACCCCTGCATGACGACGCCGGCGGTCGCCAGCGCGAAGCCGACGACCGCGCCCATGGCGATGCGCGGCAGCCGCACCCGCACGACGATGATGCGGACGGGGTCGGGAACGGCGACGCTCACCAACGGCAGCGCGTCGACCGTGGCCCCGACCACGGCCCCGTAGCCGATGGGTGCCCAGCCGATGCCGGCGCTGGCGAGGACGACGCCGACCAGCGCCGCCGCGAGCGCCCCCGACCACGCCGCGGTGCGGGCGAGCAGTCGCATCGACTCCGAAATCTGGCTTGCATTAGTTAAGTATTTATTGAACCCCGCCGACCGTCCGCCCACATGGTGAGAAAGCTGGCTTGTCTTATCGCAACGGTGCTTGTAACCGTCGCCGGCGCGCCCGTGGTCGCCGGCGGGCCCGTCGCTGCCGGGGGAGGGCCGGTCGCTCCGGACTACGGACTGGCCGCTCCGGACTACGGACTGGCTGCTCCGGGCTATGAATCGGCCGCTCCAGACTACGGACTGGACGCTCCAGGCGCGGTCGCGAGCCACGCCGTCGCGGCCGCCAGCGGAAGCGCGTCGGACCCCGGAGTGGGGAGCGCGAACGGCGTCGTGCAGGCCGGGAACTGCACGTACCCCGTCACCCGGACCGACGCCACTGGGACCGCGGTCACGGTGTCGAGCGAGCCCCAAACGGTGGTGACCCTCTCGCCGAGTGCGGCCCAGACGATGTGGGACGTCGGCGGCCGGGGGAAGGTCGTCGGTGTCTCGCAGTTCGCCACGTACCTCGAGGGCGCGTCGAACCGGACCAACGTCTCTGGCGCGGGGCAGACGCCGGTGAACGTCGAGGCGGTCGTGAGCCTCCAGCCCGACCTCGTGCTCGCACCGAACGTCATCCCGAACGAGTCCGTCGAGTCGCTCCGGCGGGCCGGCCTGACGGTGTACCGCTTCCGGGCGGCCGGGAGCATCGAGGACGTGGTCGAGAAGACCCGGCTCACCGGTCGGCTGACGGGCGAGTGCGAGGGCGCGGCCGAGACGGTCGCGTCGATGCGCGAGCGCCTCGCGACGGTCCGGGCGGCCGTCGCGGACGAGCCCCGGCCGCGGGTGCTCTACACGTTCTTCGGCTTCACCGCCGGCAACGGGACGTTCGTCCACGAAGTTATCACCACCGCGGGCGGGCGGAACGTGGCCGCCGAGGCCGGGCTGTCGGGCTTCGAGGAGCTGGGCGAGGAGGTGGTCGTCCAGGGCGACCCCGAGTGGCTGCTGCTCAACAGCGACGGCCCGCAGGTCCCCCGGTCGCCGGCGTACAACAGCACGACTGCGGTCCGGCAGAACCAGACGGTGGTCGTCAACGGCGACTACGTCAGCCAGCCGGGACCGCGCATCGTCCAGCCCGTCGTGACGCTGGCGAAGGCGCTGCACCCGGAGGCGTACGCGGCGGCGAACGCCACGGCGACGCCGACAGACGCGGGGACGGCGACGCCGACGAGGATGCCCGCGACATCCACGGGGACGGCCACGCCGACCGCCACCGTCGAGGATACCGCCGACCCGACGGGCCCCACGGACGAGACTGGCGCGGGCGCGATACCCGCGCCCGGTCCCGCCGCCGCGCTGGCGGCGGTGCTGGGCGGCGCGGCGCTGGCGGCGCATCGCCGGCGGTAGCGACGCGATAGCTCCCCGCCGGGAGCGTCGCCCGTGGTAGCGACGCGGTGGCTCGCCGACAGTCGCGTCCGTGGCACGGCGTCGGGACGACAGCAGACGCCCCCCGCTCCGACGGGCCCCTCCACGAACGAGAAAGGCGTTTAACGCGCGAGCGCCCACGTCCGGTATGGTCGAGAACGTCATCTGGCCCGCCTACCTCGACGCGGACCTCTCCCGTGGCGAGGGCCGGCGGGTCCCCGTAGACGACGCCGTGGCGGACCCGACCGTCGACGAGATCGCGGAGGCGGTCCAGCAGGTGGGCTACGACGCAGTCATCGAGCGGGACAAGACCTACCCGCGCGAGCGCGACCCGCGGGGCCGGGTCCTCGTCGAGGTCGACGACGACTCGAAGAACGACGTCGTCCGCGCGGCGGCCGCCTACGTCGCCGTGCTCCGGGACTGATGCGCCGCGTCGGCGAGGTCGTCCGGACCGCCCAGGGGCTGGCCGTCGTCCGGGCCCCGGACGCCGACCACCCCGACGTGGGCTCGGCGGTCGTCGACGAGCGCCTCGCGACGCTCGGCCGCGTCGTCGACGTGTTCGGGCCGGTCGACCGCCCCTACGTCGCCGTCTCGCCGGCCGAGGACCGGTCGCCCGCGTCGCTGCTCGGCGAGGCGGTGTACGCGCGGTAGTCTCGTTGCGCGCCCCAATTCCCTCTGCGCGCCGGAGTTCCTTGCGGGCCGCGGTGTCCGGAGCCGTCCTCCGGTCGTAGCCCGCGCGTTCGGACCACCCTCCGCGATGCCGCGGGATTTATCGTCCGGACGCGAGGACGGCCGCCATGGGCGGACCGACGGCCCGCCGCGGACCGACGCGACGCCGGCTACTCGCGGCGGCGGGAGCCGCGTCGGCGACCGGCCTCGCGGGCTGCTCGTTCCTGCGGTCGGACGCCTGCGAGAACGTCCGCGAGCAGGTGCGGCTGCTCGCCGAGGAGGACTACGGCGCTGCGACGAAGTTCGTCCCCCACGAGCGGCTCCCCGAGACCAGCCGGGCCGACGCGCGGGAGCTGATGGCGTTCCGCGGCGAGCTACTCTTCCCGGCGGACGCCACGCTCCGGGGCGCGAACTGCGTCTGTCGCCAGCGGCTCGACGAGTCCGGCCGCAGCCAGCTCCGCACGCTGATGGACCGCAGCCCCGTCGCCGCGCCGTCCGGGGAGCTGACGAGGGCGGTCTACGTCCGCTACGAGGTGCGGGCGGACCTCGGGACCCGGACCGAGCGGGACACCTACAGCGACGTGCTGTACCACGTCGCGGGCGAGGGCCCGTTCGTGGCGTTCATCTCCGGGAGCCAGAAGGCCCGCCTGCCCGTGGAGGACTGTCGCCCGGACTCGTAGGGTGTCGACAGTCGTCGTCATTGCCGTCCGAGTCGCCGCCCGGAGAGACAGCTTTTTTCGCGGCGGCCGCTCACTCCGGCACATGGTTTCGGAGATAATGGACCCGGACCGCTGGCGGCCCGTCCCCGGGTTCGACCTCTCGGACGTCACCTACCACCGCGCGACCGACCAGGGGACGGTCCGCGTCGCCATCGACCGGCCGGCGGTCCGCAACGCCTTCACGCCGCACACCGTCGACGAGCTGTACGCCACGCTCGACCACGCCCGCCGCCAGACGGACGTCGGCTGCGTGCTGCTGACCGGCAACGGCCCCTCGCCGGAGGACGGCGGCTGGGCGTTCTGCTCGGGCGGCGACCAGTCGGTCCGCGGCCCCGAAGGCTACGAGTACGATGGGGACGACGACGGTGGTCCCTCCGAAGGGGACATCGACGACGACCAGGAGCCGTCCGCGCGCCTCCACATCCTCGAGGTGCAGCGGCTCATCCGCTTCATGCCGAAGCCGGTGGTCTGCGTCGTCCCGGGCTGGGCCGTCGGCGGCGGCCACAGCCTCCACGTGGTCTGCGACATGACCCTCGCCAGCGAGGAGCACGCGAAGTTCATGCAGACCGACCCCGACGTCGCCAGCTTCGACGGAGGGTTCGGGTCGGCGTACCTCGCCCGCCAGGTCGGCCAGAAGAAGGCGAGGGAGGTGTTCTTCCTCGGCAAGGAGTACGACGCCGAGGCGGCCGTCGAGATGGGGATGGCCAACGAGGCCGTCCCCCACGAGGAGCTAGAGGACGTCGCCCTCGACTGGGCCGCGACGATGAACGCAAAGAGCCCGACCGCGATGCGGATGCTGAAGTTCGCGTTCAACGCGGCCGACGACGGCATGGTCGGCCAGCAGGTGTTCGCCGGCGAGGCGACGCGGCTGGGGTACATGACCGACGAGGCCGCGGAGGGCCGGGACGCCTTCCTCGAAGGGCGGCAGCCGGACTTCTCGCGGTTCCCGTGGCACTACTGAGCCGTCGTCAGAGGCCCGAGCCGTCGTTAGAAGTCTGCCCCGTCGCTAGAAGCCCGAGCCGCCGCTACAAGTGGACGAGCAACTCCCGAATCAGGCGTCTACTCGGCCATAATCAGTCAGTCGACGTGCCCCTCGGCCCGTATCTGGTCGGCCGCGGACTTCTCGTAGCGCCACTCGATGTCGGCCTTGTCGTCCTGCCAGTCCCACGGCTCGATGATGACCACGTCGTCCTCGCGGATCCAGATGCGCTTTCGCATCCGGCCGGGGATGCGGCCCATCCGCTCCTTGCCGTCGGCACACCGGAGCCGGACCCGGCCGTAGCCCTGCATGTCTGTCACCACTGCGAACAGCTGGTCGTCGTCGGGCATCCGGAGGTCCCGGCGCCCCGTGTCCTCACTCACGAGGCTTTCTAGGGTGCCGGGACGGATAAGTCGTCCTATTCCGGGGTGTGCCGACCCGACGGGGCCGGCTGTCGGTCGCCCGAACGTCGCCTGGCAGCGACGGGCGCTGGACCGCCCACCCAGTGACGGACGCCGTCCGCCACCTACGAACGGGGGACGCCGCTTCACGGCCAATCGTCGCCGTCACCGTCCTCGGCGAACGCCGCCGCGGGTGGCTCGCGGCCGTCGGGGAGCGCGACGACGCCCGCCGCCGGACAGCGGACGTACAGCGACCGGTCCACGTCGGCCGGGGCTCCGCCGACGGACAGCCCCGAGCCCCGCCGGACCGCGTGGCTGTCGCCACAGCCGGGGCAGTCGAAGCGGTCGCCCACCGCGTACCGCCCCTCGGAGCCGTCGTCGGCTTCGCCGCTGTCGTCGGCCCTGCCGCAGCCGAGGTCGTCGGTCCCGCCGCCGGAACCGTCACCCGACTCGTCCCCGTCGCCGGAGTCCATGCCGGCGAGCGGTCCCGTGGCACCAAAAGGCTGGCGCGACCGAATCGGCGCGGGCGGCGACGCGAGTGCGAGCACTACGCGTCCCGAAACCACTTTCCACGACCCGTACCAACGCCCGCCCATGTCCGATGCCTGCACCTACTGCGGGTGCGACGTCACGGCTCACGACCCCGTCTACGTCTCCGAGGGCGCCGAGCGGACCGCGGCGGGGCAGTTCTGCAACTACGCCTGCCTGCGCGCCCACGTCGACGACGCGGGACTGACCGAGGGAGCCGCGTGTCACCTCGACGCCGCGTAACCCCGCGACGGCCGAGAGCCGCGGCAGCGCCCGATAGGCCCGACGCCGCCCGATAGGCCGCGCGGGTCGACCAGCGACGGCGACCCCCTCCCGCGGCCGACGAACCCCGTTTAACGGACCAGTAAACGGCGTGAACGGTCTGGAGGGAGGAACCGCTTATTAGCCGTCGGTTACCAGGTGGCTACAGATGCCAGGGGGACCGCGGAGCACCGGCGTCCGTGGGACGCGCCGGGGACAATCGGAGACGCTCGGGATGGTGCTGCTGCTGGGCATCACCATCGTCGCGACGGGGGCCATCCTCGCCGTCGGCGCGACGGTCATCGACGACAGCAAGCAGATGTCCCGCGTCGACAGCGCCGAGCACGCGATGACGCAGTTCGACTCCCGCGTCTCGCTGGTCGGGCTGGAGGGCTCGGGCCGCCAGCGCGCGACGCTGCCCGGCGGCGAGGGAACGGACGTGGCTGTCGACGGCGACGCCGGGTGGATGCGCATCGACGTGTACTCGTACAACACCACCAACGGCTCCACCACGTTCGACTACACCCTGATGAACGAGTCGATGGGGGCCGTCCGCTACGAGAACGGGGAGACGGTCGTCGCCTACCAGGGCGGCGGCGTCTGGGAGCGGACGCCGGCCGGCTCCCGGATGGTCTCGCCGCCGGAGTTCCACTACCGCGGGACCACGCTGACGCTGCCGCTCGTCACGGTGAACGAGTCCGGTACCGTCTCCGGGGAGGTACTCGTCTCGAAGAACGAGACGACGGCCCAGTACCCGGTCGACGGCAACGCGACCCGGACCAATCCGCTGTCGAGCGCCGTCGTCAACATCACCGTCAAGAGCCAGTTCTACCGGGCGTGGGGCCAGTTCTTCGTCGAGCGGACCGGCGGGAACGTCTCCTACGACCACGCCGACCAAACCGTCTCGCTGCTCGTGAAGACGCCCACCCGGCGTCAGGCCGTCTCCAGCGCCGTGGCCTCGACGTCCTCGGGGACCATGGTCATCCAGGGCTCCGGCGGGTCGTCGTTCACGGACAGCTACAACTCCTCGAACGGCGACTACGCCGCGACGGCCTCGGACAACGGGACCATCGTCACCGCGGGCGGCGTCGACATGGGCGGCGGGGCCGAGATACGCGGCAACCTCGTCTCCGGGAGCGGGTCGGTGTCCATGAACGGCGCGTCCACGCGCGTGACCGGAAACGTCTCCTACGGGGGCAGCCTCTCGGCCGGGTCGGCCACCATCGAGGGCTGGACGGCCCCGAACGCGACGGTGGACGAGGTCGCGCCCGTCGGCGGCCTCGTCGACGAGGAGAAGCAGCGCATCAGGACCGGCAACCACGACAACAACAACGTCTCCGCCATCGACAACGCCACGGACCAGCTAGTCAGCTGCGACCCCGAGTGCACGCTGCCGGCCGGCGAGTACTACCTCGACGAGATAGACCTCGGTAGCGGCGACACCCTCGAGCTGGACCTCTCGGGCGGCGACGTGGTCATCGCCGTCGAGAACGGCATCAACCTCGACGGTGCGACCGTAGACGTCGACGACGTCAGCGGCGGCACCGTGAAGATTTACATGGACGGCAACACGCTCGACGTGACCGGCGGAGCGACGGTCAACGTGGCGAACGACGCCGCCTCGAACCTCTGGATATTCGGCCCGCCGGACACCTCGGTCACGGTCACGAACTCCGGGACGGAGTTCGTCGGCGCGGTCTACGCCCCGGAGAGCCCGGGCCAGTCGGGAAGCGTCGACGTCACGGCCGGCGGCGAGGTGTACGGGGCGGTCGTCGGCGGCGAGACGACGCTGCAGTCCGGCGGCACCATCCACTTCGACCAGGCGCTCCGCCACGACCAGCCGCTGACCGGCAGCCGCACCGTGCGCGTCACCTACCTGCACATCAGCGTCAACAGCGTAAACATCAGCGACGTTTGACCACCCCGGGCCTAACCCACCGTTAAAAACGGTTCACTCCAGTTTTCCGATTCGTTCCACGAACTGTGGGTCCACCAACAGTAGGGTCCGAAGTTTAACCACGATTTAAGGACTCGGAGCGAGTCCCCACAGTCCAACGGAGACTGTCGAATGGACGGGTCCGGAGGCTCCTTCGGGACGGGTGACCGACGCGGCCAGTCGGAGGTCCTCGGGATGGTGCTTCTGCTCGGGATGACCATGGTCGCGGCCGGCCTCGTACTCGCGCTCGGGGCGACGGCCATCGACAACTCCCAGCAGATGGTGGGCGCGGGGTCGGCCGAGCAGTCGATGACGAAGTTCGACTCGGAGGCCAGCCTCGTCGGCCTCGGGGGGACCGCCTCCAAGCGCGTGTCGCTGAGCACCTCGACCGACGACGAGTCGGTCCACGTCGAGGACACGGCCGGGTGGATGAACGTCAGCGTCGTCAACCAGAGCACCCCCACCGAGGTGGAGACGGTGGTGCTGAACCGGTCGCTCGGGGCCGTCGTCTACGAGAGCGAGGAGGCCACCGTCGCCTACCAGGGCGGCGGCGTCTGGCGGCTCTCCGGGTCGGGGGCGACGATGGTGTCGCCGCCGGAGGTCCACTACCGCGCCGACCGCGACGGGGGCAAGCCCACGCTGACGCTGCCGCTGGTGCTCGTCGACGGCAACGGCACCGTCGGCGGCGACGTCCTCCTCCGGCGGAACGGTTCGGCGGAGGCGCGGTACCCCGACGACAGCCGGAACCTCGCGAACCCCATCACCGGGGGGCAGGTCAACGTCACCGTCAACAGCCGCTTCTACCGCGCGTGGGGGCGGTTCTTCGAGGAGCGCACCGGCGGGACGGTCGTCTACGACGACAGCAAGCGGACGGTGACCCTGACGCTGGTCGTCCCCTCCTCGCCCGCGCCGAACGTGACGACGGCGCTGACGCTGAACACCCCGAACGGCCTCACCATCGCCGGCACCGGCCCGACCGCGGGCTTTACCGACAGCTACAACTCCTCGATGGCACCCCACCCCGGGTCGCCGACGACGCCGTACAACGGCACCATCCGGACCCGCGGCGACGTCACCCTGACCGGCGGGGCCGACATCTACGGCAACGTCGTCACCGCCGGGCAGGCCGACATCGGCTCCGGGACGGTCTACGGGAACCTCTCCTACGGGGTCGGTAGCTGTGGCGGCGGGTGCCGGAGCAGCGTCGACGGCTGGACCGCCAAGAACGCCTCGGTACCCACCATCGACCCCATCGGCGGGCTCGTCGCGGACGAGGTGTCGACGCTGTCGGACCCGGCCAACAACGACAACGGGCCCGGGCAGGGCATCGATAGCTCGAACCAGTGGGAGAGCGGCGACGTGACGCTGACCGCGGGCTCGTACTACGTCGGCGGTACCACGGACCTCGGCGGCAAGACGGTCACCTTCGACACGTCCGGCGGCGACATCACCCTCGCCATCGACGGCGACCTGAAGCTGGACGGGACGACGTTCAACGTCACCGACCCCGAGGACGGGGCGGTCCGCGTCTACATGGCCGGCAACACGCTGTCGATGCGGGGCGCGACCGTCGGCGACCCGGTGACCTGCCGCGCGCCGGCGTTCCGCATCTACGCGCCGCCGGGGCTGGACATCACCATGCGCCAGGGCGGTGGCGGCGGTGGCGGGAGCCACCCCTGCGCCGGTGGCGGCGGTCCGGGCCCGAGCGGCACGAACTTCGTCGGCATGGTGTACGCGCCGGGCGACGGGGCGGCGTCGCCGAGCATCAGCATCAAGAACCCCGGCACGGACGTCTACGGGGCCATCGTCGCCTCGGGGACCACCGAGATACAGGCGGGCGCGCAGTTCCACTACGACGAGGCGCTGAGCACCATCAGCGCGCCCTCCTCGGGCGGCGGCCGGACCGCGCCGCCGGTGACGTACATCCACGTCAGCGTCAGCCGCCTGAACGTCACGGAGGCCGGCGACGGCTGAGCCGGTGACCGGCCGTCGAAGGGCCGAGCCGGAGCTGCAGACCGCGTCCTCGACGCCACCGACGTTCCGATGACGGCTGGCTCCTCCAGACGGGATGGAACCTCGACGCTGGCCGAACAGTCGACGCCGACGGTTCCTCGACGCCGGCCGGTCACTCCGTCAGCGCGATCTCTATCTGCGTCCGGGGCACGTACAGCCGGTCGGTCGTGAAGTAGTAGGTGACCTCGCCGTCGCCGACGCCGGGGTCGTGGGCGGAGTAGCCCTGGGACTCGAAGTACGCTTTCCACGCGTCCACGCGCGGGGACTCGACGGTGATGCTGACGTTCGCCTGCGCGCTGGCGTTGGTCACGAACGGCGTGCCCGGACTCTTCGACTGCCGGAAGGCGACCACGAGGATGGTCGTGCTCCCACCGAGCCCGGTGCGGGTGTCGGCGCGCTGGTGGGTCACCACGAGCGGGAGCACGGCGCGCCTGCCGTCGGTGGAGAAGCCGGGGTCGGAGAGCATCGTGGCGCTGGCCCCGTCGTCGCGGAGCACCGCGCCCATGGTGTAGACGATCTCCGTGTCGTCGGTCGCCGACGCGTAGACGACCGGACGGACGGAGGCCGTCACGGTGCGGTTGTCGCTGTTGTTCAGCGTGTCCTCCACGTGGACGGTGACGTTGACCGCGCGGCCGTAGGTCATCTGGCCGTTCAGCAGCGATATCTCGGTCGCGCGGCTCGGGGCGTCCCGGCGGTGGATGTCCTCGACGTTGTCGTCGAACACGTCGAACGCGCGCTCGACGTTCCGTAGCTGCTCGTCGCGGCGGGCGTCCTGGAGCCCCTGGATGCCCGCGACGTACACCATGGCGATGGAGGCCGTCACCAGCGCGAACACGAGCGCGAAGCCGACGAGGTCGCTGACGGCGCGACGGTCGACGATGCAGCGACCGTCGCATCGGGAGCGGCCGTCGCCGCCGGCGCGGCGGTCGGCTGTGGAGCGACCGTCGCATCGGGAGCGGCCGTCGCCGCCGGGGGGACGCTCGGGGGTCATCCGCTCTCGACCTCCAGGTCCGTGCCGTCGAAGACGACGACCACGGTCCCACCGGGTACCGTGTCGCTGGCGATGGTGGCTCGGGTCCGGACCGTGACCTCGACCTCGACCTGCGGGTCGGTCGTCGAGAGGCGGACGAACTGCTGGCTACCCGAGGAACCGACCGACACCCGGTAGGTGGTCGTCGCGACCGTCTCGGGCAGTGGCGTCTCGATGCGGACCCGGCTGTCCGGGCCCCCGGCGCTGGCCATGCGGTCGGCCGACTGGAGGTTCGCGGCCAGGCGGTGGCCCAGCACCTCCAGCTCCGAGCGGATGGCGGTCTCCCGGCGGTCCTCGACGGTGTTGCCCACCGCGAACAGCAGTCCCGAGATGAGAATGGTCGCCATCGCGAGGTTCAGCGTGTAGTTGATGGTCACCGAGACGGCGCGGTCATCGCCACCGCCGGTATACCTGGGACTCCCGTCGCCGGCCGCCCCGCTGCGGACGCGCGGTCGGCGGCCGGCGGCCCGTCCGCCGCGGTCGGTCCGGGTCACGACGCCTCATCCGGGGCGACCCGGACGCGGTCGTGGTAGGTCAGCCGCGGCTGCTCGTAGTGGACGTCGAACCGGAGGCTGTAGACGGCCTCCGCGAAGTACGGCGACGCCGTACTGGGCGGGGGGTTGACCCCGAAGCCGATGAGGACGCCGGGGTCGGACTGATTCACCGTCGCGTTGAACGTTCCGCCGACGCGGGTCCCCCGGACGAACCGCACGGTCTTCGCTCCCGACAGCCCCTCCCCGAACCGGATGGCGTCACACGGCTGGTCCTCGACGGTCCCCGCGGTCAGGTCTATCTCGACCTTGGAGTCCGAGTACGGCGACCCGCAGATGCCCGTGGTCGCGCCCGGCTGGGAGCCGTTGTGGACGGCGAGCACGACGTCGCCACTGGACTGGTACACCGACAGCCGCCACTCGTCGCCGATCAGCGAGTCGATGACCGTGACGTTGAACCCCGAGGAGGGGTCCGTCGCTACGGAGTCGATGGTCGAGCTGGTGACCGTCAGGTCGAACTGCCGAAGGTCGTCCTCCTCGACGCCGGTGACCACGTCCCACGACCCCACCCCACCCGAGGAGAGGTACTGGCGGGTGTCGTCGGTCTGTCTGACGATGGCCCCGTCGTCGGCCGAGACGTTCGTTATCTCCGCGGCCGTCTCGCCCTCGACGTGTTGGAGCCGCAGCAAGCGGTCGACCCGGTCGACGCCGTGGGTGACGTTGTCCGTCGCCTTCGACTGGGCGTCGTAGTCCTCGAGGTTCTCGCGGTCCAGCACGCCGCCCGTCGCTTCGATGGCCGTCGCCCGGTACTGGATGGCGTCCTGACCGCCGACGCCCGCGCTCCGCGTGGCGAGGTTCTCGGTGTAGATGACCGTGTTCAGGATGACCACCAGCGCGATGAGGGTGACGCCGATGGCCAGTCCGGTGACGATGATGAGCTGCGCGCGGCTGCCGCCGCGGGACGATGAGCGGTCA
Source organism: uncultured Halobacteriales archaeon (assembly GCA_964586205.1). Taxonomy (GTDB): domain Archaea; phylum Halobacteriota; class Halobacteria; order Halobacteriales; family CAZPIG01; genus CAZPIG01. The sequence continues at coordinate 4,324 of CAZPIG010000021.1, read as the reverse complement.
CGGTCCGTCGCCTCTATCGGGGGATTCACATCTGCCATACGACGATGCGCACCTCCACGACGTTGAACAGCGTGCTGTTCGGGGCCGCGTCCGGCGCGTAGAACTGGCCGGCGCTCGCCGACGCGGCGACGGTCGTGCCGGCCGACGGGCCGACCAGCTCCGTGTCGTCGAACAGGACCACCGTCGCCGCCGCGGTGACGGCGTTGTCGCTCGGCGACCCCATGTACACCATCGTCTGGCGCGCCGACTCGTTGCTCGGCTGGCGGTAGTGGACGAAGACGTTGAACGCGATGCGGTCGTCGGCGAACGTCTCGTTCAGGGCAGCCCCGAGGGCGTTGGGCGGACCGGCGTTGGCGTGGTAGCCCGCCGACGTCGCGCCGACGAAGCCGTTGTCGGTCTCGTTCCAGTGGACCACGGCGTTCCGGAGGTCGCCGCTCTCGGCGGCCCCGGCGAGCAGCCCTTCGGCGAGCGCGCGCTCCTGGTTCTCGATGTGCTGGCTGGACGTGCTGGCCGACAGCGGCGTCACCGCGGTGGCCTGGAGGGCGAACAGCACCCCGGCGAGGATGAGCAGCGCGGCGGTGAACGCCTCCAGGGAGTGTGCCTGGCCACGATTCGCCGTCACGCTACCACACCCTCACCACCAGGCGGTGCTCGTCGCCGTCGACGAGGACGACCCGCTGGGCGCGGACGACGTTCACCGTCCCCGGCGGGGTCGGGCCGACCCGTAGCTGCTGGCCGTCGACGGTGGCGAGCGCGCCGCCGTCCTCTATCGTGACGTTCAGTTGGGTCGCCGCCCCGATACCGACGGCTCGCCCGGGGTCGGTGACGTCGCTGCCGAACGCACAGTTGTCCACGGGCCGGTCGTCGTCGACGTCGAAGAACTCGACCGTACAGGAGTCGTTCAGCACCCCGGGCGTCGCCGCCGACCCGAGCGTCGCCTCGCTGAGCCGCGCGGCCGTCCGGTCCGCGACGAGCATGTCCGCGCCGGCGTCGCCCGAGAAGGGCTCGAAGATGCCCGGCAGGAACCCCAGCACGAACGCCACCGCGATGAAGAAGACGCTCATGCCGACGAGGAAGTCGAGGCTCGTCTGGCCCCGCGAACCACCGCCCGCTCGACGTTCCACCCCTCGCATGGCTCACCCGATGGCCGCCCACGTGACGAGCGCGATGGTCTGGAGGATCACCACGAACTTCACCCCGCTGAGGATGTCGGCGTCGCGGATGTAGCCGCTGATGAACCCCGACAGGACCGCCTGCATGGTGACGGCGTGGAAGAACAGCAGCGATAGCTGCTGGGGGTCGATGCTCGCGGCGAAGCTCTGGCTGTTCGAGCCCCCCGTGCCGCCACCGCCCCCGGCGGCCTGCTCGGTGAGGTTCGCCATCACGTCGAGGAACTGGGTCTTCAGGATGGCCATCACCGCCAAAAGCGTCAGGTAGGTCATGATGATGATGACCACCTGCATCCGCGTGCGGGACTTGCGCTCGCGCTCGATGTCGTCCTGGTTCTCGCTGGCCTGCGCCGCCGTCGAGAGGACGTCCGTTATCTGGCTGGAGGTCTCCTGGGCCTTCCCGATGAGCTTCACGGTCCGAGCCAGCCGCGGAATGTGGTAGCGGTTGTTGAACTCCACCAGCGCCTCCCGGAGGTTCATGCCGTAGTTGACCTTCGCGTACATGACCTCGAACTCCTCGGAGAGCTTTCCCTTCGAGGTGTCGGCCACCGTGTTGACCGACTCGAGGAGGGTCAGGCCGGTGTCGTTGGCGCTGGAGAGCTTCCGGAGGTTCTCGGAGAGGTCGCTGACGATGCCCTGCCGGGAGTAGTAGTTCCACTCCCGGAAGACGGCCAGCGGCAGGAGGTTGATGTACGACGGCACGTAGAAGTAGACGAACGTCGACCAGACCGGCTGGCTCTTGACGGCGCTCCACGACGTCGGGGCGGACCCGGAGACGATGGCCGTCACGAGCACGACCAGCGACGCCGGCACCGTCAGCGCCAGCACGAGCAGGGGGTTCTCCTTGAAGAACAGGTCCGGGCGCTTGAGGAACTGGATGGTCTCGTGGGTGCCCTCGCGGTCCTTGATGCTCTCGAAGACGCTGTACTCGCCGGTGAACTGCTCGACGAGCCCGAGGTCGAGCAGCCCGCTGTTGGCCCCGTCCTGGAGGACGACGCTCTCGGCGTCGGGCTGCAGGTAGCCGTCGCCGGGTTCGTCCTCCTTGACGGTCGAGACCATCACGAGGAAGCCGGCCCCCAGCGTCGGGATGAGGCCGTACACCGTCCCGAACAGCATCATCGTGTTGGCCTCCCCGAGGATGCTCATGATGACCATGATGATGATGAGCAGGAGGGGAAACAGCGACAGCGTCATGTACATCTCCCCGAACAGCTCGAGGGTCTCGAGGGTCAGCTCCTGCTGCTGCTTCGCGGTCCGCATGTGCTTGTCCTTCTTGTCGGCGAGGAAGTCCTGCATGTCGCCCCCGCTGTTGATGATCGACAGCATGTCCGTGAGGAACTGGCTCAACTCGGCGCTGGGGGTCTGCATCGCCTGCTTCTGGATGGCGGTCCGGTAGTCCGTGTCGAAGTACTCCGTCTCCTGGACGATGCTCTGGAACTCCCGGGCCACCTCGCCGTAGGTGTCGTCGGCCCGCGCCATCGCCTCTAAGAGCTCGAGCTGGTTCAGGCCGCCGACCGACAGCGCGTACATGAAGGAGACGGCGTCGGCCAGCAGCATGTTTATCTCGCGCTTGCGCGCCGACGACCGCGAGTACGGGATGACCAGCAGCGTGCCGAAGCCCATCGCGAAGCCGATGCTCCCGAACACGATGCCGACGAAGAGCACGGCCGCCGGCACCCGCAGCATGTTGACGATCTGCAGCAGCGTCTCGTTGGGGATGCGCGCCCCGAGGATGGGGCCGGAGACGATGCCCGCAGCGAACAGCGTGTAGCCCAGCAGGACGCCGAGCAGCCAGAGCACGAGCCCGGAGATGACCCCGACGCCGAGCGCCCGGGACATGTACATCTCGACGGTGTCGGCCATCCGGGCCTCCTGGAGCGTCCGCTCGACGCTGGCGACGAAATCGCTGTTGTCGTCGAACAGCCACTGGTAGAGGGGGTAGAAGGCGTCGCCGAGCGTGTCGGCCCCGCCGAAGCCCTCGGCGGACCCGCTGCCGCGCTGCAGACTCATGACGTCTCCTCCTCACCGTCCTCGACCGAGGCCTCCTCGAAGCCACCGAAGCCGCCCCCATCGGTCTCGTCGTCGGCGTCGAACGGGACCGCGTCCTCCGCCCAGTCGGCGTGGCTCTCCTGGCCCGCACCGTTCCCGCCCCCGGCCGCGCCGTCGTCGCCCGCGCCGTTGCCGGCCTCGTCGTGGAGCCAGTTCGGCGCGTCGTCGTCGATGGTGAAGCCGCCACCGCTGCCCTGCTCGAACAGTCCCTCGCCGTCGTCGGCCGCCTCGTCCAGCAGGTCGCCGTCCGCGTCGCCGTCGCCCGCCGCGTCGCCGCCGCTCGCCGCGGCACCGTCGCCGACGCTCCCCGCCCCGGTGTCCTCGACGGGCCCCCCGATGCCGGCCTCGCCGAGCGCCGCCTCGTCTAGCTCGCCGCTGAACTCGACCGGCTCGTCGTCGACGAGGTCCGACAGCGGCGGGCTCTCGTCGGCGTCGTCGTCCGGCTCCAGCGCCGAGGCCAGCCCCTCGACGGTGCGGCCGCGGTACTCCTCGAACAGCGTCTCCTCGGCCTCCTCGAGGAGGTCGTTCGCCTCCCGCATGCCCTCGTCGTCGGGGTCGGGCCGGGGGACCAGCTCCTCCTTCTCGGGGTCGATGTCGATGAGGACGCTCTCCATCTCCCGGAGGTCCTCGAGGCTGCGCTCTAGCTGGCCGTTGGCCACCAGCGTCAGGATGGTGTCCGGGTCGTTGATGAACGCCTGGATGGTCGCCGCGACCTCCGTGTAGGTGTTGAGGCCGTTCTTGATGAGGTACGCGAGGATGACCCGGCGCTTGAACAACTCTTCCTCCAGGCGCTGGTGGTTCCAGCCGCGGTCGAACTTTATCTCCTCTAAGGTGTTCGAGTCGCCCATCCGCAGGAACTCGTCGGTCTCGGCCTGCCACTGGTAGACGTCCTGGACGTTTATCTCGTCGTTCTCGGCGTCGTAGTGGTTTATCTCGGTGATGTTCTTGTTCCGGCGGACCTTGTGGCCCTGCACGCGCGTCTGGGTCTGGATGGACACGAGGTCCAGCGCGGTGAACATCGTCTTGCTGACGTTGATGGGGTCCGTGGTGAACCGCTTGAGCACCTCGCCCACCGTGTCGGCGTGGAACGTGGAGTAGGAGGTGTG
>CAZPIG010000020.1:0-21795 GCA_964586205.1 uncultured Halobacteriales archaeon | reverse complement strand
CTGACATCACGCCCGACGTGGTGACGCTCTCGAAGGCGGTCGGCGGCGGCCTCCCGCTGGCCGTGACGCTCTACGACGAGGACCTCGACGAGTGGGAGTCCGGGGCGCACACCGGCACGTTCCGGGGCAACCAGCTCGCGATGGCCGCCGGGAGGGCCTCCATCGAGTACATCGTCGAGAACGACCTGCCGGGCCGCGCCGAGGAGGTGGGCGAGCGCCTCCGCGAGCACCTCGAGGCCGCCGCCGACGCGCTCCCCGAGGTCGGCGACGTGCGGGGTCGAGGGCTGATGCTCGGGGCCGAGATGGTGGACGCCGCGGCGGACGCCGACGACCTCGGGGCCCACCCGCCCGACGCCGACCTGGCCGAGGCGGTCCAGTCGGAGTGCTTCGACCGGGGGTTGATAGTCGAACTCGGCGGGCGCGAGGGCGCGACCGTCCGGTTCCTGCCGCCGCTGATTATCTCGAACGCACAGGTGGACGACGTCGGCCGCATCTTCCGCGAGTCCGTCGACGCCGTCCTCTCGCGTCGAGCGGGCACGTCGTGACTCGACGGGGGACCCGGGTACCGACCGCGGGGAGCCCGTCGGGGCGACGACCGCCGAGTTTTTAGCGTATCTAAAAATCGGGAGCCTTTTGTGTTCTTTGGGCGGGCCTGAACCGCATGGCGAACGACGTGCCGGAGTGGACACCACCGACGCCCATAGAGCACGCGGGGTACGGCGGCGTGGCTCGCTGGCGAGAGCGAGATGGTCGCGCTCGGGGACGGGGAAACGCCTGCCGAGCGGGGGCTCCGGGCGAGGACGGAGGTGAGTGATGGCGGCCTCCGAGGAGTTCGAGACCGAACTGGACGCCTACCGGGAGCGGGTGTCGCGGCCGCTGCTGCGCCTCTTCGGCACCTACGGCCCGGGGGAGAAGTGGTGGCTCGTCGTCGGGCTCGCGACCAGCGTCCTCGCGTACGGGACGGTCATCGTGACGCCGCTCGTCCTCGGGACGACCATCGACGCGGTGTTCGACGGCGAGGGGACGTACGCGCTCCCGCTCGTGCCGGACGCGTGGCTGCCGACCGACCCGACCGCGCAGTTCTGGCTCTCGGCGGCAGTCGTCGGCGGGGCGCTGCTCGGCGGCGCGGTGCTCCAGTGGGTCCGCGGGGTGACGATGAACTTCTTCGCCCACGGCGTGATGTACGCCATCCGGGTCGACGCCTACGAGAAGATGCAGCGCCTCGACATGACCTTCTTCGACAACAAGGAGACCGGCGAGGTCATGTCCATCCTCAACAACGACACCTCGAACCTCGAGACGTTCTTCGACAACGCGCTGGGGGACAGCGTCCGCATCGGCGTCATCGTGATAGGCGTCACCGCCGCGCTGGTGCACACGAACCACCAGCTAGCGCTGGTCACGCTCGGGGCGGTGCCGCTGCTGGTGGGGTTCACGTGGTGGTTCGTGCGGGTCATCGAACCGCGGTACACGCGCCACCGCGAGACCATCGGCGACCTGAACACCCGCATCGAGAACGGCCTCAGCGGCATCGAGCTAGTCAAGACGACCAGCACCGAGTCCTACGAGAACGAGCGGGTCCGTCGCGTCTCGCGGGACGTCTTCGACGCCAACATGGCCGTGTTGAAGCTGAGCTACGTCTACCGGCCGGGGATGGAGCTCATCACCGGCGCGGCGCTGCTCGTGACGTTCGTCCTCGGCGGCCTGTGGGTGTTCTCGGGGGCGCCGCTGTTCTTCTCGGGGGAGCTGACGACCGGCGACTTCGTCGTGTTCATGCTCCTCACCCAGCGGCTGACGGGGCCGATGGCCCAACTGTCCAGCATCGTCGACTGGTACGAGAACGCGAGGGCCTCGGGCAAGCGCATCTGCGGGCTGATGGACGTGCCCGTCCGCATCGAGGACGCCCCCAACCCCATCGCACTCGACGACGTCGACGGGCGCGTCGGGTACGACGACGTGACCTTCGCCTACGAGACCGACGACGGGGAGCCGGTGCTCGAGGGCGTCGATATCACGGTCGACCCGGGCGAGACGGTCGCCATCGTCGGGCCGACCGGCGCGGGGAAGTCGACGGTCGCCAAATTGCTGTTGCGGCTGTACGACGTCTCCGAGCCCGCCGGCTCGGACGGCTCGTCGGACGAGCGGAGCGAGTCCGACGGTGTGTGCGAGGGCGCGGTCCGGGTCGACGGCCACGACGTGCGGGACGTCCGGCTCGCGGACCTGCGCTCGGCCATCGGCTACGTGAGCCAGGAGACGTTCCTGTTCGACGGGACGGTCGCGGAGAACGTCCGCTACGGGCGGTTCGACGCCACCCGCGAGGACGTAGTCGCGGCCGCCGAGGCGGCCGAGGCCCATAGCTTCGTCGAGGACCTCTCGGAGGGCTACGACACCCGCGTGGGCGAGCGCGGCGTGAAGCTGTCCGGCGGCCAGCGCCAGCGCATCGCCATCGCCCGGACGGTGTTGCAGGACCCCGAGATACTCCTGCTGGACGAGGCGACCTCCGCGGTCGACACGGAGACGGAGTACCTCATCCAGCGGTCGCTGGACCGGCTGGCTGCCGACCGGACGACGCTGGTCATCGCCCACCGGCTCTCGACCGTGAAGGACGCGGACGCCATCGTCGTCGTGGACGAGGGGACGGTCGTCGAGCGGGGCACCCACGAGGAACTGTTGGCGGCGGACGGGCTGTACGCGGACCTCTGGAGCGTGCAGGCCGGCGAGATCGAGTCGCTGCCCGAGACGTTCCTCGCCCGTGCCGCCGAGCAGCCGGACGAGCGGCGGACCTGATTCGAGGCCGAGCGAGAAATCGGCACGCCATCTGCGTCACCGGGAACTCCGCTTTCGGCTCCCCGAACGTTTGTTCGGATGCGACGAAGCCTTAAGTCGATTCGCACCCAAGCTACGGACGCAATGAGTACCCAGAAGATACTTCGCCAGGAGGCCGGCACCGTCGGCGACAACCCCGTACGGCTCGACCGCGAGAAGGCGGCACAGATAATCGACGCGCTGAACGCCGACCTCGCGAACGCCTACGTCCTCTACCACCAGCTACACAAGCACCACTGGAACGTGGAGGGCGCGGAGCACCTCGGCATCCATCGGTTCCTCCAGGAGGCCTACGAGGACGTCGAGCACGCGGCCGACGAGCTAGCCGAGCGCGTCCAGGCCATCGGCGGCGTCCCGCACGCGAGCATGACCGCCCTCGCGGACGCGGCGACCGTCGAGGCCGAGGACGAGGACGTCTACGACATCCGGACGTCGTTCGAGAACGACCTCGAGATGTACGGCGACGTCATCGAGAGCTACCGCGAGCACGTCGAACTCGCCGAGGGGCTGGGCGACTACGCGACCGCCCAGATGCTCCGCGAGCACCTCGAGGACCTAGAGGAGCACGCCCACGTCATCGACCACTACCTCGAGGACGACACCCTCGTGGAGTAGGCACCGAGCGCGAGCGGAGGGCGTCGCCGTTCGGAATCGACCGACGGGGAGCTTACTCGACGACGGTCACCGTCACGTCCGAGGCCAGCCAGCCGTCGGTGTTGCCGGACTCGATGAGGACGACCGTCCCCGGACAGCTCTCGCAGGCGCGTACCTCGGGCGCGTCGTGCGGGAGCGCGTCGGATGCGCTACCGCCGTCGTCCGCAGCCTCCGAGCGGGTACCACCGGGCATCGGGGCGTTTTAGGGTAGCCTAAAACAAAAGTAGTTCGGTCCGCGGCGCGGTCGGACCGGCCGCCAGTGTCGCCGGAGCGGCCGACTACCGGTCGTCGCGGGCAGGTGTTCGACCTTTTTACGCCCCGGGCCCCACCCACCGACATGGACGTCACCAACGTCACCGCGGACGCCGAGACGTTCACGTGCAACGCCTACCTCGTCACCGGCGACGTGACGACCCTCGTGGACGCCGGGTCGATGCCGGGCGTCGTGGACGTGGTCCGCGAGCACGTCGACGGCGTCGACCGGGTCGTGCTGACCCACCAGCACGGGGACCACGTCGGCCAGCTACCGGCCGTCCTGGAGGCCTTCGACCCCGAGCTACTCGCGTACGGCGACCACCCCCACCGGACCCGTGCCCTCGAGGACGGCGACGAGGTGACCGTCGGTGACGAGCCGTTCGAGGTGGTCTACTCGCCGGGCCACGCCGACGACCACGTGGCGCTCGTCGGCGAGCGCGCCATCTTCAGCGGCGACGTGGTGGTCCACGACGACGGCGCGTTCGACGACGGTAGCTTCGGCCGGACGGACATGGCCGGCCAGTCCCGCGAGCGCCTGATAGAGAGCGTCCGGACCATCCTCGACCGCCTCCCCGAGGGCGTCGAGGGGATGTACAGCGGCCACGGGAGCGTCTTCCACGGCGACGTCAGGAGCGTCATCGAGCGCGCGCTGGAGCGTGCGGAGCGACGGGAGCCGAAGTACCCCGACGAGTAGCGCGCCGGGGGTGCGAACGCCCGGGAGCCCGTCCGGGGAGTCGGTGTCGCCACCCACTTCAGCGCCGCCGCGCCACGAGCAGCCCCGCCGCGACGAGCGCGAGGACCGCCAGCGACCCGACGAAGCCCGGAACGGTGCCGTCGCCACCCGTCCGGGTTGCGGACGCGGTTCGCGTTCTACTCGCCGTCGGTCGACCAGGAGTGCCAGTTGATGGCGACGACTGCGAAGTCGACGGCGGCGTCTCCGGAATCGAACGCGTCGCACCGGGCGCGGGCGTCGTGGCGGCTGTCGGCGTCGCGGTCGCCACGGTGACCTCGCCGCGGGCGGTGAACCGGGCGACGGCGGTGGGCGTGCCGTTCGGGTACGCCGGGTCGGTGTCGTCGAACGCCCCGTCGCCGTCGCCGTCGCGGTACGCCACGGCCACGAGTGTCGCGTTCGGCACGACCGGCCGACGGAGCGGCACCACGACGCGGGCGTGCTTGCCGGGCGGGAGGTACCGCGACGCGCCGACCACCCGGCCGTCGGCACCGCCCCGGTGAACCGCCACGAAGCCGCCGTGGGTCGTCTCCACCGCGGCGAGGGTGACCGACCGGACCGGGTGCTCCAGTCCCGACCGTCCGTCGAACCAGACGCTCGCCACGCGGCCCACCACGCCGAGAGCCACGTCCGCAGTCCGGCCGTCCGCGAGGACCGCGACCGCGAATCGGGTCCCCGCCGGGACCCCGCTCAGGTCGAACGTCGCCGAGAAGCGGCCGTCGGGGCCGACCACGGCCCGGCGCGACACTGGCTCGACCGCGCCGGAAGAGCCGTTCGCGCGGACGACGAGGCGCTCGCCGGACCGCAGTCGCGTCCGGCCGGTGACGCGGAGCGTCCCGTTCGGAGCGGGCGAGAGGCGACTGCCCGGACCCGTGTCGAGGACGGTATCCCGCTCGACGAACTCGACGGTCGCGTTCGCCGCCGCGGGCGTCCCGCGGGCGGCCTGTGCGCGCACCTCGACGTGGAGGCGGTCGCCCAACTCGACCGCGGACCGCGCGTGGGGTCCGCCGTGGCCGGCGAACGCACGCGGCGTCCCGAGGACGACGTAGTACGTGTCGGTAGCGGGGTCGGACACGACCCGGAAGCGCGAGACGTTGCGGAGGTCGAAGGCGACGGGCCGCTCGCTCTGGCTGACGGTCGTGATAGCCTCCTCGGCGGAGACGGCGAGTGCGTCGCCGAGCAGCGTCCGGAAGCGCGCCGTGGCGTTCGGGCCCGGTGCGGCCGCGAACGCGCCCGCGAGGCCCGGCACCCGGAGCTCCAGGACCAGCACCTCTCCCCGCAGCACCTCCAGTCGGCCCGTTCCGTACGACCGCGCCGTCGAGAGGATGGGCGTCGCAGCGGGATTCACGAAGTCCGCGGGATTGGTTAGCTCGCCCGCGGAGCCGTTCGCCGCCCCGAGCACCGACACGTCGACGGGGCCGGGACGCGTCAGGTCGAGCGCCGTCCCGTCGATGGCGTCCCCACCGACCGGGCCGACCGAGAGCGCGTACTCGCCCGCCGGAACGGGGCCGTCGACGGTCCGGTTCGTGACCGCGTCCGCGGGCGCGCTCGCCCGGAATCCGCCGACGCCGCGAGTGGCGGCAGACGCGTGCGTGTTCCACACGAGCGTCACGCGGCCGTCGCCGTTCCGGTCGTGCAGCGTCAGATTCGCCGCGTAGTCGGTGGCCTCGCTCTCGATAGAGAGCGTCGCCGCGCTTCCGTTCGGCAAGGCTACCGGAATCCGCACCACGTCGCCGCGGTGCTCGCTATACGGCGCGTCGAGGAATCGAGGTGTGTCGGCTGCCTGTGAATCCGCTGACTGACCGGACGTGGGGCCGATCACCGCCAGCCCGGACGAAGTGGACGCGCCGACCGCGAGGACCGCCAGCGCGACGACCACGTACGTGCGCCGGCAGATGCGGGTCATCGGTCGCGGTCCCCCGTCCGCCGCGACGCCGCGACCGCCGCCAGCGCCGCGACGACGACCGCCACGAGCGCACCCAGCGGGCCGGAGGCCGGAATCGGACCGGCGTCGGGCGCGGTGGCCGTCGGCGTCGACGAGCCGGTGGTGGTCGTCGTGGCCGTCGGCGTCCCGTCGACGTCCACCAGCGTCGCGGCGGCCGACGGGTCGCCGGCCCGGTAGGGCCCGTCGGCCCGCTCGAACTCGCGGTCGCCGTCGTCCCGGTGCACGACGGCGAGGAGCGTCACGTTCCCGTCGAGGGGCGCGTCCAGCGGGACCCGGACGTCGGTGTGGTTGCCCGGCGGGAGGTACGCCGAGTGGCCGAGGCTCGCTCCCGGGGCTGATTCGCGCCGGACGGACACGAATCCGCCGTCGGTGGTCGAGACGGCATCGACGCGGACGACCTCGACGTGCTGGACGTACCGTTCGCCGCCGTCGAACCGGACCACCGCCCAAGGACTGACCCGACCGGTCGTCCGGTCGAAGACGGTGCCGTCGACCCGGAGAACCACCTCGAAGCGCTCGCCCGCCGACAGGGCGGAGAGGTCGACGGAAGCCGCGAACGCGCCGTCGGCACCGACTACGACGCGGCGCTCGGTCGAGAATTCCCCGTCGTCGCCGCGGACCCGGACGACCACGGCGTCGCCCGGCGGTAGGACGGCCGACCCGCTGACGGTGACGTTCCTCGCGGCCCCCATCCGTGGCTGCGGATCGACGGCGTCGACGCCCGCAATCACGTCGACGAAGCGGACCGAGGTCGTGACGTTCTCCCGTGCGCCCGTAGGGAGCCGCGCGTCCGGCGGCGTGCGGAGGTGGACCCGGTAGCCTTCGAGTTCGTGCTCGTGGACGAACTCCCCCGGTCCGTCCACGTCGACGGGGGCCGTCGGGTCGAGGACGACGTAGTAGGTGTCGTTGCCCGGGTCGGCGACGACCCGCCGTCCCGCGAAATCGCCGAACCGGAATTCGCCGGGGTCCTCCATCGTGCTGACAGTGTCCGGGTGCTCGCGCAGATGGAGACCGAGTTCGCGTCCGAGCAGGTCGCCGAAACGGGCAGTCGCGTTCGGACCGTCAGCGGTCGCGAGCGCGCCCGCGAAACCGGGCGCGCGAACCTGGAGGACGACTAGCTCGTCGAGGAGGACGGCGGGGAGCGATTCGTCGCCGAAGTCCGTCGGCGGTGCACGGACGAGTTCGCCCGCCCCACGAAGAGCGGCGACGTCTGCGGGTGCAGTCAAATTCGCGAAGTGGCCGTTACGGGCCCGCAGTACGGTTAGTTCGGGAGGCTGGGCCGATTCCAGCTCGAGATCGGCACGGTCGGCGGTGGTCGCGTTCGGACCTGGTGCGACCCGGAGGTCGTACGTGCCGGGGCTGGGGCGGTCGACGACGGGCGAGGCGTCCCGCACCGTCGCGGCGTCGCCGTCAGCGCTCGCCCGCACGGTCGCGTTCGGTGGTTCCGAGCCCGCGAGGTACGTGTTCCACACGAGCGTCACGCGACCGTCGTCGCTCCCGTCGTGAAGCGTCATAGTCGCCGCGTAGTCGGTGGCGTTGCTGTCGATAGAGAGCGTCGCCACGCTTCCGTTCGGCAACGCGACCGGAATCCGCACCACGTCGCCGCGGTGCTCGCTGTACGGCACGTCGACGAACCGGGGAGCGTCTACTCGCTGGACCGTGATTCCGGCCGAGTGCGCGCCGACCGACCCGCTTCCCAGCATCGTACCCACGACGGGAGCGAGCACCGCAGCCATCGTCACCACGACCACGAGCGACCGCCTGCAGTCACGAGTCACGCGTCCCCACCCCCAGGACGCGAGCGTTCGGCCCGCACACCGACGATTGCAGCGGCGAGCGCGACGACGGCGACGACGACCCCGAAGCCATAGATGTCACTGTGACCTGGCGGCGTTTCCGTCCGGGTTGGCGTGGCAGTGGGCGTCGGAGACGGGGTCGGGAGCGTGGGGGTGGCGGTCGCCGTCGGCGTGGGCGTCGCGTCGAAGTCGACGAACGAGGCCCGGTCGACCGGATCGGCACCCGGATAGGGCGCGTCGATGGCCGGGTCGAACGCCCCGTCGGCGTCGACGTCGCGGTGGACGACGCCGACGAGGGTGGCGTTCCCGACGACCGGCTCGACCGTCGCCAGATGGACGTCGTGGTGCTCGCCCGGCGCGAGGAGCCCGGTGACGCCGACGACCGGACCGTCGGCCGACCCGCGGCGGACCACCACGAACCCGCCGTGGGTCGCCTCCACGGAATCCACGAGGGGTCGCCGGATGCCCTGCTCGCTGGACACCGCGTCCTCCAGGTCGAGGGTCGCCGCGGGCGGGGCGGTCGCCGGGACGTCGACCACGGGCTCGCCGTCGTGCCGGACGACGGCGTCGAAGGAGGCGTTCGCGGACAGCGACGGTAGACGAAACGTCGCCTCGAACCGTCCGTCCGCCTCGACCCGCGCGCGCCGCTCGACCGGGAGCGATGTCGAGTCGCCGCGCAGGCGTACCACTACCTCGCTCCCGAGCGGGACGCCGGCCGTGCCGGCGACGGTGACGGTCCCGTTCGGACCCGTCGGAGTCGAGACTGCGACGCTGACCGGCGGCTGGACGAATTGGACCACGGCCGACCCCTTGTCCCTGGCGTCGTACCGCGATTCGGCGAACGGTGGGTAGCTGGCGACGACCACGTACGCCTCCCCGTCCTCGGTGAAGGCGTCGTTGTCGGGGTTCGTCGACACCGGCGCGCCGGTGTCGACGAGCGCGTAGTAGGTGTCGTTCGCCGGGTCGGCCACCACCCGCCGGCGGGTGGCGTTCCCGAGTCCCGCCACGGCCGCGTCCTCGTGGACCTGGATGGTCGCGCGGTGCTCCACGAGACGGAGCCGGAACGCCCGGCCGAGCACGGCGCGGAACCGGGCGGTCTCGTTCGGGCCCTCGGCGGTCGCGAACGCACCCGCGAGACCCGGGGCGTGTACCTCGAACACGACGAGGTCGCCGGGAACGACGGCACGGACGCGTCCGTCGCCGAGAGTCACCGCAGGCGGCCGGGCGAGCGCCCCCGACCGTCGGGCGGCCGACACCTCGGCGAGCGACGTGAGGTTCGCAAAGCGCTCCCCGGCGGCGGTCAGCACGGTCGCCGTCGCGTTCCGGTCGGCCGCCAACGTCAGCGTCGTCCGGTCAGCCGGCGTGGCGTCCGGTCCAGTCGCGACCCGGAGGTCGTACGTGCCGCCGTCGAGACGGCCGACGACGAGCGAACTGTTCCGGACAGCGACAGTATCACCCGCGGCGGCCGCCCGGAACGTCGCGTTCGGTGGCTCGGCCCCTGCGAGGTACGTGTTCCACACGAGCGTTACGCGGCCGTCGCCGCTCCCGTCGTGGAGGGAGAGGGTCGAAGCATAGTCGGTGCCGTTGCCCTTGACGGTGACTGTCGCCGTGGTGGTCCCGTTCGGCAGGGCTACCGGGATCAGCACCACGTCGCCGCGGTGCTCGCGGTAGGGGGCGTCGACGAACCGCGGTGCGTCGGCTTCCTGTACGCCCACCGGACCGCCGAGCGTCCCGGCTGTCCCCGGTGGCGCGAGCGCGGCGACCACGAGGACCGCTACCCCGACGACGAGCGTGCGCTCGCGGAGGTGTGTCATCGGTCCACGTTCCCATTCCGCGACGCCGCGGCCGCCAGCAGCGCCGCTCCGACCAGCGCCACCAGCGCGGGCAGGGGACCGGGAGCCGGAATCGGACCGCTGTCGGGCGTCTCGGACGTTGCAGTCGGCGTGTGCACGTCTGGCGGCGCGACAGTGGCGGTCGGCGTCGGCGGCGTGTCGGCTGGCGTCGGAATCGGTGTCGTTATCCGGAGAGTGTCCTCCGGTGAGCCCCACCGGTAGGGCCGGTCGTCCGCCGGGTCGAACTCCCGGTCGCCGTCCGCGTCGCGGTAGACCGTCGCCGACAGAGTCCCGGGACCGTCGAGGTCCGCGTCCAGCGACACGGGAACGTCGGTGTGGTTGCCCGGCGGGAGATACCCGGTGACTCCGACCACGCGGTCGCCGAAGGAGCCGTCGTGGACGGCGACGAAGCCGCCGTCAGTGACCGTGACCCCTTCCAGTCGCACGCGGTCGAGAACTCCGCTGAGTCGGCTGTCCCCGGCGAACCGGACCGCCGCGCCGGGTCGAACGCGACCGGCCTCGCGGTCCAGCTCCGTCCCGCCGTGGCGGACGACCGCCTCGAACTGCGCGCCGCTGTCGACGCCCCCGAGGTCGAAGGTGGCCGCGAAGCGACCGCCCTCGGCGGTCACCTCGCGAGTCGCCGAGACGGCACCGCCGTCCGACGGCCGTAGCTCGACCGAGAGCGTCGTCCCGTTCGGGAGCGTGGTGGTGCCGGTGACCGTCGCGTCGGCCGTGGCGGGGACGAGGACCTCCTCCAGGACGCCCGACAGGTCGAGGTCGGCCGTCGGCTCCGCGAACTCGAACGCCGTGGTCCCGGTCCCCGCGCCGTCGACAGTGGCGGTGACGACGTAGCGCTCGCCGACCGCTCCGTAGTCGGTCCCGTCGCTACCGGGCGCGTACGGGCCGCGCGTATCCAGCAGCAGGAAGACGGTGCCGTTCGCCGGGTCGGGGTGGACCTGCCAGTCGCCGAACGCCGAGGGGTCGTAGCGCTCGGGCAGCGACTCGCCGCCGTCCAGCGACGACCGCGTCTCGGCGGCCTCGACGGTCACCGCCCCGCCGAGGAGCGCCCGGAAGCGGGCGGCGGGGTCTCCGGCGTCCGCCAGCCGGTCGGCGAGCGCCGATGCCTCGAGGGCCAGCGCGAGCGTCTCGCCGCGGAGGACGGGCGTGCCTTCGCGCGACGGCTGGTCCCCGGTGGAAGTCAGTCCCGCCGACTCCGCGAGGGACTCGCGGGCGTAGGTCTTGTGGAAGTCCCCGACGGCGAGGGCGTTCCGCACGTCCGCCGTGGAGGACAGGTCGTCGAGGCGGCTTCGTGGGCCGCGGTAGGCGGTGAGCGACACCTGGCGGGGTTGCTCGACGACGAGGTTCGCGTACCCCTGCGCGCAGCCGGGGCCCCACGCGGCGAGGTCGTAGGTGCCGGTCTCCAGCGGGCCGTCGAGCGGGGTCGTCTCGCGGCCGAGCACCTCGTCGGGCCCGGCCACCCGGAACGTCTCGGTCGGTCGTGCCCCGCCCGCGGCACCGGTGTCGAACAGCACCGTCACGCGACCGTCGTCGTTCCCGTCCCGGACATCGACGTGCGAATCGTACTCGTTGTCGTCGCCGCGGACGTAGAGCGTAAGCGGGTTGTCGCCCAGTCCCTCGTCGAACAGCAGCGCGATGCGCGCCACGTCGCCGCGCTGCTCGACGTAGCGCTGTCGCGCGATACGCAGTGGCCCCCGTTGCTGGCAGGTCGCGTCCCGTGCGTCCGAAACGGCGGCTGGCCGGTCGGGAGCCGGGGCCGCGTGGAGGGGCGTGGCGGTCGCCGGCGCGACGACCACCAGCAGTAGGAGTCCCCCCACTGCGGCCGCAGTCGTCCGTGACCCCATTCTTTCGGTCGTGGTACTCCAGGACGTATTGAAAGCTTTGTGGACGGAACAGTGGTTCTTTCACCTATCGGCGCTCCTCGGCGTCGCCGGACCGACGAGTCGCGTCGGCTCCGCGGGCCGTTGGCGATTCGGGACGAAGCGACGACTCCGGACGAAGCGACGACTCCGGACGGGTCAGGCGCTCCGGGACTCCTTCGCCTTCGGGCGGAGGTTCCCGTAGCCGCACTTGCGGCACTGGTCCGCGCGTGCGGGGTTGCGTGCGTTGCAGCGCATGCAGATGAGCTTGTCCAGGAGGCGCTTTTCCGCGGGCTCGAAGCTGGCCATGCGGGTGGATTGCGGCGGCCCGGGTTTAACGGTTGCGAGATGGGGGCGGGGGAAACTGAACGCTCTCCGGCGAGAATCCCAGTGCCCACGTCCGGACCGCATCGACCCCCAGACCTTTGGTCGCGGGGGTCGCCACCGGAGCCGTGGCCGACTTCCCCGACCCCGCGACCCGGAACGTCATCCAACCGGGGTGCACGCGCTGCTCGGCGCTCGTCGAGTCCCGGGAGTGCATCGCGTGGGGCACCGGCCCGCGCGACGCGGCCGCGATGGTCGTCGGCGAAGCACCGGGCGCGGGCGACCCCGAGGCCGAACGCTGGCGCGGCGGCAACTGGACCGGGATGGCCTACACGACGCGCCACTCGGGCCGGCGCGTCCGGGACCTGGTGGCCGACGCCGGCCTCGCGGGCGACTGCTACTTCACGAACGCGGTGAAGTGCTTCCCCGCGGAGACGACAGCCGACGGCGGGGGAGGCGACGACGCCGGAGGAAGCGGCGACACCCGAGCCGACGCCGACCATCCCGACAACAGGCCGCCGACGGAGGCCGAGCTAGCGAACTGCCGGGGCCACCTCGAAGCCGAGCTAGCGACCGTCGAGCCGGCCCTCGTCCTCCCGACGGGTCGGCACGCGACGCGGACCGTCCTCGCACTCGGCGGCGCGGACCCCGACGCCGTACTCGCCGACGGATTCGTGGAGACAGTCCTCGATTCCATCGACGCGCCGGCCCTCGACGCCGCGGTGGTCCCGCTGCTGCACCCCTCTTACGCGGACGTGTGGCGGTCGCGGCTTGGCTACGACCGCGCGGAGTACGTCGCGGCGCTGCGCGAGGTGGTGGCGGAGGTGCAGTGACGGCGACCGAGTTCGGAAGGTGCGGTCGCCACGGATGTCACCAGTCATCCCTCCCCGTAGCGAGTCTCAGTCCTCCTCGTCGTCGAGCCGCGACAGGTCCCGCTCGTCGTTGTACTCCTCCGGGCCGGCGGCCGGGCCGGTGAGCGCGTCGTAGACGGCCTCGCGGGCCTCGTCGGCCGACTCGAACCGCTCGTCGACGAGGCGGTCGAAGACGCTCCCCAGGGTCTCCGTCTCGTTCGGCAGGTCCAGTTCCTGGTCGGCGTACTCCACGGCCAGCTCCTCGGAGGTCGTGGGATACTTGTGCTCGCCGAGCATCGCGCCCACGTCCCCCATCGCAGACTCGACGTGGGCGGTGCGCTCGCGCTGGCGCTCGCGGGCGGCCTCCTGGACGCGGTCGGGGTCGCCTGCGCGATCGGACTCGGCCTCGTCGTCGGCACGGTCGGCGTCCGGGTCGTCGGATACCACGTCCGAACCCAGGGGTCAGCGCCGGAAAGGGATACTTGCTACTTGTTTACCGCGAGCAGCGCCACGCGCTCCAGAACGAGGTCGGCCACGTCGCCCTTGGCGGCCGCCACCTCGGCGTCGGGCACGTCGAAGAACGCCCGGACGAGGTCCGCGTCGTACCCCTCCACGCCGTACTCGGCGGTCGGACCGAGCATCCCGGCGACAGCCTCGGCCGCTGCGGCTTCCCGGTCCTCCGGGGAACCCTCGCCGGCGGGGGCCGGGTCGGCGTCACCCCCTCCCTTCCCGCCCTCGTCCGGAGGAGCCGCCGCGACCACCACGACGTCGCCCTCGCCCTCGCCGACGCCCATCTCCACGGCCCGGTCTATCTGCCGCCGGCCGGCCGCGTACAGCAGTATCTCGACCGCGCGGTCGCGGGCGACGTTCTCGCCGCGCTCGAACGCCCGGTCGGCCAGCGCGACGGCGCGCGCGAGGTGCTCGTGGCCGACGACGTAGCGCGCGTCGAACGCCTGGACCGCACAGCCGTGGCGCTCGCCGACGGCCGATAGCTCCGCGAGGAAGGCGTCCACGTCCGCGACCGCCGCGCTACCGGCGACGACCTCCATCAGAAGTCACCCAGGCTGGCCTGGTCGTCGCCGTCCGCCGCGGTCGCGGCGGCCCCGCTACTGCCGGCGTCGCTGCCGCCTGCGTCGCCGCTTCCGCCGTCGCCGCCTCCACTGCCGCCACCGTCGTCGTCCACGTCGACCGCCCCCTCGGCCGGCCGGACGCCGTCCATCGAGGGGTCGCGGTGGCCGGCGTTCTCCAGCACCGTCTCGGCCGTCTTCCGGCGGTTCCGCAGCGCCGCCAGCACGACGGACTTGTCGGCCTCCCGGAGGTCGGCCCGGTTCTCGATGCCCGCGTCGTGCAGCCGGCGGGCGCGGACGCGGCCGACCGAGCGCACCGACACGAGGTCCAGTAGCTCCTCGCGGACGCCGTGCTCGACGCGCTCGCGGGCCGCGCGCACGGCGGGCGCGCAGTCGAGGTCCTCCTCCCCCGCGAGGCGCTCGGCGGCGTTCAGCAGCCACTCGGCGGTGTCGACCTTGCCCCGGAGGTCGCCGGGGCCGACGCCGTAGCGGTTCGTGATGCGGTCCTCGTCGGTCTCGTCGGTCCAGTCGGCGAGCATCCGGGCGGTCTTGAGCGCCGACAGCCAGTCCTCCCAGCGGGCCTCCTCGAACTCCGTGGGCCCGTCGCCGAGCAGCTCGTCGTCGTGCTCGTAGGCCAGCTCCGTGTAGCGCTCGCGGTCGCCCGACCGGAGGTACAGCTCGTACATGTCCGGCGTCCGGGAGACGAGGTGGTAGAGGCCGAGGGACGAGACCTCGTCGTGGTCGTCCGCGTCGGCCAGCCCGTCCAGTATCGTCGCCGCGCTCATCGGGTCGAGGTACAGCCGCGAGACTGTGTGGCCGACGCTCGTGGCGGTCAGCCGGTCGCCGTCGCGCTCGACGAAGTCGTTGGCCGCGAGGTACTCCACGGCGCGGTCCATCACCTCCTCCAGCCGACCCGCCTCGTGGGTTTGGGCCGCGTAGAGGGTGCGGTCGAGGAACGCCAGCAGGTCCTCGCGCGTGGTGGCAAAGCCCGAGGCGACGGTGGCGAGCACGTGGGTCCGCAGCGCCGGCTCGGCGGCCAGCTTCGACCGGACGGGCTCGGGCTCGGCGTCGACGTAGCGCTCGAACAGCTCCTCGAGTTCGTCGTGGCTGCTGGCCAGCAGTAGCGCCTCGCCGTAGGGGTCCAGCCCGGGCCGGCCCGCGCGGCCGAACATCTGGTGGACCTCCAGCGTCGAGAGGGGTGCCATCCCGCCCGCGTCGCCGTCGTAGCGCCGCCAATCGCGGACGATGACGCGGCGGCTCGGGGTGTTCACCCCCGCCGCCAGCGTCGGCGTGGCGGCGATGGCCTTCACGAGGCGGTCCCGGAAGGCGTCCTCGACGAGGCTGCGGTGCTCGCTGGCGAGGCCGGCGTGGTGGAAGG
Organism: uncultured Halobacteriales archaeon; assembly: GCA_964586205.1. GTDB lineage: Archaea > Halobacteriota > Halobacteria > Halobacteriales > CAZPIG01 > CAZPIG01. The sequence goes on along the minus strand of CAZPIG010000020.1, from coordinate 6,260 downwards.
CCGCCCCGCTCTCGACGGCGTCCGCGAGGTCGTCGCTGGTCTCGGTGTCGCTGACGCCCCGTATCTCCTCGGCGAGGTCGTCCAGTCGCTCGCGCTCCTCGCCGGTCAGGTGGGGCTCGACGGCTCCCCCCAGCCGCCGGGCCGCGGCCTCGGCGTTGCGCCGGGAGTTGACGAACACGAGCGACGAGCCGTCGTCGGCCAGCGCGTCCCGCACGAGCGCGACCGTCTCGCGCTCGCCGGCCCCCACCGGCACCTCCTCGCGGCTGTCGTCCTCGAAGTGCAGCGCCTGGCCGTAGTGGACGCCCCGGCGGAGGTCGATGGGCCGCCACGCCGACTCCACGAGCGCAGCGTCGAGCCACGCGGCTATCTCGTCGGCGTTGCCGATGGTCGCCGACAGCGCGACCACCTGCACGTCGGGGTTGAGCCGTCGGAGCTTCGCCAGCGTGACCTCGAGGGTGGGCCCGCGCTCGGGGTCGTCGGCGAGGTGGACCTCGTCGGCGACGACGCAGGCGAGGTCGTCGAGCCAGCCCGCGCCGTTGCGGACCAGCGAGTCCACCTTCTCGCTGGTCGCCACGACGACGTCCCGGGAGGCCAGCCACTCGCCGTCGCTCTCGTAGTTGCCGGTCGAGACGCCGACCGAGAGGCCGAGGTCCTCGAAGTCCTCGAACTCGGCCTTCTTCTCGCTGGCGAGCGCCCGGAGCGGGACGATGTAGAGCGCCGTCCCGCCGCGCTCGACGGCCGAGAGCATCGCCAGCTCCGCTATCAGCGTCTTGCCGCTCGCCGTGGGGACGCTGGCGACGAGGCTCTCGCCCTCGGTGACGCCGGCCTCGACGGCGTCGGCCTGGGGCGGGTACAGCTCCGTCACGCCCCGCTCCTCGAGGAGGTCGGTCGCGCCCTCCGGGAGTCCGGTCAGGTCCGACGGTTGCATCGTATCTGGTTCGTCGTCTCTGTATCGCGCGTTCGCGTCGCGGTCTATCGGGTCTCGGTGCTCCTTTGCGCGTCCTGCGGTTTAAACTGTCGCAAGTGGGGTGGTCGTACGACCGGCGGTAGCTGACTACGCTAACCACCGTCGGGTGGGAATGAAAGGGGCGACGCTCTCGGCGAACCCGGACGACGTAAGCACCGCAGTGAGTGACCGAACGAAGTGAGGGAACGAACGAGGAGCGCAGCGAGTCCCGGGAGCCGAGAGCGTCGGGGCTTTCGAGGTCCCAGGAACCGACCGAACCGCGTCCTGTGACCTCGAAAGCCCCCGGTCGCTGGACTCGGGGGCCTCGTTGCGCTCCTCACTCGCTTCGCTCGTTGCGGTGCTTACGTCGGCCGCCTTCGTCCAGCGACCGGCCCCTTTCATTCCCACCCGACGGTGGATAGTGGCGACAGCTACCGCACCGCCAGCAACCACGACCCCCACCACCCGTATCCGGACGACACTTTATCACGCACGGCTACCACACCCACGCCAAGATGGACCCCGCGGACCTCCGCGCAGACATCCCCGCGCTCGACAGGACCGTCTACCTCAACACGGGAGCCTCCGGACCCAGCCCGCGCCGGGTCGTCGAGGCCGCCACCGACCGCCTCGCGTACCACGAGTACGAGTCCCCCGCCGAGGAGGGGATGTACGCGACCGCCTTCGACACCTACGAGGCGACCCGCGAGACCGTCGCAGACCTCCTCGGCGCGACCCCCGACGAGGTGGCGCTCACCCAGAGCACCACCGACGGCATCAACAGGGTCGCGTGCGCGCTGGACTTCGAGCCCGGCGACGTGGTGGTCCGGACCGACCTCGAACACCCGGCGGGCATCCTCCCCTGGGACCGCCTCGAGCACACCGCGGGCGTCGAGGTGCGCGTGGTCGAAACCGAGGCCGGGCGGCTGGATATGGACGCCTACGCCGACGCGGTGGCGGACGCCAAGCTGGTCTGCCTGTCCTCGCTGACGTGGACCCACGGGACGCGGCTGCCCGTCGCCGAGGTGGTGGAGGTGGCCCACGACGCGGGCGCGCTCGTCCTCGCGGACGCCGTCCAGTCCGTGGGGCAGGTCCCCGTGGACGTCCGCGAGTGGGGCGTCGACTTCGCCGCGGCGGCGGGGCACAAGTGGCTGCTCGGGCCGTGGGGGGCCGGCTTCCTGTACGCCCGCGCGGACGCGGCCGAGGAGCTGTCGCCCGGACTCGTCGGCTACCGGAGCATGGCGGAGCCGGGGGCGGCCGTCCCGGAGTACGCGGCCGCGGCGCGGCGATTCGAGGTCGGGACCACCTCCCCGGCCACCTACGCGGGGCTGGGCGAGGCCATCGACGTGCACCGCGAGGTCGGCATCGGGACCATCCGCGAGCGCGTCGAGCGCCTGACCGACCGGCTGAAGGAGGGCCTGGTGGACGAACTCGGGCCCGAGGCCCTGCTGAGCCCCCGCGAGTACGAGTCGGGGCTGGTGACGTTCCGAGTGACGGGGACGGACCCCGAGCAGTTCGTCGAGCGCGCCGCCGAGGCGGGCGTGACGGTGCGACCGCTCCCGTACCCCGAGGGCACGGTGCGGGCGTCGGTGCACGCGTTCAACACGGCCGAGGATATCGACGCGCTGCTGGAAGTAGTGTAAGGGCCCGTTCGGCGAGCGCGGAGCCGACGACCGTCTGTCGGACCCGAGTGGACGGCCGGGCGACGGTTTATACGAGAGGGGGCGGCCACCTCTGCCCGGCGATGACCCTCCTGAAATACTACCGGTCGCTGGACGAGGGGCGGCAGTACCTGGTATTGGGGCTCGGTATCGCGACAGTGGGATCCCTCGTGGTATCGCTCGCTGGAGGCGTCTTCCGAGGATTGGAAGTAGGTACGCAGATAACTCTCGGCGGAATCGCCGTCACGGGCGGGCTCTCCTTCTGGTCCACCCGTCAGATCGAAGGCCAGTTCCAGCGGTACTTCCCGATACTGCGGAGAGGTCAGGTGTATCTGGCGCGGATAGTGGACAACATTGATGGAGGTACCACCCGAACTGCTACCGACGGCGGAGCACACCGAGGTCGTACGTCGATGCACGGACGGAAATCCGGGAGTAACGTCAACACGAGTGCTGCTATCTCCGGAGCCCTCACCGGGAGTGCCTCCTTCGCGCTGGTAGCGCTCGGACTGTTCGGTGGATTCTTCGAAGTTGGTTCGCTCCCGCTGTTCCTCGTGAGTGCGGTCGGCGGCGTCCTCGGGGCGTACGCCGGCGACCACCTCGTCCGGTGGGGCCTGCCCACCCGCGAGCCCCACCCCCTCCCGCCCGCCGACCCCGAGACGATACTGGAGCTGGTGGAGCAGAGCGACCTCGACAGACGGTGGGTCGCGGCGCTGCTGCTGGCCGCCGAGCGCGACGACCGCTCCGACGAGGCGTCCTGACCGGCCGGGGACTTCGGATTCCGCGTACGCTGAACACGACCGCCGACTGGGCGACGGTTTATGTCGGATGGCGCGGCCACCTCCGTCCACAGATGACACTCCTCGACCGCTGGCGGTCGGTGAACGAGGAGGTGCGGTTCTTCCTCCTGGGAGTCCTCAGCTCGGCGGCCGTCGCCGAAGGACCGTCGGTCTACGGTTCGACCGTCGGTACTCTGCGCGGGGGCACGCAGGTCCTCCTCGTCGGAATCGTCGCCACCGGAGCCATCTCTTCGTTGTCGGTGTATTGGATAACCAACCTCGGGAGCCAGCTCGAGCAGCACTTCCGCTTGTTGATACGGAGCCACGCGCACCTGGCGAGAGCGGTGGAGAACATTGATGGCAGGGGACCGCCAACGACCACCGACGGCGGAACACGCCGGGGTGATACCATCACGACCCGAACGGGATCTCGTGGCCGATTCGACACGGGCGCGGCGGTATCCGGAGCCCTCGTGGGGAGTGGCTCGTTCGCACTGGCGGCGATCAGCGTGTTCGGCGAGTTCGCCGGCGTGTGGACGCTCGCGCTGCTCCTCGTGGGCGGGGTCGGCGGCGTCATCGGGGCGTACGCCGGCGACCAGTTGACGGGTCGAGGGCGGACCACCGGCGGACCAGACGCCCTCCCGCCCGTCGATCCCGAGATGATACGGGCTCTGGTCGCACGGAGCGACCTCGACAGGCGGGAGGTCGCGGAGATACTCGCGGCCGCCGAGCGGGACGAACACTCCGACGAGGCGTCCTGACCAGCCGTCCCGAACGGCAAGACCTATACTCGCCTCCGTAGACCAAACGCCCGTAGAGATGGCCCCGCTCGGAGTCTCCCACGAGTTCGCGTTGGTGCTGTCCCTCCTCGCGCTCGCGGCGACGCCGCTCGCACTCTCGACACGCGTCCGGGATTCGACCCGCCGGCTGGCGATGGACTACGGCGTGTTCGTGCTGTTCGGGACCTTCGCCGTGCTGGGCGTCTGGCTGTTCTTCAACAGGGACGAGGCGTACTTCCGGACGCTGCTGCGCCAGTACTGGCTCGCGGCGCTGTTCGGCGTGTTCGTCCTCGAGGGCGCGATGCTGCTCTACTTCGCGCCGAGCGAGACGCTCGTGCCCGCGGCCGTCGGCATGGCGATGGAGACGACCGTCGCGCCCGACTCGCTGCCCGTCTACGCCCTCATCCTCGCCACGGCCGTCGTCGGCGCGACCATCGGCCAGTACCTCCTCTTCCTGCTGGCGAAGCGCTGGGGCCGCGAGCGCCTCCTCGAGCGGCCGTGGTTCCGGGTCAGCGACGACCAACTGGCGCGCTTCGAGCGGTGGTTCGAGCGGTGGGGGCTGGTCGCGGTACCCGTGAGCAACACGCTGCTGTTCACCCGCGGGATGCTGACCGTCCCCGCCGGCCTCGCGGAGATGGACGACCGGAGGTTCGTGGCGCTGTCGGCGCTCGGCACCCTCTCCTTCGAGACCATCCTCGCGCTCGGGACCGTCGGCGTCCTTCAAATCCTCTGAGGAGGCGGCCTCCAGATACTCTGAGGTCGGCGACGAGGCGACTGTCCGCTGCGACGGTTCGGGAGGACGGTCCGGCGTTCGTGGCGCGCGATTGGCGGACGGGGCCTCGGCCCACCGGAAGCGATGCCTGTGGCGTCGCGGGACGGGACGAGCGGAGGTCGGTCGGAGCGGGTGTGTGCCATGCCGACCGCCCCGACCGCGGGCTGGATGGCCGACCGCCACGACGGCGGTGGCTCCGGCCGGCCGCCGACCACCCCCGCGGAACCGACGGCCGAACCGGGTGTGGGTAGCCTCCGTACCCGTCCCGTTCGTCTCCCCGGGCCGGGTCACCATAACTCTCAGCTAACCGTACGGTAAGTCGAACGCGAGAGCGGGGGATTTTTTCCGCTCGACCTCTAACGAGAACCATGGCGGACCCGGACCTCGACGACAGTGACCCCCCGGACGACTGCGTAGCGTCGTGGTGCGAGGACGAGGAGTGGTGTGCGGTCACGTGTACGATGGACGTCATCGGCAACAAGTGGCATCCCGTCATCGTGCGGCTGTTGCTCCGCGACGGCCCGCTCGGATTCAGCGCCCTCCAGGAGCGCATGGGCGGCGTGACGGGCAAGGTGCTCTCCGAGAGCCTCGAAGCCCTCGCCGAGGACGGCGTGGTCGAACGCCGCGTCGTGAACGAGCGACCGCGACGCGTGGAGTACTCGCTGACCCCGGCGGGCGAGGCCCTCGAGCCGGTGGTCGAGGCGCTCGGGAAGTGGGGCGACCGGTACCTGTCCGAGGAGGGGTTCGGAGCGACGGGGGACGGGACCGGGGAGGCGGCCTCCTGCGGCGAGGCGTCGGACCCGGACGAGTCAGCCGCCTCCTCGCCGGGCGACGGTCCGGACGCGGAGCGCGACGAGCCCCTCGACGGGTCGCCCCGGGGCGGCCGGCACGCGGCGGCGGGCCCGGAGCTCGACGAATAGGCACCTACGCCAGTCCGGCCCGCTCCTCCGCCCCCACTGCCTCCACCAGTAGCTCCGCGACGTCGACCACCTCGATGTCGTCCTCGTAGCCGCCCGTCTTGCGGCCGTCCTCGTACATCGTCGTGCACTGCGGGCAGGCGACGACGAACTTCTCGACGGCCGCGCCGGCGTCGGTGTCCTCCAGAGCCTCCCGCAGGCGCTCCTCGCTGGGCTTGGGGTCCTCGTCGAACTCCATCCAGACGCCGCCACCACCGCCACCGCAGCAGAAGGAGTCGTTGCGGTTGCGCGGCATCTCGTGGAGGTCGCAGCCGGTGGCCTCGACCAGCGCGCGCGGGGCCTCGTACTCGGCGTTGAACCGCCCGAGGTGACAGGGGTCGTGGTAGGTGACCGTGTAGTCGAGCTC
>CAZPIG010000019.1:0-21822 GCA_964586205.1 uncultured Halobacteriales archaeon | reverse complement strand
GACCGGATGCTCGGGCTGAAGGTCCGCGAGAACTACGAGCACCCCGCGGCGACGACGCTCCTCGCTGCGCACGAGGCCCTCGAGGGGCTCGTGCTGACGAAGGAGCAGCGCCAGTTCAAGGCCCGCGTGGACGACGCGTGGGCCGAGAAGGCCTACGAGGGCCTGCTGGACGACCCCTTCGTCGAGGCCCTCGAGGCGTTCGTCGCGGCCACCCAGCGGCGGGTCACCGGCACCGCGACGGTGCGGCTGGCCGGCGGGCACGCCCGTCCGGTCGCCCGCGAGAGCCCGTACGCGGTCTACTCGGCGTCGGCGGCGTCGTTCGACACCGAGGACGTCGCCGGCATCGAGCAGGCCGACGCGACGGGCGTGGCGAAGTACCACGGCTTCCAGTCGCGGCTGGCGCGGCGGGTGGCCCCCGACGGCGTCGCGGAAGAGAACGAGGAAGCCCTCGCCACGGACGACGGCCCGCTCGTGGAGGGTCGGTGATGGCGGGCGGGGACGCCGGCGACGTGGTCCGCGGGGACCGCTTCAGCGGCGGCCCCGCCCGCGGCTTCCTCTCCTCGCTCGCCGCCGACGAGCGCATCTTCGCGGCGGACCTCGCCGTAGACCGCGCGCACGTCGTGATGCTCGCCGAGCGGGGCGTCCTGGACGACGCGACGGCCGCGGCGGTCCTCGACGCCCTCGCCGAGGTCGAGGCGGCCGGCCACGCCGCCCTGCCGGGCGGCGAGGACGTCCACGCCACCGTCGAGACGGCGGTCGTCGAGCGCGCGGGCGACGCCGGCCGCCGGATGCACACCGCCCGCAGCCGCAACGACGAAGTGGCGACCTGCATCCGCTACCGCCTGCGCGCGGACCTGCTCGACGCCGCGGAGGCGAGCCTCGACCTCCGGGCGGTGCTGCTCGACGCCGCAGACGACCACCGCGAGACCACTATGCCGGGCTACACCCACGGCCAGGCGGCCCAGCCGACCACCGTCGGCCACCACCTGCTCTCGTACGCGGGCGCGCTGGCCCGCGACACCGGCCGCCTGCTCGACGCGTACGACCGGACCAATCGGTCGCCGCTGGGCGCGGCCGCGTTCGCGGGCACGCCGTTCGACGTGGACCGCGAGCGGACGGCCGCCCTCCTGGGGTTCGACGGACTCGTGGAGAACGCCGCCGACGCCGTCTCGGCGCGGGACTTCCTCGTGGAGTCGGTCGCCGCGCTCGCGGCGCTCGCGACGACGTGCTCCGGGCTCGCCGCGGACCTCGTGGCGCTGTCGGGCGACGGGCTCGTGGTGCTGGCCGACGACTACGCCTCCACGTCGTCCATCATGCCCCAGAAGGTCAATCCCGACGCCGCGGAGCTGGTCCGGGCGACCGCCGGCGACGCCGCCGCCTCGCTGTCGGGCCTGCTGACCACGCTCTCGGGGCTCCCGCGGGCGTACAACCGCGACCTCCAGCGCGCCACACCCCACGCGTGGCGCGCGGTCGACGCGGTCACGGAGGCCACCGAGGTCGCGGCCGGCGCGGTCGCCACCGCGACGTGGGACGAGGCCGCCCTCGCGGCGGCCGCGGGCGACGGCTTCGCCACGGCGACGGGGGTCGCCGACCTGCTCGCCGCGAGCGGCGTCCCCTTCCGGACCGCCCACCGCGTGGTCCGGGCGGCCGGTGCGGCCGACTACGACGCGCTTGACGCGGCCGCCTGCGAGCACCTCGGGGAGCCCCTCGACGCTCTCGTCGAGCGAGCGGCCGTCGAGCGCCGGCTCGACCCTGCCGGGAGCGTCCGGACCCGCGACTCGCGGGGCGGCCCGGCCCCGTCGGCGGTCGCGGACCAGCTATCGCGGTTCCGGGCGGGCTACGACGAGGACGCCGCCGCGGTCGCGGAGCGGCGCGAGGCCCTCGCGGCGGCGGCCGACGAATTGGAGAGCGAGGTGGCGAGCTATGGGTGATTCGGGGATGGCGACGGACGACTCTGCGGGGCAGTCGCGCCGACCGCCGCGACGACGGCCGGAAACGCCGCCGCTTCCACGCCCGCGACGCCGACGGCTCACGTCGCCGCTGCCGCCGCGACGGCGACCGCCGACGTCCCCGACCCCGCCGCGACGACAGCCGGCCACCCCGCCGCTGCCGCCGTCCCCGGCCGGGGACGTACAGAACATGACACGACGACCGGAACCGTCGAACGCGGCTCGTACGCCTTCTCCCTCGCGTAGCGGCAGCTTTTTGTTATGTTGAGAATTTGGTAAGTTCGGAATTGTTAAGTACCTCCGCGCCCCACCTCCGGGCGCAATGACCGAGTGCGTGCAGTGCGGGGCCGCGGTCGGCCTGCCCGACGACGCCATCGTGGGAGAGATACTCGACTGTGCGACCTGCGGGGCCGAGCTAGAGGTCACCGGCGTCGAGCCGGCCGCCGTCGAGCGGGCCCCCGAGCTAGAGGAGGACTGGGGGGAGTGATGCGCGTCGGACTGGCCTACTCGCGCATCCACCGGGACGAGAAGCGCCTGCTCGCGGCCCTCGAGGACCGCGGCCACGAGGTGACGCGCATCGACGTGCGCGACCACCGCTTCGGGCTCTCGGAGACCACTGCCCCGATTTCGGACCAGGACGTCGTGCTCGACCGGTGCGTGGCCGCCAGCCGGAGCCGCTACCTCGGCCGCTTCTGCGAGGCCGCGGGCGTGCCGGTCGTCAACAGCCCCGGGACGGTGGCCACCTGCGCCGACAAGGTCCGCACCAGCCTCGCGCTGTCGGCGGCGGGCGTCTCGACGCCCGCGACGGAGGTGGCGTTCACGCCCGAGAGCGCGCTGGCGGCCGTCGAGTCGTTCGGCTACCCCTGCGTGCTCAAGCCCGTCGTCGGGTCGTGGGGGCGGCTGATGGCCAAGGTCGAGAGTCGGAGCGCCGCGGAGGCGCTGGTCGAGCACAAGGACACGCTCGGCCACTACGAGCACGGCGTCTTCTACGTCCAGGAGTACGTCGACAAGCCCGGCCGCGACGTTCGGGTGCTCGCCGCGGGCGGGGAGCCGGTCGCCGCGATGGCGCGCTCGTCGGACCACTGGCTCACCAACGCCGCGAAGGGAGCCGAGACGGAGCCGTTCGCCGTGGACGGGACGGTCCGTGAGCTGGTGGCCCGCGCCAGCGAGGCCGTCGGCGGGGGGCTGCTCGGCGTGGACCTGATGGAGACCGGCGTGGAGAAGTCGGACGACACCGGGGGCGACTCGACCGGTGCGGACGGGACCGGCGGCGACGGACCGGGATACACCGTCCACGAGGTCAACCACGCCGTGGAGTTCACGGCGCTCGCCGAGACGGTCGACGTGGACGTGGCCGACGCCGTCGTCGCGTGGCTGGACGAGTACGTGGCGGCCGTGGACGAATCCAGAGTGGAGGTGACCACCGGATGACCGCCCGCTTCACCGCCTCGGTCGTCGGGGCCAGCGGCTACGCTGGCGGCGAGGCGGTCCGGCTGCTCGCGGGCCACCCCGAGTTCGACCTCGTCCAGGCGACCAGCCGCGAACACGAGCGCCGGACCGTCGGCTCGGTCCACCCGAACCTCCGGGACCTCGACCTCCGCTTCTCCGACCCGGCGGACCTCGCGTCCGTGGACGTGCTGTTCGCCGCCGTGCCCCACGGGGTCTCCATGGAGCGCATCGACCACTTCCGCGACGCGGCCGACCTCGTCGTGGACCTGAGCAGCGACTTCCGACTCTCCGACCCCGAGGCGTACGCCGAGCACTACGGCGACGAGCACGGCGACCACGAGCGTCCCGAACTGTTGGAGACGGCCGTCTACGGCCTCCCCGAGCTACACCGCGCGGACCTCCCGGGCGCGGCTCTCGTGGCCGCCGGCGGCTGCAACGCCACGGCGGCCATCCTCGGGCTGCACCCCCTCGTGGCGGCGGGCCTTCTGGACGCCGACGACCCGCTCGTCGTGGACCTCAAGGTCGGCTCCTCGGAGGGCGGCCGGGGCGGCGGCGTGGCCTCCTCGCACCCCGAGCGCTCCGGGGTGGTCCGGCCGTACGCGCCGGCGGGCCACCGCCACGAGGCGGAGGTCGCCCAGGAGGTGGGCGTCGACGCCCGCTTCACCGTCCACGCCGTCGACGTGACCCGGGGCGCGGCCGCGACCTGCCACCTCTTTCCCGACCCGGTCCCCGACGAGGGCGACCTCTGGGCGGCCTACCGCGAGAGGTACGACGACGAGCCGTTCGTCCGCCTCGTGGCCGGCGGCAGTGGCCCGTACCGCTCCCCCGAGCCGAAGGCCGTGGCCGGGACGAACGTCGCGGAGGTCGGATTCGCCGTGGACGAGGCGGGCGGCCGCGTGGTCGTCTTCAGCGCCATCGACAACCTCGTGAAGGGCGCGGCTGGGCAAGCGGTCCACGCGGCGAACGTCGCGCTCGGCGTCGAGGAGACGGCGGGCTTCGACTTCCGGGGGCTGCACCCCGTGGGGGCACCGTGACGGGGCGCAGTAGCCGGGGCGACGACGGCGAGTGGCGTTCGGGGACCGGGGGCGAGGACGGCTCCGACCCGCCGGTCGTCGTCAAGGTCGGCGGCGCGCGGGCCGTCGACCCCGCGGGCGCGGTTGCCGACGTGGCCCACCTCACCGCCACCGGCCGGCTGGTCGTCGTGGTCCACGGCGGCTCGACGGCCGTGGACGACGCCCTCCACGAGCTGGGCGAGGAGCCCGAGTACGTCGAGACGCCCGACGGCGTCGTCGGGCGGTTCACCGACGAGCGCGCGATGGAGGTCTTCGAGATGGTGCTGCCCGGGAAGCTGAACACGGGCCTCGTCGCAGACCTGCAGGCCGCCGGCGTGAACGCGGTCGGCCTCTCCGGCGTGGACGGCCGGCTGCTCGCCGGCCCGCGCAAGTCCGCCGTCCGGGTCCGCGAGGGCGGCAGGGAGGTGGTCCGCCGCGGCGACCACTCGGGGCGGATAGAGCGCGTGAACGACGGCCTGCTGTGGACGCTCCTCGAGGCGGGCTACGTGCCGGTGGTCACCGTCCCGATGCTGGCCGACGACGGGACGCCGGTCAACGCCGACGCCGACCGCGCCGCGGCCGCCGTCGCGGCGGCGCTGTCGGCCGCGCTGGTGGTGCTGACGGACGTCCCCGGCGTGCTGGCCGACCCCGAGAACCGCGACAGCCGCATCGAGCGGGCCGCCACCCCGGAGCAGTTCGTCGCCGTCACCGAGGCCGCCGAGGGCTTCATGCGCCGGAAGGTGATGGCCGCCCGCGAGGCGCTTTCCGGCGGCGCGGCGTCGGTGACCGTCGCGGACGCCTCGGTGCGCGACCCCGTGCTCGCGGCGCTCGACGGCCGCGGGACGGTGCTGCTGCCCGGCGCGGTCGAAGGGAAGAACACTGCGAGTAGCACGGAGGGCTCCGGATGACGGGCGGCTTCGTCGTCGGCGAGAAGCCCGTCCGCCTCGCCCGCGGGGAGGGCGTCCACCTCCGCGGCGCGGACGGGACCGAGTACCTCGATTTCGGGGCCAGCTACGGCTGCGCGCCGGTCGGCCATGCCCACCCGGACGTGGTGGATGCGGCGACCGAGCAACTGGAGCGGCTCCCGTTCGTCCAGGCCTCCTACCCCGTCGCCGCGCGCGACGCGCTCTACGACCGGCTCGCGGCCGCCGCGCCGGACGGCTGCGGGAACGTCTGGCTCTGCAACTCCGGGACCGAGGCTGTCGAGGCCGCGCTGAAGTTCGCCCGGAGCGCCACCGGACGGGCGGACGTCGTCGCGGCGAAGCGCGGCTTCCACGGCCGCACCATGGGCGCGCTCTCGGCGACGTGGAAGCGGCAGTACCGCGAGCCCTACGAGCCGCTGCTGGCGGACGTGACGTTCGTCCCCTACGGCGATAGCGACGCGCTCGCCGACGCCGTCGACGACGAGACGGCGGCCGTGATACTGGAGCCCGTCCAGGGCGAGGGCGGCGTCCGGCCGGCCCCGGAGGGCTACCTCGCGGCGGCCCGCGAGGCGGCCGACGACGCGGGCGCGGCGCTCGTGCTCGACGAGGTCCAGACCGGCCTCGGCCGGACCGGCGGTCTCTGGGCCTGCGAACGACGGGGCGTGGTCCCCGACGCGCTGACCGTCGGCAAGGGGCTGGCCTCGGGGCTCCCCGCGGCGGCTACGCTCTGTGCCGACCGGCTGGCCGACGGCGCGGGCCCGCACGGCTCGACGTACGGCGGCGGGCCCGTCGTGGCCGCCGCGGCGGCGGCCACGCTCGACGTGCTCGCCGACGAGGGGCTCGCCGCGAACGCGGCCCGCGTGGGCGAGCACCTCCGGACCGAGCTACGGGCTGCGGACCTCCCGGTCCGGGCGGTTCGCGGCGAGGGGCTGCTGGTCGGCGTCGAGGTCCGCCGCGGCGCGACCCGCGTGCTGCGCGACCTCGCCGTCGAGCACGCTCTGCTCGCACTGCCCGCCGGCCGGTCGGTCGTCCGCCTGCTGCCGCCGCTGTCGGTCACCGAGGCCCACGCCGACCGCGTGGTGGAGGCGCTGGCGGCCGTGCTGGACGGTGTGTCGTGATGGGTGGTCACGGCGACGCGGACGCCGCGAACGGCGACGACGCCGTGGACGCGGCGAACGGCGACGACGCCGCGGGCGTCCCCACCGACCCCGAGGCCCGCGACCTGCTGGTCGACCTCGTGGAGACGCCGTCGCCGTCGGGCGAGGAGGCCGCCGTCGCGGACCGCCTCGTCGCGTTCTTCGAGCGCCGCGGCCGCGAGGCGTTCGTGGACGGCGCGGGCAACGTCCGCGCGCCCGCCGACGATGCGGTGCTGCTGACCTCCCACCTCGACACCGTGGCCGGCGAGATTCCGGTCCGCGTGGTCGAGGGCGAGCTCTGGGGTCGCGGCAGCGTGGACGCGACGGGCCCGCTGGTCGCCATGGCCGTCGCGGCCGTGCGGGCGGGGGTCAGCTTCGCGGGCGTCACCGGCGAGGAGACCGACTCGCGGGGCGCTCGCCACCTACTCGACGACCGCGCGGAGCCCGACGCGGTCGTCAACGGCGAGCCCGGCGGCTGGGAGGGCGTCACGCTGGGCTACCGGGGGCTGGTCCGCTGCACCTACCGGACCGCGACGCCGTCGGCCCACTCCTCGCGCCCGGAGCCGAACGCCGTCCAGCGGACGATGCGGTGGTGGACGGACGTCGAGGCACTGACGGCGACCTTCGGTGACTCCGACGATCCGGTGTTCGAGCGCGTCACCGCGACGCCGACCCGGTTCGACGGCGGCTCCAGCGACGACGGCCTGTCGGTCGCGGCGACCGTCGAGGCGGAGTTCCGGCTGCCGCCGGGCGTCGGCGCGGCGGCGGTGCGGTCGGCCGTCGAGGGGGCTGTCGGCTGTGACGACGGCGCGGCCGGTGGCGACGGCGACGAGAGCGCGGCGACCGTCGAGTGGGGCCGCGCGGTCCCGCCCCACCTCGGCGACCCGCGCTCGCCCGTCGCCCGGGCGCTGCGGGCGGCCGTCCGCGCCGCGGGCGGCGCGCCCCGCCACGTCCGCAAGACGGGGACGAGCGACGCGAACCTCTACGCCGGGGCGTGGGACTGCCCGGTGGCGACCTACGGGCCTGGCGACCCCGCGCTCGACCACGCGCCCGACGAGCGCCTCGCCCTCGCGGACTTCGACCGCGCCGTGGCGGTGGTGACGGACGCGGCGGAGCGGCTGCGGGACGGCGGGTGAACGGGCCGACGAGTGCGTGCACGGGACGTGGACGAACGTTGAAGGGGGTCCGGACCCTGGGGCCGACCGATGGCGGAGCCACTCCGGGCCAGCGCGGGCGAGCTATCGGCCGACGAGATAATCGCGGCCCTGAACGAGGGCCGGCGGGTCGTCGTCCGGATCGAGATGCTCGGCACGGACCACGAGGTGACGCTGCGCCACGACGGGAGCGTCTACTACTGCGACACGCCCACGACGCTGCACAAGCACGAGAGCGAGGCCGAGATGCGCACCTGCATCGACCAGCAGGGGTACGCCCGGGACGAGGAGTGACGGCGCGACGCCGGGACTGGAGAGTGCACGGTTTCATTACCGTTCCACAGTAAGTGCCCGTATGAGCGACGACGAGGTGACCTTCCGGGCGCTGATGGAGGACGAGACGGTCGCCTTCCGGGACATCATGGCCTGCGTGTTCGGCATCCACGACCGCGAGAGCCGGACGTACCTCGCGCTGCTCGGCAGCCCCGCCAGCACGGTCGCGGAGCTAGCCGACGACCTGGAGCGCGACCGGAGCAACGTCAATCGGTCGCTGACCCGGCTGCTGGAGAAGGGCCTGGTCGCCCGCGAGCGCCGGCTGCTGGACTCCGGGGGGTACGTCTACCAGTACAGCGCCGTGGACCTGCCCACCGCGAAGGAGCGGATGCACGAGGCGCTCGACGAGTGGGCCGAGCAGGTCCACGAGCGCATCGAGGAGTTCGGGGAGCGCGCGGCGCGAACGGAGTGAGCGCCGCGGCACGCGCGCGGCGGAGTGAGGCGGGGGCGCAGCGAGGATTCTCCGTCGGCCTCCTCTGGACGGTTCTTCGAGGCGTCCGACGGGCGTTCTTCCACGTGCCCCTCCGAGGATAAAACGACAAGTCGCTTCGAGGTGACGGCTCGTCCATGGGTTCCCGCTCTCGACGACGCTTGCTCGCGACAGTGCCACCAGCGGCGCTCTCGGCGACAGCAGGGTGTGTATCGGTCGTCCCCGGCTTCGGTCACAGAAAACGGTTCGAGCTAGCTCACGTGGACATTTTCACGTTCCTGGACGCGGGACACGACGTCACCCTCCGCATCTCTAGGGATGGCGAGCAGGTCTTCGAGGGCGAGTACAGCATTGGGCCCGCCGATAGCGAAACGGACGAGCAGCGAATCGACCACGATTGGATGTCTGTGATGGGACTGTACGCCGTCGAGGTGGAGACCGATTGGGGGTCGACGGTGTCTACCTCCACGGATTACGCGAACGACCTCTACGACGGTGAGTACGACGACCACGACTGCGCCCGGTTCACCGTCGCGCTTCGAGCCGACGAGACGGTGGGTATGTACGTGCGCTTCTTCGAAACCTGCCCGTGACGCGCGTGCACGGCCAACTCACATGAGGTATGTTCGAGAGGCGATGGCCTCGTTACAGTCCTCTGAGCCACTCGTTCACTCTGGTCGCGCTTCCACCTCGTACCAAGAGAGCGTCGTCGCTCGATTTTGGCAGTATTCGAACAGTTCGGTCGCCCACTCGATGGCGCTGGCCGATTCGGAGGAAATTGTCCCTCTGATTCCACCTTCCCCATCGAACACGCAGACCCACGCTTCGTCGTCGAGGAGCGCGAACCCGAACGGGAAGCCGTCCTTTACTTCGGAAACAGTACTATTTTTCGAGTCTATAAGCGTCTCCACCGCCTCTTCGTGTCGCCCCAACAGTTTTTCGACCAAACCCCACTCGAAGAAGAGCTCGCAATTGATACGTTCCGACGACACCAGGTTCTCCACCACTCCCAGGGTTTGGGGAAAGATGCGAGGGAAGTAAGCGACGACTCTGTCACTCGTTCTGATCCGCTCCTCCATGGTGGCAATCGGTCCGTAGGGGAGTTCCGGGTCGACGAGTTCGACGTCGGCCCCATCGAACAGTCGGCGGTCGATTCGACTACCTGCCTGGAGTAGCGTCAATATCGGTGCTGCCGAACTGAGTGATTCGTACAGCACCACGAGCTCGGCGTACTTACGATAGGCCAGTTCCCCCAGGAGGGTGAGTTCGTAACCACTTCTGAACCTGACTACCCCCGCCGATTCGAGTTCGTTAAGTGCTCTTCCGACTGTCTGCCGGGAGATGTCGAGTTCCGCTTCGATCTCCCGCTTGTCGGTTATATCGTCCGCCAAACAGTCGATGACTGCGGACCGTTTCGTCACTACCTCTAGTAACTTCTCGCTTGTCATCGGGGACCGTTGATTAGTAAATATCTTAGTATGAAATAGTTTATGGAGTTTGGGAATAATACAAACGTCTCTTAAATAGAGCTGTAAGCGACTTTCCGGGGATAGAGAGGCCTCTTATTGGACAGCGCAATGGGGGTTCGCGGCGTGCAAAATTCACGGTAGATTCACAGCCCTCTGCCTCGGTCGTAGCGTGTGATCTCCATCCATCTCCACGTTCCCATTGATTGTGACCGACACTTTCATTTCCATTTCGCCACTGGACTCCTTTCATGCGGTGACCGATGGATTCGAGGACGCCGATCTCAATACACTCCCCACCGACGCCACATTCTTACCCAACGCTCCCATACCGCCAGAGATCTACCTCTCCACTCCAAAAACCGTTGACCAAGTTATTCGGAGATCCGCTTCGAAGACCATCCAATTACCTCCTATAGTGTGGGATGTTCCACCGTCCGAGGGTTTATAGTCGATCCTGGCACCAGTTCGACCCACGCACGAACACCATGAGTACGGAAGTCCCCACCGACGGCGAACCGCACACTGACAGCGTCCCGACCGGCAGTAGCCCCGGCGTTGTCCACGACCTGCAGCAGGTAGCCATGCTCCTCGGCGCGCTCGCGAGCCTCGTGCTGTTCTACCTGATTCACGTGGGTGTCTCCGTGGAGTTACTCCGAGTACCCGTCACCGTCGTCGCTGGCGTCGGCATCGCCGTCGGCGTCTTCGGGATGCTCCAAACGCTGGTCGGGTACGCCCGATAGATGTTCTGGTGGGAGTTGGACGGCGACACGTGGCACCTGCTGGCCCAGTACAACCTCTCGTGGACGTTCCTCTTCGGAGTTGGCACCGCGCTCGCCCCGATATACTTCCCCGCTGCTGTCGCGCTTCAGGCGGAGAACGCGGTGGTGGCGGCGACGTTCGGCTACCTCCACCGGTACTGCGTGCAGCGCCGCTGGAGGGCGACCGGAAACGAGGACGGTAGTCGGGGTGAGGCCGAAGCGGACGAGACCGAGGCGGGCGAGGAGCCCCGTCGGGCTCGGACTCCGTAGGACCCCGCTCCTTTTGACACTCCACCGCCTTCCCCGAGCCATGACCGACGACGCTGGCGGTGGGACGCCGCCTCCAGACACCACCTCCACCCCATCACTGGACGACGCCACTGACGGCGTCTGGCTCGCCTGCGTCGACTGCGGAGCCACCTACGCCCCCTTCGCGGAGGTCCGGTACACCTGCGACTGCGGCGGCCTGCTCGACGTACGCCTGGCCGACCTCCCGACGTTCGAGGACTTCTCGGGCCGCGGTGTCTGGCGATACGCCCACGCACTGCCCCTCGATGCAGGAATCACGCTCCGGGAGGGCGACACGCCGCTGTACGACCTGCCGGAATTGGCCGACGACGCCGACGTGAGCAGCCTCCGGGTCAAGCACGAGGGCGCGAACCCCACGGGGAGCTTCAAGGACCGCGGGATGACGGTGGGCGTCGGCGTGGCCCGACGGCTGGGCGTCGAGCGCCTCGCGTGCGCCAGCACCGGCAACACCAGCGCGGCGCTCGCTGCCTACGGTGCGCGGGCCGGGATGGAGACGCTGGTGCTGCTGCCCGCCGGCAAGGTGGCGGCGGGCAAGGTCGCGCAGGCCAGCCTGCACGGCGCGCGCATCCTCGAAGTGGACGGCAACTTCGACGACTGCCTGGAGGTGGTCCGCGCGCTCTCCGAGCGCGGCGAGGCGTACCTCCTGAACTCGCTGAACCCCTTCCGCCTGGAGGGCCAGAAGACCATCGGGCTCGAACTGCTGGAGCAGTTCCGCGACGACGCGGGCGGGTGGCCCGACCGGGTGGTCCTGCCGGTCGGCAACGCCGGCAACACGGCCGCGCTGGGCAAGGCGTTCCGCGAGCTGGTGGCTGCGGGCGCGCTCGCGTCCGACGAGGTGCCCGCCCTGACGGGGGTGCAGGCCGAGGGCGCTGCGCCGTTCGTCGAAGCGGTCGAGTCGGGGGCCGACGACGTGACCCGCTGGGAGTCCGTCGAGACGCGCGCGACCGCCATCCGCATCGGCGACCCCGTCAACGCCCCGAAGGCGCTGCCGGCGGTCCGGGAGACGGGCGGGACGGCGGTGGCGGTGTCCGACGCCGCCATCACCGCGGCCCAGCGCGACCTCGCGGGCGCGGGCGTGGGGTGCGAGCCGGCGAGCGCGGCGTCGCTGGCGGGGCTGCGGGCGCTTCGCGAGGCGGGCGTCGTGGGGGCTGACGAGGACGTGGTCTGTCTGACGACGGGCCACCTGCTGAAGGACCCCGACGCGGCCGCTGCGGCGGGGACGGCTCCCGAGCCCGTTCCGGCGGACGTGGAGGGGGTGCTGGCGCATCTGGCGGGTGGGTGAGGAGCGGAGCGGACAGTTCGGGCGTCGGGGCCGCCACAGCCGGAGCGCCTACCGTGGCGAGTAGACGTGGTTCACCTCGCCTTACCCACCCGAAGGCGACGCATAGCCAAGTACCGTCCAGCCTAGCACAGCTAGGGCACGACGATGTTCTGGCGGACGGCCCGACAGCGGCTGCAGATGCTGACCAACGCGGCCCGGCGACTGCTGGGCCCGTCGGCGCTCGATTGGTGGTACAACCGCGACCACGTCCGGTGGCTCGCCCGCCGGGTCCGCGAGGACGGGCTGGAAGCCCTCCAGCGGACCAACGCCGAGGAGGGCTTCGTCTCGACGCCCGCCGACGGCCTCGGCGCGGGCTTTACGGCCACCGGCCGCCTCTCCGCGCTGCTCGCGCCACACACCGGCTTCACCCACCAGGTGCCGCACTTCGCCGGCACGGGGGGCGACGGCGTCGCCGGCACCGATGGCGACGCCCTCGCCGGCAGCAAGGGGGGCAAGCCCATGGAGGGCAGCTTCGGGGGGCTCGCAATCGGTTCCGACCACGACCGGGGGTCAGTCGGTGACAGCGACGACGTCCGCTGGCTCGTCGGCGACGCCTTCGACCACCGGGTCGCCTACCGCGACGGCACCGGCGTCCTCGACGTGGAGTACGCCGGCCGGGACCTCCACGTCTCCGAGGCGGCGTACGTCTACCCGGGCTCGGGCACGCTCGTGCGGGACTTCGCCGTCGAGAACGTCTCCGGAGACCGTCTGTCGGGAGCGTTCCGGTACCACACACGCGCCAACGCCAACGACAACGGCCAGACGTTCCTCGTCTGGAACGCGAACTGGAACCGTCTGGTGGCCGACGGCGGCCTCGTCTGGCACGACCTCGAGGGCCCGTACAGCCTCCGGGTGGACGCCCGCGCGGAGCGTGGGGGAGCGGGCCCGTCGGGGAGCCAGAATCGGTCCCGGTCCATCGCTGGGTCGGATGACTCCATCGTCGACTACGAGACGACCCGCGGGCTGGGCTGGGGTGACAGCACCGTCGGCCGGTACCTCGACGGCCGGCTGTCGGTCCCGCTCGACCTCCCGCCCGGCGGCGTCGAGCGCGTCTCCGTCTTCGTCCGCGCCGGCGAAGACCCATCCCCCGAGCTACCGTCGTTCGAGTCCACCCAGCGCGGCCGGCAGGCCGCCGTCGCCGAGTGGTGGGACGACTGGCTCGCCGACGTGGAGACCGACGGCATCGACGACCGCTTCGCCCGCCCGTACGTCCGCTCGGCCGTCACGCTGGGGATGCTCGCCGACCCCGAGACCGGCAGCCTCCCCGCCGCGCCGAACCTCCAGCCGATGTACTACCCCTCGTGGGTGCGGGATGGCGCGTTCGCCGCCATCGCGCTGGCGAAGGTCGGCAAGCCCGACCTCGCCCGCCAGTGGCTCGCGGAGTTCTGCCCGGCCGTCCAGGAGCGCGACGGCTCGTTCAAGCAGTGCTACGACGCCAGCGGGGCGTTCGCGGGCGTCGTCGAGGTCGAGCACGACCAGCAGCCGCTGTTCGCGTGGGCCGTCGCCGAGATACACGAGGAGACCGGCGACGAGGAGTTCCTCGACGCGGCGTGGCCCGCGGTCCGGGAGGCCCTCGAGTACACCCGCGCCGCGATGGACGACGACGGCCTGCTCGCCGCCACCCCGGACATCGCGGAGTACCCCACCGACGTCCGCCAGAGCCTCTGGACGAACACCTTCGCCTACCGCGGCTTCCGGGCGGGCGCGGCGCTCGCCGAGGCGGTGGGGGCCGACCCGGAGCCCTACAGGCAGGCAGCCGAGACGGTCGGCGACGCCGTGGCCGCCGAGCTGTTCGGCGAGGACGGCTACGCGACCTACCGGGACGTCGCGGGCAGCCACAAGGAGCCGATGCCGTACGACGCCTGCGCCATCTACCCGACGGGGTGGGCCGGCTCCTACGGCGAGACCGAGCGGCTGTCGGCGGACCTCCGGGAGACCGCGGCCGTCGACGGCGGCGACTGGATTCCCGGCGCGCTGCTGCTCGCGGCCACCTTCTACCGCCTCGGCGAGGAGAGCGTCGGCGACAGCGTCCTGGACGACGTGCGCAGCGAGACCACGGCGGCCGGCCACCTCGTCGAGCGGCCGGGCGGCGAGGAGGGCCACCGCTTCGCGTCGCCGCTGGCGTGGTCCCACGCCGCGTTCATCCACGCCGTGGAGGCGACGCCGGGCGTGATGGCGGACGGCGGGGAGGGCGAGAGCGAGTCCTAGACGGACCGCTCAGACACCCGCGCCCGAATCGCGGGCGTCGGGCGGCCCCTCGCCGTCGCCGAACGCCGCGACCCACTCGCGGGCGTACGGCGACACCCACTCCCAGCGGTCGGGGTCCGCCCCCTCGACCGGTCGGAAGCCCATCTCGGCCAGCGGGTCGAGGAAGTCGCCGACCGAGCGGAGGTACTCGTCGAGCGGCACGCCGGCGAGGTGGAGGGGTATCTCGTGGACCGTGACGAGGTCCGTCTCGACGCGCGGGTCGGCGTCGTCGCGGTCGCCCGCGCGTCCGTCGCCGAGGTCGTTCGCGCGCTCGTAGGGAGTGGCGCGCTCGGGGCTGGCGTCTGGCTGGTCGACCCGAGCGTCCTCGCCGTCCGATACGACGGCGGCGTGGCGGACGATCTCGATCCAGTCGCCGGCCCGGTAGTGGGCGAAGCCGTAGGCGTCCACGCCGAGGAGGCGTCGCCCGCGGTGGCGACCGGGGTAGACCGGGCGGTGTGCGTGCCGTGCGTGCTCGTCTCTGTCCGGAATCGTTCGCTTCTCTGGCATGCGGGGACCGGTCGCGACGTGGCGGCCGTGTGCGACCAGCTACCACGGGTAAGGGCCCGCTCCGTTTAAGCGTTCGCCCGTCGTGTGCCAGTTTTGCAGCCCGTTCGGAGAGTCAGGTGTCGGTTCGGTAGTTGTCTACGTCGAACCCGTCGACCGCTTCGAAGTCGCTGTCGCTGGTGACTATCGTAGCGCCCGCCTCCCGGGCAGTGCCCGCAATGACGACATCCATCAGATTGATTGGTCGGCCGCTTTCTCGTAACTCGGCCTCGACGACTGCAGCCTCGGCCGCTGCGGCTGCCGAGAACGGGAGCGGTTCCAGCCAGTCTAGGTCCGAACAGAGACGCTGAACTCCCTGCTCGCCGTCGAGGCGGGCAGCTCCCCGAAAGACCTCGAAGAGCACGAACGTCGGAGCGAAGAACGGCTGGGTCGCGTTCGCCTCGACGTACTCTTTCGCCGCCCGGAAACCGTCGCGGTCCTCGTCGAGGTAGTCGAGGAGGAAGCTACTGTCCAGACAGCGCATCCGTTCGTTCCCTGAGGTCGCGGTCGAACTGCTCGCGAGTCCCCTCGACGGCATCGGCGAGGCCGGTGCCGGTCCAGGCACCGAGACCCTTCGTGACGTTCCTGTCGCCCCTGGTGAGGCGGGTCACTACGTCGCTGAAGCTCTCGTCGTCCCGTTTGTGGGCCTTCAGGCGTTCGTAGGCGTCTTCGGTTATCGTTATCGACTTTGTAGCCATACACGTACAGGTACGTCCACTTCCTGTTTAAACTTTCGTCGTAGCAGTCGTTCGACACGTCGACTGCGCTCGCTCGTTCGACCGCAGTGACAGCCACCGCGCCGACATTCACCGCCTCCTCACGCCGACCGTCACCCCCGAGCCACGCCGACGACGATGACGGCACTCGCCACCACCCCCGCGAGGATGCCCACGAAGGCGTGGGCGAAGGAGAGGTGCTCGGCGACGTAGCCGACGGCGGCCGGGCCGAGGCTGCCGAGGCCGATGTAGACCGTCCGCATCGCCCCGAGGTCGCCGCCCATGCTCGCGTCGGGAAAGAGGTCCATCAGGTAGGCCTGCATCACCGGCGGGAACGACATCAGCCCCGCGGCGAACAGCACGACGGCGGCCGTCACGGGGAGCCGACCGTCGACCGCGAGCAGCGCCACGAGCGCCGCGGCCGCGACCAGTAGCGCGCCCGCAGCGACCGTCTCGCGGGCCACGCGGTCGCCCAGGGTTCCCGCGGCGGGCTTCACCACCGCGCCGACGACGAAGAGAGCGGCGAAGCCGCCGCTGGCGACCGCCGGCGGGAACTGCTTCGCCTCCTGGAGGAACGACGGCAGGAAGGCGACCGCGGACTGCCACGCGAAGGCGTACAGCGAGTAGGCGACCAGCAGTGGGCCCATCCGGGCCGACAGCAAGCGGCGGGCCGTCGCGCCCGCGGCGAGGTCCACCCGTGCCAGCGAGTAGGGCTCGCGGCTCTGGAGGTGCAGCGCCACCGCCACGACGGCGAGGACGGCGACGACGGGGACGTAGGCGGCGCGCCACGTGTAGAGGGCGAGCGCGGCCACCGCGAGGCCGGCGGCGGCCGCGCCGCCGAGGTCGCCGGAGGCGGTGTGCAGCCCGAACGCCCCGCCGCGGCGCTCGACGAACAGGTCCGACACCAGCGCCCGCGCGGCCGTGGGGTACAGCCCCGCGCCGACGCCGACGACGGCCGCGCCGGCGAGGAACAGGGGGTAGGTGGGGGCCGACGCCAGCAGTCCGAAGCCGGCCACGACGAGGCCCAGTCCCGAGACGAGGAGGGTCTTGCGGGTGAGGCGGTCCGAGAGCCGCCCGCTCGGGAACTGCAGGAGGGCGTACAGCGCCCACATCACGGTGAACGCGACGCCCGCGAGGAACTCGGAGATGCGCAGGGAGTCCTGGACCGCGAGCAGCATCGGCGAGAGGACCAGCCGGCCGGTCTGGATGGTCGCCCAGCCGAGGGAGGCCGCGAGGAGGAGGCGGCCGGAGTGGCCGGTGAGCAGCCGCTCGGGCGTGGCTGGCTCGGTCCCCGCGCCCGTCGCCTCCGACTCGGTCACTGGCGGGGATTTTCGACGGCTGGCACTTCAGTCCGTCCGTTGCGGCAGTGGGTGGCGTGGGGACGGTTCACCACGATTTGCCATCGTGTGGCTGAAATATTTACACCGGGGCCACCGAACACGACACCATGCGCCCTCCATCGCGCCGCCGGGTCCTCCACGCGCTCGGCACCGCCGCCAGCGCCGCCCTCGCGGGCTGTTTCGGGGAGTCGGGGAGTGAACCGATGGAGTCAGCCGGGAGTCGAACGCCGACGGCTACCGCGACCGATACGCCAACGGACGCGCCGACCGAAACCGAGACGTCGACCGAACCCCAAACGCAATCCCCAACGCCCACGCCAGCGGGCGACGTCCCGTGGCAGTTCGAGACCGGAGCCGGCGTCTGGGGCGGACCGACTGTCGCGGACGGCACAGTGTACGTCGGCAGCCGCGACCACAGCATCTACGCGCTCGACGCGACGACCGGAGCGAAGCAGTGGGATTACCGGACCGGCGACTGGATACTGGCGTCGCCCGCCGTCGTCGAGGGCGTCGTCTACTTCGGGAACTACGACAGCACCGTCTACGCGCTGGACGCCGCGACGGGGGATCGCGTGTGGTCGTTCAACGCGGGTGGCGACGTGCCGGCCCGAACGGAGGTGGCCGACGGGCGGGTCTACTTCGGCAGCCGCGACACCAAGGTGTACGCCCTCGACGTGGCGACCGGCGAGAAGCAGTGGGAGTACCAAACGGCCGGTAGACGCGACGACCAGGTCTACACGTCCCCGACGTTCTCGGACGGGACCGTCTACGTCGGCGGCGGCGACACCGAGATGCACGCGCTCGACGCCGCGACCGGCGAGGAGCAGTGGCGCTACGGGACGGGCGGCCTGATATTCTCGACGGCGGCGGTGGTCGACGGAACGGTCTACTTCGGCTGCGCCGACGGGAAGGTGTACACTCTCGACGCGGGGACGGGAACGAAGCAGTGGACGTACTCCGTCGGGAGCGAGGAGGCCGTCGACTCGTCGCCGGCGGTCGTCGACGGGACGGTGTACGTCGGCGGGACCGACGACGCCGTCCACGCGCTCGACGCGCGGACGGGGCGGCGACAGTGGACCTACGGGACGGGTGGCGACGTCGAGTCGTCGCCTGCGGTCGCCGACGGCACGGTGTACGTGGGGAGCTACGACGGCAGTCTGTACGCGCTGGATGCAGCCACGGGTGACGAGCAGTGGACGTACGACACCGGCGCGGCCGTGCGCTCGTCGCCCGCAGTCTACGAGGACGCCGCCTCCGGCGAGGCCGTCTACGTCGGCAACGACGCCGGAATCGTGTTCGCGCTGGAGACGGCGTGAACCGTCGAACCTCGATCTCACTTCTCCCGCTCGCTCACACCCCCTTGCCACCCGTTCACAAACCCCGTCCGAAATCTCAAACCCTTTCGGGCCCCGTTGCGTACCCTCGGACGACATGGACCTCGACTTCGTCCCGCTGGGCAGCACCGGACTCCAGGTGAGCGAACTGCCGTTCGGCACGTGGCGGTTCGGCAAGACGACCGAGGAGGGCAACGTCGAGATAGACGAGGACGCCGCCTTCGAGCTACTGGACGCCTACGCCGAGGCGGGCGGCCGCTTCATCGACACCGCCGACGTGTACGGCGGCGGGCAGGCCGAGGAGTGGATCGGCGAGTGGCTCGCGGAGCGCGACCGCGAGGAGTACGTCGTCGCCTCGAAGATATACTGGCAGATACGCGAGGGCGACCCCAACAGCCGCGGTACCAACCGCAAGAACGTCCGCCACCGCGTGGATAAAATCCTCGAACGGCTCGACACGGACTACGTGGACCTCCTCTACATCCACCGCTGGGACGACGAGACGCCCGCCCGCGAGATGATGAAGACGCTTTCCGGCGTCGTCGAGGAGGGCAAGGTCGACTACCTCGGTGCCTCGACGCTCCGGCCGAACGCGTGGAAGGTCGCGAAGGCCAACGAGATAGCCCGCCGCGAGGGCTGGGAGCCCTTCACCGTCTCCCAGCCGCGGTACAACCTCGTGGACCGCGAGGTCGAGGGCGACTACCTCGAGATGTGCAGCGACTACGGCGTCGGCGTCGTCCCGTGGAGCCCGCTGGGCCAGGGCTTCCTGACGGGCAAGTACACCCGCGAGGAGGGGCTGACGGGCGAGTCGAAGGTCGCGGAGTCCTCGCGGTTCGAGCGGGCCTACCTCACCGACGAGAACTTCGACGTGCTGGACGAGGTCCGGGCCGTGGCGGAGGCGGTCGACGCCACGCCCGCGCAGGTGAGCCTCGCGTGGCTGATGGCCCACCCCGACGTGACCGCGCCCATAATCGGCGCGCGCACTGTCGAGCAGTTGGACGAGAACCTCGGCGCGGCGGCCGTGGAGCTGTCCGACGAGCAGTTCGAGCGCCTCGCGGAGGCGAAGGGCGGGCCGTACGCGGGGCTGTGAGATAGCGACCTGTTCTGGGGTGGGCTTAGCGACCTGTTCTGGGGCGGGCTTCCGTCCACTCGGTCGAAAACGGGTAGGGGGGAGCGGTACGCCCCGGACGGCCCTCCGGAGTCCGGGGCGTTCGGCACCGAGCGCTGTCGCGCCGGCCGCGGGGCGGCGTCCACCGGGGGAACGGTGGTCACGGACGGGGGAAACTCCATGCGACGCGCCCGCGGCCCGCGCGACGGACGGACGGAGGCGGGCCACCGCCATATGGATGGACGCTACGTAGTTAGAGTTCCCCCGCTCGCCTATCCGACGAGGCTCCCGTTACGTTAATGGGGCCCTCGCCCGCGTATCGTCGTAGGCGGGGACCAGGCGGCCTCGATTTACACGGGCGACATCGGTGGGTTCGCGACACCGGCTGCTCGAACCGAGACCATCATACAACTTTATATGGTGGTGCCGAGGGGAAACAAGTAGAGTGGGTTGTGGCCGAAAGACGATACACAGCTCGCGACCGTGGGGACGACAACGGTGAGTCAGATATGCGCTACGTAGTGCTCGCGGACGCTCGCCGGACGCCGTGACGAACCGCACCCTACTTCCAGCCCCACTCGGGACGGCAGCCGCGCCCCACCCTACTTCCCGCCACCGTCCACCGTGATGTACCGCACGTCCGTCACCCGCTCGTCGCCGGCCAGCGCGGCCCGCGCGTCGTCGGGCACCGGCTCGTCGAGGTTGTAGACGGTCAGCGCCTCGCCGCCGATGGTCTCGCGGCCGTTGAACATCGCCGCGATGTTGACGCCGTGGTCGCCCAGCACCGTCCCGACGAAGCCGATGACGCCCGGCACGTCCTCGTTGCGAAGGACCATCATCTGGCCGTGCGGGATGGCGTCCACGCGGTAGCCGTCGATGCGGACGATGCGGGCCTCCTCGCCCGCGAACAGCGTCCCGCGGACCGGAATCTCCCGCTCGCCGTTGCCCACGGTCACGGTCACGAGGCTCCGGAAGTCCTCGGCCTGCCGGGTCCGGCTCTCGGTCACCTCGACGCCGCGCTCTTCGGCGATGCGCGGGGCGTTGACGGCGTTGACCTGCCACTCGAGGGGCTCGAAGACGCCCTTCAGGGCGCTGGCGGTCACCAGCTCGACGTCCTCGTCGGCTATCTCGCCCTCGTAGGCGACCTCGACGGACTCGACGCGGCCGTCGAGGAGCTGTGAGGCGACCTTGCCGGCTGTATCCGCGAGCTCCACGTACGGCCGGACGCGGTCGAAGTCGGCCTCGTCGAGCGAGGGCGCGTTCAGGGCGTTGGCCACCGGCTGGCCGGCGAGCGCGGCGACCACCTGGTCGGCGATGCTGGTCGCGACGTTCTGCTGGGCCGCCTCGGTGCTGGCCCCGAGGTGGGGGGTGGCCACCACGTCCTCGACGGCGAGCAGGGGGTTGTCCGGCGAGACGGGCTCGTCGGCGAACACGTCCACCGCCGCGCCCGCGACCGGGCCGTCCGCGACGGCCGCGGCGAGCGCGGCCTCGTCGACGACGCCGCCGCGGGCGCAGTTGACGACGTAGCCGCCGGCCATCCGCCGTAGCTCCTCGTCGCCGAGCAGGCCCTCCGTCTCCGGGGTCAGCGGCGTGTGGACGGTCAGCACGTCGGCGCGGTCGAGGCAGTCCGCCAGGTCCACCAGCTCCGCGCCGAGCTGTGCGGCGCGCTCCTCGCCGATGTAGGGGTCGTAGGCGACCAGCTCCATCCCCAGTGCGCCGCAGTGGCGGGCGACCTCCTGGCCGACCCGCCCGAGCCCGACGATGCCGAGCGTGCGCCCCGACAGCTCCGTGCCGAGGTAGTCGCCCTTCGCCCACTCGCCGGCCCGCAGCCGGGCGTGGGCCTGGGGGATGGAGCGGGCCGTCGCGAACGCCATGGCGACCGTGTGCTCGGCGGCCGCGCGGACGTTGCCCTCGGGCGCGTTCGCGACCACGACGCCGCGCTCGGTGGCGGCCTCCACGTCGATGTTGTCGACGCCGATGCCCGCCCGCCCGACGATGACGAGGTCCTCGGCGGCCGCGAGCAGGTCCGCCGTGACCTCGGTGCCGGACCGGACGACCAGCGCCTCGACGCCGTCGGCTATCCGCTCCGCGAGGGCGTCGCCCGCCACGTCGTAGGCCGTCTCCACATCGTGGCCGGCCTCGCGGAGGCGCTCGATGCCCGCGTCGGCGATGGGGTCGGTGACGAGGACCGTCATTGCAACGTGGAAACCGTCCGGTGCGTAAAACGCTTTCTGCACGGTCACGTATTGCT
>CAZPIG010000018.1:0-22464 GCA_964586205.1 uncultured Halobacteriales archaeon | reverse complement strand
ACTGGGCCACGCGGGGCGCGTTCACCACGACCAGCGTCCGGCCGTGCCGGACGACCCGGAAGGCATCCGCGAACGGCCCGTCCGGGATGCGGTAGACGTTCTCGCGGACCTCGCGCGCGCCCTTCGACCGCAACGCCGCCAGATACGCCGCCCGGAACTGCCGGGCGTCGCGCTCGCTGTCCCAGACGGACTTCCAGACGTAGCCCTCGCCGCTGCCGTTCGTGTACGGGACGACGCTATCGCCGCCCCACCCGGCCGTCGCGGGGTCGGAGTAGTTCAGGCCCGTCCGCTGGGCGACGTTGAACGCGGGCGGGCCGGCGTCGATGACGCCGTTGTGGAGGAGTATCGCGTACAGCGTCGCCTCGCCGAAGGTCCCCGACGTCCGGCCCCGGAACCGGCCCCAACTGCCGTCCGAGCGGTCCGGCACCGGCACCTCGACGGGCGGGTCGGTCGCGTACTTCCGCGGGTGGATGACCTGCTCGGTGCTCTCGGGCGGGTTCTGGTACGCGGCGTTCACCGTCTCCCAGCCGCCGGCCTCCCGTAGCGCGGCCACGAAGTCGGGGCCGATGGTGTACGGCATGGCGAACCGGACGTACAGGGCCTCGTCGACGCCCGTCAGGCCCCCGGCCGCGCCGTCGCGCTCGGGGCCGTCGAGACAGGACCAGTTCTCCCGGCACCGCTGCTGGTACAGCGCGTCGAGGGAGTTGGGGTCGCCCTCGGTCACGCCCCGCGCCGCGAGGCTCGCGTCGCGGTTCGTGGCGTCGACGTTCCACCGCAGCGCCTGGCTGGTCACCGCGTGGCCGAGTTCGTGGGCCAGCGTCGCGGGCGAGACGTGCGGGGCGTCGGGGCGGTCGCTGACGAGGACGATGCGGTTCCCCGTGAAGTAGCCGTCGACGACGGTGTCGTACAGCGCCGACAACGCCGACGCCGCGCTGCGGTTCTCGCCGACCACCAGCGCCGCCTCCCAGTACTGGTCGCGCCACCGGTCCTCCCGGAACGAGAACGTGGTGGAGTCCTCGAACTCGGACCGGGAGACGAACTCGACGGTCACGTCCTCGGTGAACTCGAGGCCCCGCATGCGCTCGACCCGGGCCATCGTCCGGTACTTTACGGCCTGCAGTTCGCTGTCGTTCAGGCCGTCCGCGTTGTCGGCGACCACTGGGTCGTCGTACCAGTAGCCCTGCTCCCAGCCGAGGGTGTCGCTCGGCGGGTCGGGGCGGTGACCCGGCCGGTCGTCGGCCGCGGAGTCGGGCGGCGAGGTCGGCGTCGGCGTGGTGGCCGACCCCGGCGTCGTCGGGGTGGTCGCCGGGTCGGCCCGCGGCGTGTCCATGCGCGCGTCGGGCGTCGACTGTGAGCCACCGGGCGTCGCCCCGTCGTCGGTCGACGACACGTCCGGCGTCGGCGTGGCCTCCGGCTGCCCCAGCGGGGCGGCACAGCCGGCCAGCACGACCACTGCGAGGAGAGTGAGTGCGAGGACCCGCGTGTGCATGTAGGTGGAGTGTGGTGTGACCGACGTAAAGCCGACGGTAGCCGGCACGAAGCCGACGGTGGGCGAGGTGGGAGGAGCGCGCGCTGATACCCGAAACACTCGCCGCCGACGGCGTACGTCCTCCCGAACTTTCACTTCCGCTCCGGCCGGTCGGCCCGGCCTTAACCCCGGGCGCGTGGGAGTCGAGTACGTGGTACGTATGCAGCAATCACCGCTCGACGACGCGCAACTCCCCCGACTGGAGCCGGGGCTGACGCTGCTGCGGCCGCCCGGCCGGCGGTCGGCCGCGCTGCACCGACTGGCCGTGGGGGCCCTGTCGGCGCGCCGCGGGACGGCGCTCTGGGTGGACGCCCGGAACAACGCCTCGTCGTACCTCCTGTACGACCTCGCGCCGCGCCGCGCCCTCGCGGGCCTGCAGGTGGCCCGCGCGTTCACGGCCTACCAGCACCACGCACTGGTCTCGTCGCTGCCCCGCCGGGCGACCGGCGACACGACCCTCGTGGTCGCACCCTGCGTCGCGTCGCTGTACCGCGACGACGACGTGCCCGACTACGAGGCGCGGGACCTGCTGGAGTCCTCGCTGGCCGTGCTGGGCGAGGTGGCCGACGTCTACGACGTGGCCGTGCTGGCCAGCGCCGTCCCCGACGACGAGGCGACGGCCACGGCGGCCGCCTACGCCGACCGCGAGATAGACTGCGTCGAGACCGACGTGGGCTTCCGCTACGTCGGCGAGGACTTCGAGACGACGGCCTACTGGTCGGCGGGCTACTGGCAGACGACCATCCCCTACTGGGTGGACCTCCTCGGCGCGATGGGGGACGCCGTTCCGACGACCCCCGCGCCGGACCCGACGGAGGTGGCCCTGGCATGACCGGCGTCGTAACAGTTCCCGGAACCGAGGTGACCGGCTGATGGGCCGGACCAACCCCACGTTCCGGGACTTCCTGCGGCGCTTCGAGGAGGAGTGGCAGCCGTTCCGGCGCGGCCTCCGGCGGCCCCACAAGCAGCACTTCGACCGCCTGTTCGAGCGCGCCCGCAACCACGCCGACGCCGCGGCCTACGTGAACCACCGCGACCCGGAGCTGGCGGCCGTGATGGCGGTCCTGCTGGACCAGGAGATAGAGCTGAAGGAGCTGAAAGAGCGGGTCGAGGAGCTCGAGGGGTGAGCTGAGCGAAGAGTAGCCGGGCCGGGGGAGGCCCGTGCGGATGAGCACCGCCCCGGCGACGTGGGGGTGGGGGGGGGGAGACCCGTCGTATGCCGAAGGGGGTGCCGGGGCGTCCGGCTGTGGTCGCCGCCGCCGCAAATATTTTCTGGCCGACGTGTCGGTGGACCGGTGCGACCCCGTCGTTTCTGCCGCATCGAGGGCCGGTAGTGTTCGGATTGCACGCCCACGACGGCGTGGTATCCACCCGGTTACCACTTCACGTCCACTTCCGCCGCGGCCGGTCGGCGCGGCTTTAGGCCGCCGGCGCGCATTGGCGTGAATCCGGCGACATGGTCTTCAAGGTGGACTTCGCCGACGACGGCGGCGCGGTCGAGTGGCGGCGGACCGCAGACGGGGCCGCGGCCACCCCCATCGACGACTACGCGCCCGCGGTGTACGTCGCGGGCGAGGAGCCCCACCTCGCGGACCTCCGGGCGACCCTGGAGGCCGACCCGAAGGTCCTCGCCACGGACTACGAGGCGTGGTACACGAGCCTCCACGCCGACGAGCGCGAGCGCGTCCTGCGGGCCGACGTGGAGCGAATCGGCGAGATCCGGGCGCTCGCCCGCGAGGTGCGCGGCGTCCACGAGCGCGGGACGTACCCGCCGGGGACCTTCCGGCTGTTCGACGTGGACCTCTCGCCGCAGTTCCGGTACTGCGTGGAGACGGGGACCTGCCCCACGCCGGACCGGCCGCTCTCGACGCTGTCGGTCCGCATCGGCGAGAAGGCGCTCGCCGACGGCGACCTCACGGCCCTCCGGGTGGGCGGCGAGCGGGTCGCCGGCCCGGAGGAGGGCGTCGTCCACGCACTCCGGGAGCGACTCGACCGCGCGGACCCGGACGTGCTCGTGCTGAGCGACGCCGGCCTCGTCCCGCTACTCGACGAGCGCGCGGCCGACCGCGGTCTGGACGACTTCGCGCTCGGCCGGCGGCCGGGCTACCGGACGCTCGCCGGCGCGAACACCTTCGAGAACCACGGCCGGGTCGCCCACTCGCCCGCGCGCTACGACGTTCCGGGCCGGGTCATCGTCGACGAGTCCAACAGCTTCCTCTGGGGCAAGACGAACCTCAGGGGCCTGCTCGACCTCGTCGAGCACTCGTGGCAGCCACTCCAGGAGACGGCGTGGGCCTCCATCGGCTCCGTCCTCACCGCCATCGAGGTCCGCGAGGCGCTCGCCCGGGACGTGCTGGTCCCGTGGAACAAGTGGGAGCCCGAGGCGTGGAAGGGCCTCGACACGCTCCACGCCGCCGACCGCGGTGGCTTCGTCTTCGCGCCGGACGTCGGGCTCCACGAGGACGTCGTCGAGGTGGACTTCGCGTCGCTATACCCGCGCATCATCTGCGAGCGCAACGTCAGCCCGGACACCGTCTGCTGTGACTGCCACGCCGACCGCGCCGACGTGCCGGAGCTGGGCTACAGCGTCTGCGACGAGCCGGGCTTTCTCGGGGCCGTGCTCTCCCCGCTGCTCGACCGCCGCGCCGGCCTGAAGGAGCGCGCGAGCGAGGCCGCCGCCGCGGGCGACGCCGACCGCGCGGCGGCGCTGTCCGAGCGCTCGGACGCCATCAAGTGGGTGCTGGTGTCCTGCTTCGGCTACCAGGGCTACCGGAACAGCAAGTTCGGGCGCATCGAGTGCCACGAGGCCATCAACGCCGTCGCGCGGGATGTCCTGCTGCAGGCCAAGGAGGTCTTCGAGGCCAACGGCTGGCGGGTCGTCCACGGCATCGTCGACAGTCTCTGGGTCCAGCGCCGCGACGACGCCGACCCCGCGCCGCTTCCCGACCTGACCGACCGGGTCACCGACCGCGTCGGCATCAGCCTGGACTTCGAGCGCGAGTACGACTGGGTCTGCTTCGTCCCCCAGCGCGGCTCGGGGGCCGGCGCGCTGACGAAGTACTTCGGCAAGGTCGCCGGCGCGGACGACGGAGCGGCGGGTACTGACCCGTTCAAGGTCCGGGGCATCGAGCTACGACAGCGGAGTACCCCGCCATTCGTCGCGGACGCCCAGCGGGCGCTGCTGGCGGCGCTGGACCGTCACCGCGAGCCCGTCCCGGTCTGCGAGGTCCTGCGGCAGTGGCTCGGGCGGCTCCGGCGCGGGGACGTGGCCGCCACGGACCTCGTGGTCCGCCAGCGCGTCTCGAAGCGGCCGGCGGCCTACACCCACCGGACGCGAGCGGTCGCGGCGATGCGCCGGGCCGACGAGCTAGGCCTCGACGTCCGCCCCGGCCAGGACGTTCGCTACGTGGTCGTCGACGACGACGCGCGCCTGCGGAATCGCGTCCGCCTGCACTTCGAGGACCCGCCGTCGTACGACGCCGACTTCTACGCCGACCGCCTCCTGCGCGCCGCCGAGAGCGTGCTCTCG
The DNA here is from genome assembly GCA_964586205.1 of uncultured Halobacteriales archaeon. Lineage (GTDB taxonomy): Archaea > Halobacteriota > Halobacteria > Halobacteriales > CAZPIG01 > CAZPIG01. The sequence continues at coordinate 17,407 of CAZPIG010000018.1, read as the reverse complement.
CCGCTGGGCTGGGACCGCGCGAGCATCGAGCGCCACCTCCGCGGGACGACCCATCCGCCCCTCGACCTTTTTGCTGGCCGCGAGGGCGCGCAGTAGCGCGCCCATCGCAGCCCGAAAAAGCTCGACCAAAAATCGGCGTACCGTACTGGGCGACACGTGCCGGTTCCTCGGTTCAGACGTGCGGCGTTTTTTGGTCCAGCTTTTTCGGCGCGGACCGCCGGAGGCGTGTCCGCGTGGCAAAAAGGTGGCCGTGGAGCGTGCTCTCGCCGCTGGGCTGGGACCGCGCGAGCATCGAGCGCCACCTCCGCGGGACGACCCATCCGCCCCTCGACCTTTTTGCTGGCCGCGAGGGCGCGCAGTAGCGCGCCCATCGCGGCCCGAAAAAGCTCGACCAAAAATCGGCGTACAGCGCGGGCTGGCCGACTCGGGGCCGCTTTCTCGTCTGTCGACACACGCCGATTTTTGGTCGAGCTTTTTCGGCGCGGACCGCCGGAGGCGTGTCCGCGCCGCAAAAAGGTCGTGGTGGCTCCCTACCAGGTGGCCGTGCGACGACGCCGTTGGCACCCCGGCGGGTCGCCCCGCCGTCCGTGAGTGGCGCACGTCAGTTTATTAAAGTTTGGGGTTGATTGAATCTTATCGGCGCGGGTGCCCCTCGACCGCCGGAGTTCCTCGGAGCGAGCGGGGCGCTACAGGTCCTCGTCGAGGGCCTCTTCGGCCGTCTCCTCGACGCCTTCCTCGACGGCCTCCTCGACGCCGCCCTCCAGGAACCCCTCGACCGTCTCCTTGAGTACCTTCAGCACGTTCATCGGTGGAACCGTCAGATTCGAGCATCTTATACATTGTGTTTGATGGCTGAAAAAATCACGGTCGGACGCTCGCTGCGGACCACCCGACTTTTGGCCGCGCCCGGCCTCCTCTCGGACATGGCCGACTTCGACCCCGAGCGCTTCGAGGACAAGTACGAGCACTACTTCACGGAGCTCCAGGAGGCCTACCGGGCCGCCTTCGAGACGATGAACGAGCGGTACGACTCGGAGCTGGTCCACGCCATCGACCAGCGGGTCCTCGCGGAGAGCGAGCCGTTCTACGAGGGCGACGGCCAGTTCCGGGTGGCGCTGCCCGAGGACCCGACCGGCCGCGTCGAGGGCGTGCTCGCAGACGCGTCGAAGGTGGAGGCGACCATCGAGCGGTACGTAGAGGAATTGGAGACGGAGCTGCGGCGGGTCTTCGGCTTCGAGTAGTCACGGCCCGACGAGGTCGGTCGCGGCGGCGGTCCGCGGGGGTCGACGACCTACGCGACGAACAGCTCGTGGACGACGCCCGACGAGACGATGAGCAGGACCGCGGCCAGCAGCTGCTTGGCGTAGGGGTCGATGCGGTCGTCGGCCAGTAGCTCGTGGTCCCGCAGCGGCGGCAGCCGCGCGACCGCGGCCTCGAGGCGCGTCTCCGCGGTCCGCACCGTCCCCGTCTCCGGGCGCGCGGCGGCCGCCTCGGGGGCGACGTCCCCCTCGCCGTCCTCGGCTGCGTCCCCCGACTCCGGCGGCGCGCGCTCGCGGCTGTCCCGCGCGAGCTTGTGCGGCGCGGCGGGCCGCAGCTTCAGCGCCGCGTAGCCGAGCAGGGCGAAGCCGCCGAAGAACAGCAGCGGCTCGACGAGCAGCCAGCCGACGCGGATGTCGCCGGTCGCCAGCGCGACGGCGAAGCCGACGGCGGTGATGGCGAGAAACGCGATGGCGGCGTACGCCACCGCGTACAGCACCGCCTCGACGGCCCGGAGCCGACGCCCGGGACGAGCGCCCGTCACGGTCATCGCTCGAGGCGCTCGAACTTCGCCCGCGGGTCCTCGTAGCCCTCGTCGTGGAGGTGACACCGGCTCGTGCGGCCCGAGGCGCTGACCTCGTAGTGCTCCGGCGGCGTGGTGTCGCAGACGCTCCCGAACTGCTCGAACAGGTACTCGCGGGCCTCCTCGGCGTTGTTCGCCTCGACCATGTCGGCGGCCTGCCGGACGTGGCGCTCGACGTCCGACGGGGCGTCGATGGTCCCGAACAGCTCGCCGTACACCTCGCTCATGTCCGAAAAGCGGGTCTGGCGACCCAGCAGCTCGCGGGCGCGGTCCGACAGCGACCGGTCGGCACGGGTGCGCTCGCGGACGACCTCCCGGAACACCTCGACGCGCTCCCAGAGGTCGTCCGAGACGTCCGCGTACTCCTCGGGGCGTATCTTGACCGGACACCGGGTGCTGAACGGGCAGCCCACCGGGGGGTCCCGGGGACTCGGCGGCGTCCCGCGGAGGGTGATGCGCTGGAGGTCGGCCTCGGGGTCAGGCTCCGGGATGGCCGACAGCAGCGCGTTGGTGTAGGGGTTGGCCGGGTCGGCGAACAGCTCCTCGGTCGGCCCGATCTCCATGATGTTGCCGAGATACATCACGGCGACCCGGTCGCAGATGTGCCGGACGACGGAGAGGTCGTGGGCGATGAACAGGTAGGTCAGCCCGAACTCGTCCTGGAGGTCCTCGAGGAGGTTCAGTATCTGGGCCTGGACCGACACGTCGAGCGCGCTGACGGGCTCGTCGAGGACCACGAACTCCGGCTCGAGGGCGAGCGCGCGGGCGACGCCGATGCGCTGGCGCTGGCCGCCGCTGAACTGGTGGGGGTACCGGTAGTAGTGCTCCTCGCGCAGCCCCACCGTGTCCAGCAGGTCCCGGACGCGCTGGCGGCGCAGTTGGCCGTCGTTCTTCCGGATGGTCACGGCGACCCCGCCGTCGTCGGTGCGGCGCGCGCTCACGTCGCTCGCGGACATCGGGAACCCCTCGCGGACGGTGACGCCCGTCGGCTCGCCGTCCTGGACGCGGACGACGACGTCGGCCTCGGCCGCGGTCGCGACCCGGTGGACCCGGTCGCCGCGGATGGGGACGTCGCCCCCGCCGCCTTCGACGGTGGCCGTCACGTCCGGCCAGCCGTGGACGTCGAGGGGCTCGCGGACGATGGAGCCGACCGTCATCCGGTCGTTGAGGCTGGACTCGGGGTCCTGGAACACCATCTGGGTGTTGCGCCGCCAGTAGGTGAGGTTCTCGCCGGCTATCTCGGTGATGTCCCGCCCGTCGTAGCGTATCTCGCCGCCGGTGGCCTCCTCTAGCTGCACCAGCGTCCGCCCGAGGGTGGTCTTGCCGCAGCCGGACTCGCCGACGAGCCCGAGGGTCTCGCCGCGCTTGATGTCGAAGGTGACGCCGTCGACGGCCTTGACCGGCTGGCCCGACAGCAGCGAATCGGCCTCGTAGTACGTCCGGAGGTCCCGTAGTTCGACCAGGGTCTCGCCTTCGGTGGCCGGCTGGCGGGCCTCCGCGACGGCCTCTTCGCTCATTCGTCACCCTCCCGCTCTAGCTCCTCGGGGTCGCCCTGCCGCCCCGCCTCGAGGTGGGTCTGGACGGCGTCCTCGCGGGTGGCGTCCTCGGGGTACAGCAGGCAGGCGGCGCTGTGCTCGGTGTCGTCGGCCCCCACCGGCAGCAGCGCCGGGTGGACCTCGTCGCAGGCCTCGAACGCCTCCGGGCACCGCGGCGCGAACCGGCAGTACGTCGGCGGCTCGTTCGGCGTCGGCACGTCGCCCTCGATGGTCCGCAGGCGCTCCTCGTCGGGGTGGCGGCCCGGAATGCTCTCCAGCAGCCCCTGGGTGTAGGGGTGCTTCGGGTTCGCGAACACCTCCGTGACCGGCGCGCTCTCGACTATCTCGCCGGCGTACATCACGTTCACCCGGTCGGCCATCTCGGCGATGACCCCCATGTCGTGGGTGATGAAGATGATGGCGAGGTCGCGCTCCGCCTGGATGTCCCGGAGCAGGTCGAGTATCTGGGCCTGGATGGTCACGTCGAGCGCGGTCGTCGGCTCGTCGCAGATGAGCAGGTCGGGGTCGCAGGCCAGCGCCATCGCGATGACCGCCCGCTGGCGCATCCCTCCGGAGAACTCGTGGGGGTACTCGTCGATGCGCCGCCGGGCGTCCGGGATGCTGACGGCCTCGAGGAGGTCGATGGCCACCTCGGTGGCCTCGCTACCGCGCAGCCCGCGGTGCAGCCGCAGGGCCTCCTTTATCTGGTTGCCCACGGTGTACACCGGGTTCAGGCTGGTCAGCGGGTCCTGGAATATCATCGCTATCTCGCCGCCCCGGTACTGGCGGTACTGGCGGTCGCTCTTGCCGACCAGCTCCTCGCCGCGCCACCGGATGCTGCTCTGCTCGCTGACGCGGCCGGGGTCGTCGATGAGGCCCATGATGGACCGGGCGGTGACGCTCTTGCCGCTGCCGCTCTCGCCGACGATTCCGACGGTCTCGCCGGGCGCGACGTCGAACGTCGCCCCGTCGACCGCGCGGATGGTCTCCTTGTCCGTGTAGAACGTCGTCCGGAGGTTCTCGACGACCAGCAGCGGCTCGTCGCCCGTCTCGACGTCGGTCCCGGTCTCGTGGCTCCCGCCGGTCTCGTCGCGGGCGGCCGTCACGCGCCACCACCCCCGGCGGCTGCGACCTCGGCTCCGCCCTCGCCGACGTCGCTCTGGGGGTCGATGGCGTCGCGGATGCCGTCACCCAGCGCGTTGAACGCGGTGACCACCAGCACGATGAGCACGCCGGGGATGAGCGAGATGTGCCACGACGCCGTGGCCACGTACGGCTGGCCCATGTCGACGGCGCGGCCCCACTCCGGCGTCGGGGGCTGGATGCCGAGCCCGAGGAACGAGAGCGCCGAGGTGGCGATGATGATGCCGCCCAGCGTCAGCGACGCGTAGATGAGCAGGTAGCCGAGGACGTAGGGGAGCATGTGCTTGCGCATGGTCACCAGCGGCCGCTGGCCGTAGCTCTTGGCGGCGTCTATCCACTCCTGCTCGGAGACCTGGAACGCGGGACCGCGGATGGCCCGCCAGAGGAACGGCCACGACGTGAACCCGAAGATGAGCGCCAGCAGCAGGCCGCCGTTGTAGACGGCCCCGAGCCAGTGGTTCTGGAACACGACGGAGATGAGAATGAGCAGCAGTAGCTGTGGCAGCGAGATGATGGAGTCGCTGGCCACGACGGCCACGAGGTCGACCAGCCCCTTGTAGTAGGCCGTCACCAGCGCCATCAGCGCCGCGATGCCGCCCGCGATGGAGATGGCGAGCACCCCGATGAAAAGCGAGATGCGCGCCCCCGCGGCCATGAACGTGAACAGGTCCTTGCCCGGGGTCGGCAGCGTCCCGAACGGGTGGAAGCGGCCGTACTGGTCGTAGGTCCACGGCCCGACGTTGTCGGTGCCGGCCCCCTGGGAGGCGGAGTTGATGTTGGCGTTGCAGACCAGGATGGACTCGACCTGCCCGGACTCCTCGTTGAAGTACTGGGTCTCGTGGCCACAGGGCTGCCTGATGTTCTGCTCGACGGTGGTCGGGCTCAGGGGGGCCGCGAACATCGCCATCACGACGAACATGAACACGACGACGAACCCGAACTGGCCCCAACTGTGGCTGCGCATCCGGCGGATGACGTCGTCCCGCGGGGTCCAGTCGGCGTACCGGTAGTTGTCCCGGTAGACGACGTAGCCCATCCACGCCACCACCAGCCACGCGGCGGCGTAGGCGTAGACGAGTATCACCCGGAGGAGCCACGCGTGCTTCGGCTCGAGGCCCATGAAGGTGTTCACCCACTGCTCGCCGTTCCAGTGCCCCTGGTTCGGGACGACCTCCCGGGACAGCAGCGTCGGGATGTCGTGGGTCGTCGCCAGCCACTGGGTCAGCGTCGGGACGCCGGGGTTGTTCGGGAGGATGTCGAGGAGCCCGCGGGCGATAACGAGAATCGCCGACACGAAGGCTCCGAACTCGAGGGCGAACAGCACCAGCACGATGGCCGTCCACAGCAGCGCCGGCTGGGGGTTCTCGGCGACGCGCTGGTGGAACGGCACCTCGTCGTCGGCGTCCGGTCCGGCCGCGTCGGTCGGAGGTTGGGTCGTGGCCATGTCAGGTCCCCTCGTAGCCTATCCGCGGGTCGATCACGGTGTAGAGGAAGTCCTGGAGGATGTTTATCGACAGCGTCAGGAGGATGAAGATGAACATCAGCGAGCCCACCAGCGGGAGGTCGCCCTGCCGGGCGGCGTCGAAGAACAGCTTCCCGAGGCCGTTGATGGAGAACACCGACTCGACGATGACCGAGCCGCCTATCAGGAGGAACGCCTCGCCGGTGATGATGGGCACCAGCGGGATGAGCGCGTTCCGGAAGACGTGCTTCCAGACCAGCGTGCGGTTGGTGACCCCCTTCGCGCGGGCGGTCTCGACGTAGTTCGAGTTGATGGTCTCGAGGACCGCCGTCCGGCCGATGCGCATCTCGTTGCCCATCGACGCCGACCCGAGCACCAGCGCGGCCGGGAGTATCTGCTTGGTCGCCACCATTAGCTCGCCCGGGTCCGAGAGGTTCCCGAGGTCGGGCGAGGTGACGACGTTCGGCGTCTCGACGAGCCAGTTCCGCCACGCGAACCGGAACTGGCAGCCGGCGAGGTCGCTGTAGTGCACCAGGAAGCCGTCGAGCAAGCGACACACGCCGTCGCCCAGCGGTACGCCGAACGTGAACAGCTGTCCGGACTGGGAGAGGACGTTCACGAGGATGACCGCGAGCCAGAAGTTCGGCATGGCCCGCCAGACGATGCCGCCGAAGGAGGCCGTGTAGTCCGACAGCGTGTTCGGGTTCAGCCCGGCGTAGAAGCCGAGCGGGATGCCGACGAACAGCGCGACGAGCACGGACCAGAAGCCCAGCCAGATGGTCCGCGGCGCGCGCTCGGCGATGACCTCGTACACGGGGGTGTCGGGGTTGATGACCCACGACTCGCCGAGGTTCAGCGTGAACAGGTCGATCATGAACTGCCAGTACTGCTGCCATATCGGCTCGTCGAGCCCCAGGTTATCGCGGACCGCCTGGTACGCCTGCGGGTCACCTTGCGGCCCCACGATGGCGGCCGCCGGGTCGATGGGCCCCGCCCTGATGATGAGGAAGGTGATGGACGTGGCGAACAGGAGGATGGGGACCGCCAACACGAGCCTGCGTGCGAAGTAGCTCCATCTGCTCATTCGTGTTCCCTCTGTTGTCGGTTGGCTCCCGCGTTACGGTTGTGATTCGGCCTCCAGCGGTTATGTCTTTCGACCCGCCGTCGGGGACTGTGCGGTAGAAACGCGGGAAGGTGTCGGGAAGGGGACGGTTACTGCGCTACTCCTCGTCGGACTGCTCCTTCGTGACCTGGTTGTACATCTGCCGGGAGCCGCCCATGGCCCCGTGCTTCGGGACGTCGACCCGGTCGTACCAGAAGCGCTCGGCGACGCCGTGGAAGGTGTTGATGAAGACGGCGTCCTCCCAGTTGGCCTCCTCGTGGCGGACGTAGGCGTCGTCGCGGGTGCTCTCCGCCGAGTCGGTCGGCTGGCGGTTGTCGAGGACGGTCTGGTAGGCGTCGTTGGCCGTCTGGGCCGCCTCGGTCCCGCTCCAGTTGCTGTAGGACAGCGGCCCCGGCTGGGACGTGTCGGTCCGCGGCGGGTACAGTAGCTGGAGGAAGTTGTCCGGCGCGGGCCAGTCGGCGATCCACCCCAGCGTGTAGCAGGCGAGGTTGCCCTGGCGGCCGCGCTGCAGCAGCGTGGCGAACTGGGCCTCCTCGATGCTCATGTCGATGTAGGCCGTGGAGAGGCGGTCGCGCAGTATCTGGGCGATCTGCCGCCACGTGTCCGAGACGTACTGGGTCCACTGCAGCTCGAACTGGTTGTCGGGCCCGTAGCCGGCCTCCTCCATCACGCGCTGGGCCTCCTCTATCTGCACCTCGTTGTAGCCGTAGGGGTAGTTCTCCTGGGCGTGCTGGTCGTAGGCGCTCTTGCCGCCCGGGTAGATGAGCGGCGGCGTGAGGTGGTAGCCGGGCTCGACGCGCTGCTTGAACACCTGGTTGGCGAACTCCTCCTGGTTGGACGCGTACGCGACCGCCTGGCGGACCGGCTTCGGAACGAGGTCGGTGTTGAACCCGAAGTAGTACGTGCTCACCGTGGGCACGCGCAGGTAGTTGACGGTCTGGCCGTTCCGGACCGGGCCGTAGGTGCCGACGCCGCGGTCGCGCTCGTCGGTCTCCTCGATGTTCACGCTGTCGGGTTCGTAGTTGGCGGTCGGGATGGACAGCAGGTCGGCGTTCTCGTTCATCGAGTAGTTGTACGCCGCCTGGTCGTCCTCGATGACGGCCCAGTGGACGCCGTCGAGCAGCGGCCCGTCGCCGTGGTAGTCGTCGAAGGCGGTGACGCTGGCCTCGTCGCCGGGGGCGAACGTCTCCAGCTCGAACGGCCCCGCACCGACGGGATTCTGGGTGGCGAACTCGCTGTGGTTGTCGCTGGAGACCTGCTGGCCCTCGTCGTTCTCGGTGACCTCGTCCGACGGCGCGCCGACGACGCCATCCGGGACGGCCGCGAAGGCCGTGTACGCGAGCATCTGCAGCGTCGAGTGGAACGGCTGGGACAGCTCTATCTCGAGGGTCGTGTCGTCGACGGCGGTGACTCCGAGGGAGTCACGGACGTAGCCGCCCTCGTCGTCCGTCTCGTGGGTGACGCCCATCGAGTCGAGGACGAAGTACGCGCGGTTGGAGTTCGGCGACGCCGCGAGGCGCTCCCACGCGTAGACGAAGTCCTGGGCCGTGACCTGACCGTTGTCGCCGTGGAACTGGACGCCGTCCTTCAGCGTGAAGGTGTAGGTCGTGAAGTCCTCGGAGCGCTCGAAGCCCTCGGCGATGAGGTTCGAGACGGCGGTCTCGCCGTTCTCGTAGTTCGTCAGCGCGTCGAACACCTGCTGGATGACCGTCCCCGAGGCCGTGTCGGTGGCCTTGATGGGGTCGAGGGTGGTCATCTGGGAGTTTATCAGCTCGAGGGTGCCGCCCGTCGGCTGCTGCTCGTCGTCCTGGCTGCCGCCGGGGGTGAGGGGACAGCCCGCCAGTGCGGCCGCTGACGCCGCACCACCGGTCGCCTTGAGGAAGCTACGCCGGGAAATGTTGTCATTACTCGTCATGCTTCAACGGTCGTTCTGTCTCCTCTCGAATAAAATTACCGCTTGTTCACTACTTAAGACGTGCATTCAGCCCCGCTCTGTGGCAGTATGGCGTCCTTGCCGCGACGTGATTTGCCGGCGCTGACGTGTCGCCCGAGATAAGATGCGCCTACCCGCGGTCGACCGAAAACCGCGACGCCGTCCCGGGTCGCCGTCGCGGCAGGCTGGGCGTGACCGTCGTGGCAGGACGAGCGCGGCTATCGCGGCGGGACGGGCGTGGCCATCGCGGCGAGACAGGCGTGGTCATCGCGACAGGCACGGCGCGGCCGTCGGCACTCGAGCCCGGCAGGGCGACGACTCCCCCCGCCGATGGGCTCGCCGCGAGTGCGAACGGGTCGACCGGCGGTTGCAATCGGACAGTTGCTTCCGCCGTTTCGACGTGTTTATAAGGGTTGGTAACCCATGACACGATATGGTGCCGGACTCGACTACCGCGTCCGACGCAGGCACCGACCACGAGGTGATGGCCTCGGTGGACGGCGACGGGGCCACCCAGCGGTACGTCATCGCCGACATCGCTGTCGAGAACGCGTGGCTGTCCGTACGCGACGCCGACGCGGTACAGCTTCCGGCCTGGCGATAGCCCCCCGCCCCGTCCTCCGCCGCTGCCGCCCTTCTGTAACCACGTTCCGTCGCTGCCGGCTTCTGCTGCCAGCTTTGCCGCCCGCTTCCGACGGCAGCGAGGGCCGCGGTTCTGCGGAATCAGTCCTACTCGGCCCCAGCTCCGCAGTGCGCTGGCCGTCGCTGTCGGAGGTGTCGCCCGAAAGAAGTGGCGTTCGTGACGGGGACTGGCCCCCCGAGCGGTCCCGACGGGGCCGCCGCGGCGTCGCTACGGTCGCCCTACGGCGGCCCGGACTTCGTCGTCGTGTTGTACTTCACCCGGGAGTCGCCCATGCCGCCGGGCACCGGGATGTCGACGTTGTCGTACCAGAACTGCTCGCCGACGCCGTGGAAGGTGTTGATGAAGACGGCGTCCTCCCAGTTGGCCTCCTCCATCGCGATGTAGGCCTCGTCGCGGGTCTGCTGGGCGTCGTCGGTGTCCGCGCGGTTGTCGAGGACGGTCTGGTAGGCCTCCTCGGCGCGCTGGGCCGCCTCGGTCTCGCTCCAGTTGGTGTAGGAGATGGGCGCGGGCTGGGAGGTGTCCGTCCGCGGCGGGTACAGTAGCTGGAGGAAGTTGTCCGGCGCGGGCCAGTCGGCGATCCACCCCAGCGTGTAGCAGGCGAGGTTGCCCTGGCGGCCGCGCTGCAGCAGCGTGGCGAACTGGGCCTCCTCGATGCTCATGTCGATGTAGGCCGTGGAGAGGCGGTCGCGCAGTATCTGGGCGATCTGCCGCCACGTGTCCGAGACGTACTGGGTCCACTGCAGCTCGAACTGGTTGTCGGGCCCGTAGCCGGCGTCCTCCATGACCTGGCGGGCCTCCTGGAGCCGGACCTCGCCGACGCCGTACGGGTACGCCTCCTGGACGTGCTGCTCGTAGGCGTCGACGCCGCCGGGGTAGATGACCGGCGGGGTGAAGTGGTAGGCCGGGTCCTCGCGGTTCTTGAAGACCTGCTGGGCGAACTCCTCCTGGTTCGTCGCGTACGCGACCGCCTGGCGCACCGGCTTCGGGACGACCTCGGTGTTGAACCCGAAGTAGTACGAGCTGACCTCCGGATAGCGCGCGTAGTTGACGGTCGCACCGTTGCGGATCGGGCCGTAGGTCCCGAATTCCCGGCCCTGCTCGTCGGTCTCGTCGGTGGAGACGTTCGCCGGGTCGTACTGGGCCGTCGGGATGGCCAGCACGTCCGCGTTGCGGTTCATCGAGTAGTTGTACGCCGCCTGCTCGTCCTCGATGATGGCCCAGTGGACCGCGGAGAGCTGTGGACCCTCGCCGTGGTAGTCCCCGAACGCCGTCACCCGGGCGTCGGTGCCGGGGTCCCAGCGGTCGAACTGGAACGGTCCGGCCCCGACCGGACGGTCGGTGCCGAACGTGGACGCGTCGACCTCGCCCTCGACGTCGGGCACGTCCCCGACGAACCCCTCCGGAACGGCCGCGAAGGAGGTGTAGGCGAGGATCTCCATCGTCGAGTGGAACGGCTGCTCGAGCTCGAACTGGAGCGTGGTCTCGTCGACGGCCTCGACCGCGAGCGTCCCGGGCTGGTAGTTGCCCTCGTCGTCCGTCTCGTGGACGATGCCCAGCGAGTCGGTGACGAAGTAGGCGCGCCGGGAGTTCTCCGAGACCGTCAGCCGCTCCCACGCGTAGACGAAGTCGCTCGCCGTGACGGTGTCGCCGTTGTGGAACGTCGCGCCCTCCTTGATGTCGAACGTCCACGTCGTCCGGTCATCGGACAGCTCCGAGCCCGTCGCGAGGAGGTTGTCGACGGTGACCTGACCGTTGACGTAGTTGGTCAGGCCGTCGAACATCTGCTGGATGACCCGACCCGACTCGGTGTCGGTCGCCGCTATCGGGTCCATCGTCGTCATCGTCCCCGCGATGAGCTCGAGCTGGCCGCCATCCTGGTTCTGGGCGGCCGCGCTGCCCGCTGCCGCGAAGCCGGTCGTCGCAACTGCCGCTGCCGTACCGCCGGTCGCCTTCAGGAAGCTCCGGCGGGTCTGTGTCGTCTGGTCCCCCATTCCGAAGAGACCTTCTGCAGCGAGGGAAATAAATTTTCCCCCTGTTAATCGTTTATTCTTTTCCTAAAGCTACCAAAGCTTCTATTTCGGGCTTCTACGACTATCTTAGCGGTCTCTGGGCGACTGTTAAGCCCGCGCAGGCCGACAGGCGAGGGTCGCGCTCGAACTCGGGCGTGCCGCACGGACCTGAGTCGGCGGGAGACAGTCCTGCCCCCGGCTCTCCGCCGTTCGGGGTTCTAGTCGGTGGTTACCGTGGCGGCTTGCGGTATCGGTACGGCGACTTCCGGTACCGGTAGATTCAATCAATCGTGGTGAGACCGATGCCCGGCAGCCATGCCGGAGTTGGACGTCGACGACGGGTCGATACACTACGAGGCGTACGGCGAGGGCGAGCCACTCGTCCTCGTCCACGGAGCCCTGCTGAGCAAGGCGATGTGGCTGGCCCAGGCCCGCCACTTCGCGCGCGAGTACCGCGTGGTGGTGCTCGACCTCCGGGGCCACGGCCGGACCGGCCCGACCGGTCGGCGACGCTACTCCATCGACCTCTTCGTCGAGGACGTGCGGCGAGTGCTCCGGGCGCTCGACCTCGACAGCGCCCACGTCTGCGGGCTCTCGATGGGCGGCGTCGTCGCCCAGGCGCTCGCCGTCGACCACCCGGAGTCGGTGCGCGGGCTGGTGCTGTCCGACACCGTGCGCTCGGTCCCGCCGTCGGGGCTGGGCGGCCTCGGCAAGCACCTCCCCGTGCCGCGGGCCGCCGTCCACGCCACGGTGCGCGCGCTCGGGGTGGAGCACTACTACCGGTCGGTGCTCTCGGCGCTGGAGGCCGCGGAGGGGCGGCGGTGGCTCGCGCGCCGGCAGCCGGTGCGGAAGTACGCGTTCGGGGAGCTAGACCGGGTGACCGTCGGGGAGTTCCTCAAGCTAGTCGACGCGATGTACGACTTCGAGCCGGTCGACCTCGCGTCCGTGGCCGCGCCCACGCTGGTGCTCGCCGGCGAGCACGAGGCGACGGCCCTCCGCGGCCAGACCCGGCGGCTCGCCGCAGCCATCCCCGACGCGACCCGGGCCACCGTCCCGGACGCGGGCCACATCGCCAACATGGAGAACCCCGCCGCGTTCAACGAGCGGGTGGAGGACTTCCTGGGGCGGGTGTGAAGGCGGGCGGTCCCGCACTGCTCTCGTCCGGACGCCGCGTCCGACTCACTTCACAGCCCGTACTTCCCCTCGACGTACTCGAGGACGTGGTCCGCCGTCTGCCGCCGCCCCGACGCCGCCGACCATCGTCCCGGCGACGCCGACCGTCCCGTCACAAACGCCGGGCTACCGCCGGCGCACTGTCGCCGTCGGACTCCCAATGCGGGGCTATCGCTCCCCAGTACCGGGCTATCGCTGCCCAATGCGGGGCTACCATCTTCGCACGCGCGCCCGCGCCCGCCCCGCCCGCTGCCGGAACCTCCGATTACGGCGCGTAAACCACACGCCAACGCGGCGAACGGTTGCCCCACTTTATCCCCCCCACAGCCGTCCGTTCGACGGGGGAAGACCAATGAGGTATCCGTTCGGTTCGCGACGGAAGTTCATGAAGACGGCCGGGGCGGCAGCCCTGCTCGGGGGGTCCGTCGCGGCCGCGCTCGCACAACAGGACGGCGACGACGAGGAGATACTGACCTACGCCCTCGGCGGGCGGACCGAGGGGTGGGAGGGCCGCGCGCCCGACGCCATCGCCGACGAGGTCAATCCGACCATCGAGTTGACGGCGGGCGAGACCTACCGCGTCGTCTGGCGGAACCTCGACGGCGAGCCGCACAACTTCGCCATCCTCGACGAGAACGACGAGCGCCTCCCGGCGCTCCGCGAGATAACGGTCTCGCCGGAGGAAGCCGCGCCGCTGTTCAACGCCACCGGGGAGAACGTGACGACGAACGCGACGTTCGGCAACGTCACCGGCGACGGGGTGGAGCCGGTGAACGAGACGCCCGAGGACGGGACGCCCGCGACGGTGACGCCGGAGGAGGAGCTACTCGAGGTCACGCAGATAATCTCCAACGAGGGCGCGGTCCAGGCGCTCGAGTTCGAGGCGACCGAGGAGATGGCCCGCTACCGCTGCGAGGTCCACCCGACGACGATGGTCGCGGACCTCGAGATAACGACCGACGGAACGGAGACGCCCGGGAACGAGACCTCCTGACGCGCGGTTCGCGGTGGGGTAGTCGGGGGCCGCCCGGCGTATCGGTTCCCGTCCGGACGAGTCCGCTTCGACGGGACGAACCCCTTCGTGGACTGAGCGCGGCCAGGGGCGGGGCCGTCGCGCGGGTAATCGTCCGTTTCTTCGACTGGCACGGCCGTGTCCCGGACGGGAACGGCCGTGTCCTGGACGGGGACGACCGAATCCCGGGCCGTCGGAGTTCCAGACCCTACACCGCCCGGACCCGACGGGAGTCGGTCTCGGCGGCGTCGCGGCCGGCGGGAACCCGACCTTACGACCGCCGGCCGACGGTTCAACGAAACGAACGGCTGTCGGCCTTTATTCGCTCGTCCGGCGTGGCTTCGGAGGGGGATTCGATGGAGTCCGACTCACCACAGACGTTCGGCTCGAGACTGACATCCGAGTCACGACGCCGGTTCCTGCGGGCGGTGGGAGCCACCACCCTGCTCGCCGGGTCCGGCGGTCTCGCGGTGGTCGCACAGGAGGGCGACGATGCCAATGGCGACGGTGCCAACGACGACGATGCCGGCGACGACGATGCCGGCGACGACGATGCCGGCGACGACGGGACGGACGACGACCGGGGGGTCGAGACGGTCGCCCTCGACGCGCGGGTCGACGGCTGGCGGGGCGTCGTCCCGGACCCGATAGACGGCGAGACGAACCCGGCGCTCGACGTGGCGGCGGGCGAGACCTACCGTGTCGTCTGGCGGAACGACGATGGCGAGCCACACAACTTCTCCGTCGTCGACGAGGCCGGCGGGACGCTGCCGGTGCTGCGGGTCCTCGACGTCTCGTCCGAGGAGGCGGCCCCGGTGTTCGAGGCCTCCGGCGGGACGGTCCGGACGGGCGAGAACCTCGAGATCGTCGCCACCGAGGACGACGATGACGACGACAGAGGGACGGACGACGATGACGATGACGAGCAGGACGACCGTGGAACTGCGACGGACGATGACGACGACCGGGACGACGCTGATGACGACGCGACCGAGACCGGAACGGACGATGACCGGGACGACGATGACACGGAAACCGCGACGGACGACGACGATGACGACGGAGACGACGATGACGACGCGACCGAAACCGGGACTGCGGGGATGGAGACCGGGGACGACGTGGTTACCGGCACGCCCGCGGACCTGATGACGGTCACCGAGACCATCTCCCGGGATGGTGCCATTCAGGCCGTCGAGTTCGAGGTCACCGAGGAGATGGCGCAGTACCAGTGCCAGGTCCATCCCGGATCGATGGTCGGGGACCTCGAAGTGTCGACGGACGACGATAACGACGACGATGGAACAGACGACGACAACGACGACGGAGGGGACGACAACGACGACAACAACGACGACGGAAGGGATAACAACAACGACGGAACGGACGACGATAACGACGACAACAACGACGGAGCGGACGACAACGGATGACGACGGGTGACGACGACGGGAGTCAGACCCCGTAGAGGTCGCCGAACTTCTCCTCGGCGTACTCGAGGAAGTAGTCGGCGGTGAAGTCCTCGCCGGTGGCCTCGCGTATCAGCTCCGGCGTCGTATACCGGCAGCCGTGGCCGTGGACGGCCCCGGTCAGCCAGTCGTGGATGGGCCCGAACTCGCCGTCCCGGACCAGCCCGGCGACGCCGCCGAGGTCGTCGTCCATCGCGTCGTGTAGCTGGGCCGCCAGCACGCTCCCCAGCGAGTACGTCGGGAAGTAGCCGTAGCTCCCGTGGCTCCAGTGGATGTCCTGCAGGCAGCCGTTCGCGTCCGTCTCGGGAACGACCCCGAGGTACTCCTCCATCTTCTCGTTCCAGACCTGCGGGACCTCCGAGACCGCGAGGTCGCCGCGGACGAGGTCGCGCTCTATCTCGAACCGCAGGACGATGTGCATGTGGTAGGTCAGTTCGTCGGCCTCCACGCGGATGAGGTTGTCCTCGTACACCCGGTTGATGGCCCCGTACACCTCGTCGACCCCGAGGTCCGACGTCGCGGGGAACCGCTCGTGGAGCCGCGGGAGGAAGTGCTCCCAGAACGCCCGCGTCCGGCCGACGTGGTTCTCCCAGAACCGCGACTGGGACTCGTGGACGGTCATGTCGCGGGACTCGCCCAGCGGCGACCCGTAGGCGTCCCGGGGCAGCCCGAGCGTGTAGCTCGCGTGGCCGAACTCGTGGACCGTCGACAGCAGCCCGCCGAGGGGCTCGTCCTCGTCGAACCGGGTGGTCACGCGCGCGTCGTACTGCGTCCCCAGCGAGAACGGGTGGGTCGTGGTGTCGAGCCGGCCGTGGTCGAAGTCGTAGCCCAGCGTCTCGAGGATGTCCCGACAGAGGTCCGCCTGGACGTCCGTGTCGAACGGCCCGTCGGGGCTGGCCGCGAGGTCGGCCTCGGCGGCCCGGATGTCGTCGACGAGGGGCACCAGTTCGTCGCGTAGCCGCTCTAGGACGCGCTCGGCAGTGTCGACGCCGAGGTAGGGCTCGTAGTCCTCGAACAGCACCTCGTAGGGGTCGCGGTCGGGGTCGATGTGCTCGGCCTTCTCGCGCTGGAGCTCGACCAGCCGCTCCAGCTCCGGCACGAAGGCGTCCCAGTCGTCGTCCTCGCGGGCCTGCTCCCAGACCTCCTGGGCCTCCGACTGGCGGCGGGTGATCTCCTCGACGAGGTCGCCGGGGACGCTGGCGGCGCGGTCGTACTGGCGGCGTATCTCCCGGACGACGGCGGACTGTTCGCCGTCGAGGTCGGCGGCCGTGGCGTCGTCGAGCAGGTCGCCGGTGCGGTCGTCGGTCAGCTTCTCGTGCTGGACGGCAGACAGCGCCGAGAGCTGTCGGGAGCGGGCGGGCGTCCCGCCCTCGGGCATGGTGACCCGCTGGTCCCACGTCAGCAGCCCGCCGGCGGCTCGGAGGTTCGCTATCTGCTCGTACCGGTCGAGGAGCTCGCCGTAGGCGTCCGGGGCTTGCTCGGTGGTCGCGTCGGTTGCCATACGGGTACGCGCGGGCGCGGTCTACATGAATCCTGCCGAAACGGAATCTGGTCGGTGGTGTGGACTGTAAGCGGCCACACTGACCACCGTCGGGTGGGACTGAAAGGGGCGACCGGTTCGGCGAACCCGGACGACGCAAGGACCGCAACCCCGAGCGGCGGGCGGCGCGAGCGAAGCGAGCGCCGCCGTAGGCGCGAACGGCGAACGAAGTGAGCCGTGGGCAAGCGAGGGGTGAGGACCGCAGCGAGGCCCGGGAGCCGAACCGGTCGGGGCTTTCGAGGACACTGTAGGCGCGGTTACGCTACAAACGAGTCCTCGAAAGCCCCCGGTCGCTGGACTCGGGGGCCTCGCTGCGCTCCTCGTTCGCTCCCGTCGGTCGCTCACTGCGGTCCTTGCGTCGTCCGCCTTCGTCCAGCGACCGGCCCCTTTCAGTCCCACCCGACGGTGGTTCCGCACCCGGCCGAACCGACATCGCCTCCCCGACCTGCCCACCGACGCGACCCATCTCCACGCCACGACCCGGCTACAGGTGCTTGCCGACCTCGTCCATCAGCTTCCCCTCGG
>CAZPIG010000017.1:15313-22612 GCA_964586205.1 uncultured Halobacteriales archaeon | reverse complement strand
CCGGGCCGGCTGCAATGACGTCAGACCGTAGCCGGTAAGCTGAAGCCCCGGATCGATCCCGAGAACACGGGGAGGGGTGTCGGCGGCGGCGGCGGTCACCCGATCAGTTTACGAGATGATGCGGGGGCGGGGCGCGAGTTGTTACTCCCGGCCCAACAACGACAATTTTTCATCCACATTTTTCGGGCGGGGGCGCGCGCCCCGCGGTCGGCGCGCGCTCCCGCTCCCGAAAAAGGTCGTGGTGTAAGGTGGGCATAACTACGGTTTTGCGGGGCGTGCGGTCGGCCATGCGACTGCTGTGGGTCCTCGCACAGACGGCCACGCCCACCGAGGCGGGGACGACCGGCGGGTCGCCGACGCTGGCCGCCGGACTCGTCGTGCTGGCCATCCTCGCCGTCCTCGCGGGTGGGAGCAACTGGGAGGCGCTGTCGGAGAGCCGCGCGCGGTGGCTCACCATCGGCCTGCTGCTGCTCGCGCTGGTCGCGCTGCTGGTCTGAGTCGACGCAGCCGATGGGGCCGCGCGACCGGAGCTAATCTGACCTTTCCCCGAGAAACGGTCGACCCTGTTTTTGCCCGCGAGCGGTGTATCTCGCCCCGTCCCAACGCGGGACGGATGGTACTCGTGTCACAACAGATGCATCACACCGGCGGGCAGCGGTCGAGCGGCCGACAGTTCGGTAGACAACAAGGTGGCGGCCAACAGGGCGGCGGCCAACAGGGCGGTATGCAACAGTTCG
Organism: uncultured Halobacteriales archaeon; assembly: GCA_964586205.1. Lineage (GTDB taxonomy): Archaea > Halobacteriota > Halobacteria > Halobacteriales > CAZPIG01 > CAZPIG01. The sequence goes on along the minus strand of CAZPIG010000017.1, from coordinate 21,875 downwards.
GCGGTGGACAGCAGGGCGGCGGCCAGCAGGGCGGCGGCGGCCAACAGGGCGGTATGCAACAGTTCGGCGGTGGACAGCAGGGCGGCGGCCAGCAGGGCGGCGGTCAGCAGGGTGGCATGCAGCAAGCCGGCGGCGGTCAGCAGGGCGGTATGCAGCAGCAAGGCACCACGTTCGGCGAGGTGCTCACCGGCGAGATGCGCGTCGCGCTGATGGACTTCGTCCGCAGCCTCCAGGTCTGCGAGTGGTGCGCCGACCAGTGCATCGCCCAGGGAGACCCGCAGATGACGGAGTGCATCCGGCTCTGCCGGGACGTCTCCGACATCGCGGCGCTGAACGTACAGCTACTGAGCCGGCAGTCGCCGTTCGGAGCCGGGGTCGCCGAGGAGTTCATCGAGGTGGCGACGGCGTGTGCCGACGAGTGCGCCCGCCACCAGCACACCCACTGCCAGGAGTGCGCCCGGGTGCTGCGGCGGGCCGTCCGCTCGACCGAGGACCTCCTCCGGAGCGTCGGTGGCGGGTCGGGCCAGATGGCGACGGCGTAGGCGGTTCCGCCTCCGTGGCGAGGCTGTAGCGGGCGAGCGCCGACCCGGGACGCTGGCAGCATCCCGGGACGCGCGAGGATTCTTTTCGACCGCGGGTCGCGGCTGAAACCGCTCCCCGATCAGTCGTCGGTCGCACCGACCGACGACCGCAGGTCGGCCACGAGAGGCCTCCCCAATCAGTCGTCGCTCTCGCCGACCGCCGACCGCGGGTCGCGGCTGAAACCGCTCCCCGGTCAGTCGTCGGTCGGCTCCCGCTCCGTCTCGGGGACCTGCTCGCGGGCACTGCCCATCCACCGACTGATGTTGTCGTGGACGTAGTCCTTGCCGCCCCAGCCGACGGCGACGCCGACCCCGATGGCGATGGCCGCGGCCAGCCCCCACGATATCGCCCGCGCGAACACGTACAGGATGCTGACGTCGACGCCCATCGTGTCGAGACCGATGACGATGGCCGTGAAATAGAGGAACAGCCGGGTCCCGGTGGCGAACCACGACGTGTAGCCCGTCCGCGTGACGCCGCGGGTCCGCATCATGGCGTCGCCGACGAAGTCGGCCAGGACGAACCCCAGCAGGATGACCAGCAGCCCCGCCACGAACGCCGGCAGGTACGCGAGAGCGATGGATATCCACTCCGACAGCAGCGGGAGGGCGAGGACGTTCGCCGCCGCGAGGATGGCGAGGGCGTAGACGAACCACCGCGTTATCATTCCCAGCGCCCTAGAGACGCTTCGTTCGGTTCCTCCGAATATCCGTCCGATGGGCGTCTCCAGTACCGTCCGGTCGAGGCCGACGCGGTCCGTGAGCCGGCTCACGAGCCCGCCCGCGATGCGGCCGACGATCCACCCGATGACCAGGACCACTATCGCCCCGACCACCTCCGGGAGGATGGCGAGGAGGTCGGCGATGAAGTCCTCGATAGCGCCGGTCACGTCGACCTGTAGCGGAACGTGCTGGAGCGGAACGTACGCCACGGTCATCACCGGTCACCCCGTCCACTCGTCGTCGGTTCGCTCCTCGCCGGTTCGCCTCTCGCACTTTCGCACCCAGCACTCATGGTTCGATGACACCATTAGACCCCATGCCATCGTGCTATATTGTTATGTGTCCCTGTACGCGATGGGGCGAAGGTTACGCCGGAACGGTGACAGAATAGGACGAAGTTACGACGTGTCGTCGTTTCGTTACGTTCTGGTAAGCTCGCACACACCACGAGTGGAACCGTCGATACGGGCGGCGAGGCTGCCTGCTACCGGAGCCGAGCGCCCGGTTCGAGGCCGCCCGCGAGATAACCGACCGGCTCACACGTCGATGGACTCCGAGACCCACCCGCCGGGACGTCGAGCACTACCACGAGCTGGGGTCGATACTGTCGTGACGATGCCGCTGGCTTCGGGACGCGAGCCCAATCACCGCAAGCGACAGCCCTAACCACCTCGTCCCGAAAACGACGAACCGACAACCACCACGGATGGCACCGAGCAGCGTCGAACAGCGCCCGCGTCGTCCGAAACCGTGAGCCGCGAGCGCCGCGTCGTGGCCGCGGTCATCGCGAGCACCTTCTTCGTCGGCTTCGGGGGCGGCGTGGTGTTCCCCATCCTGCCGAACCTCGGGGCCGTCGTCGGCATCTCGCCGTTCGTCGTCGGGGTCATCCTCAGCGCGAACCGCTTCGCCCGCATCCTCGCGAACGCGCCCGCGGGGTCGCTCGTCGACCGCATCGGCACCCGGACGCCGTTCGTCGCGGGGCTGGTCGTCGAAGCGGTCGCGGTGTTCGGCTACGTCGTCGCCCTCCGGGCACCGGCCCCGGCGGCGTGGTTCGTCGTCACCCGCGTCCTCTGGGGACTGGGCAGCGCCGCCGTGTTCGCGACCGCCTACACCATCGCGGCGGACGTCAGCGACGGGGGCTCGCGGGGCACCAACATGGGCGTGGTCCGCGGCGGCACCACGCTGGGCTTCCCGGCCGGCCTCGTCCTCGGCGGCGTCGTCAGCGACGCCTACGGCGTCGCCGCGGCGTTCGTCGTCGCGGCCGCCTTCGCGGCGGTGGCGAGCGTGGTCGCGTACCTGCTGGTCCCCGAGACCCACGTCTCGACCAGCCGGACGGCGGTGAGACCGTGGGAGATAGACCGCACCCTCTCGACCGTCACGGTCGGGCTCGTCAACTTCGGCCTGTTCTTCGCCTATCTGGGCGCGCTGTTCTCGACGCTCGTGCTGTTCGTCGACGAGCGCGGGCTCCTCGTCGGCAGCTACGGTCCGCAGGGGAGCTCCGGCGTGCTGATGGCCGTCACCGTCCTCGCCGCCTCGGTGCTCATGCTCGCCGGCGGGCGGTACAGCGACGTGAGCGGGCGGCGCGTCCCGGTGCTCGCGACGTTCCTCGTCGTCTCGTCGGTCGGCTACCTGCTGCTGGCGCGCGTGGAGACGCTGCCGGCGCTGGTCGCGGCGTGCGTCTGCATCGGCGCGGGCTTCGGCGGCACGAGCGGGCCGCTGATGGCGCTGCTCGCGGACCTGACGCCGACCGCCCGGATGGGCCGGGCGACCGGGACCAACAACGTCCTCGGCGACCTCGGCGGCGGGCTTGGGCCGGTGGTGACGCTGCCGGTGGTGGATACTATCGGGTTCGCGCCCGTGTACGTGGTCTGTGCGGTGGTTCCGCTGTTGGCTGGGGTGGTGATGGTGGTTGGGGTGTACTCGGAGACCGGGAGCGTGAATCCGGAGACGGAGTGGCACGCCGGGGATTGAGGTGAGTCAGGAGATGACGCGAACATTGGCCGTCACGGTCGAATCGGACGTGGAGTTCGAAGGCACGGTGCGGTCCGCCATCGAAGGGATGGCTGAAGGTGAGACTATCGTTGACGGCGAGGCGGCGGACACGACGCACACCGTCTCGTTCCCGAACGAGGAGCTCCTCGCGGAGACGTTCACTGCGGCGACGATGGCGCTGCTACGGACCGTCGCCGAGCAGCGCCCCGAGAGCATCCGCGCGACGGCCCGTGCGGTGGAGCGGGACGTCAAGAACGTCCACGAGGACCTCACGCGCCTGGAGGCGATGGGGATTGTCGAGTTGGTAGAGGAGGGACAGGCAAAGCAGCCCGTGTTTCCCTACGACGAGCTAGTCATCACCGTGCCGTTCGCGCGGACTGGTGGGGATGGGGAGGACCGCGTCGTGGTTTCGTGAGCAGGTGGCCGGTCAGTTGGCGTCGTCCTCGTCCGTGTCGGCGTCGTCCGCGATGGGCTCGACTGCCGTCTCCATCCACGCTTCGGCGTCTGTGTCGGAGAAGCTGCCATCGACGGCATCGGCCGTCGCGGCGGCGTGCAGTCCAGCGGAAGCGACCGCGTGTTCGGCGTCCGCGATGGCCCAGAAGCGGCCGCGGTGCTCGACGAGACCGTGTCGTTCCAGTCGCTCCAGCGTAAGCCCGATACTATCCTCCGAGATGCCGATGGTTTCGACGATCTCGCTTCGGCGGAACGCCCGGTCGGCGTGGTCGAGGAGGAAGCGGTACACCGTCCCGCAGGTGTCCGGAGAGGGGTCGGACGGTGGGGATTCGTTCTCGTCGAGCGTCCGGAACTCGGCCCTCGGAATCGGCATCTCGCGTGTCGGTTCACGTCAGACGATTATCGGTCTTGTCGTCGTTCGGCGCGGACGCCGTTAGCGGGCACGGATAACGAGACAGTCCCGTTCGCCTCGTTGCGCTCCGATTCGCTCCGTTCCGCTCGGTCGTTGCGCGCGCTGGGTCTGGTCTACCTCAATTCCCGACGACCGCACACACCGCCAGCAGCGAACCGCGGCGCGATGAAACGCGCCGCTCGTCGTCTGCTGGCGTAGAAGTGCGCCGGCCGGGAATTGAACCCGATGGCGAGACGGTCCTGCTCACTCCCTCGCTCCGCTCGGTCGTTACGCGGGCTGCGTCTCGCGTGGTTCAATTCCCGACGGCGACTTTCCGCTCACGGGATTGCGCGGAGATGAAACTCCGCGCTGGTGTTCGCGGAAAAGTGCGCCGGCCGGGAATTGAACCCGGGCTATGAGCTTGGGAAGCTCATGTCCTACCACTAGACCACCGGCGCGCTTCCCTCGTTTCACTCGGTCGCGCCCCGAGCCTCGCCTCACTTCGTTCGGCGAGACACCGGCGCATGTGACCTACGGGACTGAACTTCCCGGCCGCCACACTTGAACGTAGCGCTTCGTCGCACCCCAAACCACCCATCCGTCCACTTCCAGCCCCCACCGGACCACCTATTTGACGCCACCCCACCAACAACTACCCATGAGCCCGGACGACGCCAAGCTCGGAGTACCGGACGCCATCGACGCCGTGGCCGCCCCGCCGCTCGACCTCCGGCTCTCCGAGGACGAACTCGACGCCGTCCGCGAGCACGTCACCGCGTTCGTCACCGACACCATAGACGCCGCGGGCGCGGACGGCGCGGTGCTCGGCCTCTCGGGCGGCATCGACAGCACCCTCACCGCCCACCTCGCCGTCGAGGCGCTCGGCGCGGACGCCCTGCACGGGCTGGTCATGCCCGCGTCGGCCAGCCGGGACGAGAACATGAGCGACGCCGAGCGCGTCGCCGAGGACCTGGGCATCGACTACGACGTGGTCGAGATAGACCCCATCGTGGACAGCTTCCTGACTGCATTGAGCAGCTCCGAAATCGACGAGGAAGCCCTCGAGGACGACCGCGAGGCCGTCGGGAACGTCCGCGTGCGCTCGCGCGCGGTCCTGAACTACCTCGTCGCGAACCACGAGAACCGCATCGTCCTCGGGACCGGGAACCGCACGGAGGCCCTCGTCGGCTACTTCACGAAGTACGGCGACGGGGCGGTCGACTGCCACCCCATCGGCATCCTCTACAAGTCCCAGGTGCGCCAGCTAGCCCGCCACGTCGGCGTCCCCGAGCGCATCGTCGAGAAGCCACCGACCGCGGGGATGTGGCCGGGCCAGACCGACGAGGGCGAGCTAGGGCTGGACTACGACACCATAGACGCCGTGCTGGCGGCCCACGTGGACGGCCCGCTGTCGAAGTCGGCCACGGTGCGCGAGCTGGGCGTCGCCCCGGAGACCGTCGAGCGCGTCCGGGAGCTCCACGAGGCCAGCGAACACAAGCGCCACGTGCCGCCCGCGCCGGAGCCGCTGTGGTGACGGCGCGACCGCCCGCGCCGGAGCCGCTGTGGTGACGGCGCGACCGCCCGCGCCCGAGCCGATGTGATGACGGCGCGACTGCTCATCTGGGAGCCGAGTGATGAGACGGAAGCGGAGAGGGAACCGCAGCTATCGACGCACGCCTCAGTTCTCCACCCGAACCACGATCTTGATGTGGTCGCCCTGCCCGGCGTTGTCCACGGACTGTACGCCCTGCAGGACGTGGGTCGTCGGGTCCACCGGATCGCCGTTCACCGTGACGGACACCGAGGTCCCGGGGTCGCTGGCGTTGTAGGTGACGCCCTCGAAGGTGACGGTGTTCTCGGTGACGCCGATGCCGAGGGTCGCCATCGCGTACTCGATGGTCACGCCCCGGGCGTGGGTGTGCCAGACCTCGCCGTCGCCGCCCTCGAAGTGGAAGGCGCGGTTCTGGGTCTGGGAGAACTGGTACTGCGGCTGGGCGAAGTTCACCTCCACGCCCTGGATGGTGACGTTGATGGTTCCGTGCTGGTGGGTGGTGCCGAACGGCGTCGCCGGAACGCCCTCCGGGGTCGAGCCGCCACCGGCCAGAAAGAGGAAGTAGACGACGACCCCGAACAGCGCGAGGCCGCCGCCGAGGGCGAGGTAGACGGTCAGGTCGCCGCCCTCGCCGGTGCCGCGGCGCGCGTCTACCCGCCGGCGGTCGATGCGACCCAGTTCGTCGTAGTGCTCGTCGCCGAGGTGGGCGACGAGGGCGTCCTCGTCGTCGAAGGAGGCACCGCAGTACTCGCAGTCGGGCATATCTTCCCGTGAGCACTCCCCGTATTCAATCTTTTCGCCCGCGCGTCCGCCAGGCCGGGCTTACCGTGCCCCGGTCGACGGGGCCGGTCAGGTGCCGTCCCCGCCCGA
>CAZPIG010000017.1:0-15213 GCA_964586205.1 uncultured Halobacteriales archaeon | reverse complement strand
GGCTTACCGTGCCCCGGTCGACGGGGCCGGTCAGGTGCCGTCCCCGCCCGAGCCGGGCGTCAGCGCAGGCGGCGGAGCCCGTCCCGCCCGGATGCGGCGAGGCGACGGAGCCTCCCGCTCGGACGCGGCGAGGGCGATTACGGCTCCTCGCGCCGCTCGTCCACCAGCGCCGCGAACGACCGCGCCTCGCGGGACTGCTGGACGACGGGGCTCGCGCGGTCGCGGACGCGCTCCTTGACGACCGCCAGCGCCCCGGGGTCGTTGTCCGCGATGGACTCGGCCACCGCGCGGGGGTCCTCGACGACCCGGGAGACCAGCCCCATCCGCCGGGCCTCGTCGGCGTCGACCACCCGTCCCGACAGCGCGAGGTCGAGCGCGTCCCCGAGGCCGACGACGCGGGGCAGCCGGACGGTGCCGCCCCACGCGCCGAACAGGCCGAAGGTGACCCCCGGCTCCGCGAGCGTCGCCGCCGGCGTCGCCACCCGGAGGTCGCAGGCGAGCGCTAGCTCGACCCCGCCGCCCCGGGCCGCGCCGTCGATGCCGGCCACGACGACGCTGTCTGCGGCCTCGATGGCCGCCGCGGCGCGCTGGCCCCGCCGGGCGAGCGCCTCCGCCCCGGCCGCGTCGAGGTCCGCGACGACCTCTAAGTCCGCCCCCGCGCAGAAGGCGTCGCCGGCCCCGCGGATGTAGACGACCGGCGCGTCGGCTCCCTGCACCGCCCGCCGGAGGCGGTCGAGGGCGTCCGGCGTGAGGGCGTTGCGGCGGTCCGGCCGCGCGAGCGTGACGATCCGGAGCGGGCCCTCGTCGTCGGTGCGAATCACGGTCGGGAGTCGGCGGCCGTTTCCAAAGGTCTTTGGCACTCCCGCCGCAACCCCCGGCCTGATGGACGAAGCCGCCGAGGTCCGCGGCGCTGCCCGCGAGGCCGTCTCGGACGTGGTGCCGCCGCGGCTCCGCGACGGCCTCGTCGCTCGCGTCGACGAGGGCTGGCCGGCTCCGGGCGTGCTGACGCTGCTCTCGGCCCGCGCCGCCGCCGACGGCGCGGTCGAGGGGGCCGCCGAGCGCGCCGCCGCCGTCCAGATCGTCTACGAGGGGCTGTCGCTGACCCGGCGGCTGGTACACGACGAGCCGTGGGCCGACGTTTGCGACGCCGACGACGGTATCGACAGTTCCGACGCTGGCGACGTCGTCGGCTCCGGCGGGGCCGCTCCCGACGCAGACGCGGCCGTCCGCGACCCCGACGAGGGCGCGAACCTCGACGTGGTGGCCGCGGACGTGCTGGTGGCTCGCGGCGAGTCGCTGCTGGCTCGCACGGAGGCCGCCGACCGGTCGGTCGAGATACTGCAGTCGTTCGGTCGCGACCAGACCACGCGCGACCCCTCGCGGCCGGTGGGGGCCGACCGGCGGCTGGAGGCGGACATGTTCGAGCTGGCGGTCATCGCGGGCTCGACGCTGGCGCGCTCGGAGCCGCCGCGGCGGCTCCTGGAGTGGGCTCAGGACCTCGCGACGACGCTGCCCGCGGAGTCGCTGCCCGAGCCGTCCTCGCTGGTCGACCGCGAGGAGGTGCCCTCGGTGGCGGGGCGGACGCCAGCGCCGGCCGGCGAGGGTGGGACGACCTCGACGGACCCCTGAACTGTTCTGCCGACCATCGGTACTCGGGGTTCTACGGTCCCGCTGGACTCTCGTGAATCGAAACGCCTAACATCGGAACCCGGCGTATGAACGGGCGCGGCGTGCCTGGGTAGCTTAGCGGTAAAGCGCGTCCTTGGTAAGGACGAGAGCCCGGGTTCAAATCCCGGCCTAGGCTTGGCGGACGACTTCTGCGAGGCGGTTCATCGCCGAGCGACTGCCGTCGTCCGCCAAGCCGTCCCCGGGATTTGAAGTAGACGAGACGCAGCCCGCGCAGCCGAGTGGAGCGGGCGGCGCGACCGAAGGGAGCGGAACGAGGCGAGCAGGAACGTCTGGCCGTGTTCAAACTTCCGGCATTCAGTTCGGAACGAACGAGTTTGACATCACTCCCGGCCTTGCAGTCACCACTCTATCACTGAATCCACTCCTCCGTGAGATACACCACGGGTGGCATCTCCCTTCGGCCCGGATATTGTTCCGTGACTTCCTGTACGATCTGGAACAGTGTGAACGACGAGAGCCGCTGGTTCGGACAGTAGAACACCCCAGCGTGTCGGTCCGAGGAGACTGAGACGTGGTCGTCGTCGTCGTGCGTGACGAGAATCCGATCCGTTCGCCGAGCGTAGGCTAGAACGTCGCCGTCTTTCGCGCCGGTGCCGAGGGATTCGACGACCCGCTCCACGTCGTGGCCGCCGTGGCGGAGCTTCTCGGCGACATCCCGCTCCGTGTCCTCGTCGAGAAGAAAGCGCAGCGCCATCTACTCCGCCCGCGGCTCGCCGAGGTCGTCGGGCCCGGTGGCGACGGTCGGGTCCTCGGCCGCCTCCTCGTGCCGCCGCTGGCGACGGCTCCGAATCGCGGCCATCTCGTCGGGATGCTCGTGGTAGTAGGCGAGCGCCCGGTAGACGTCGGCGATGGCCAGGTCGTACCGGTCGGCGACAGTCTGGGGACTCAGGCCCCGGCCCTCGACCTGCTCGTGGACGAAGTAGACGCTGATGCGCCGGCCTTCGATTCGCGGGTCGCCGCCGAGGACCTCCGGCGTCGAGACGATGCGTGCGCCCTCCTGGGCTGCCATCGAGAGTCGTTTGGGCGGCACGGTATTTGAATGTCCGGACGCATCCGCTCACCGTCGTCGAGCGGCTACTGGTGGGCCTGGGGAACATCGTGCTCGCCGTCGAGTGGGACGAAGGACGGCCGGTGGGGCTAGATCTCACGGACTCCGCTATCGAGTAGTGCTTCGGACGTGGAATTCCAGACTGAATCGGTCACGCCGTCATCCCGCTCTCGGGGGTCCGTGCGGGAATCCACCACTATCAGTCGTCGAGGATATCTCCGACGCTCTCTACGGGCGCGTAGTATCCCCGCTGTTCCCGCCACGTATCGAGCCAGTCGTCGGCAGTCGAACGGTCGATGCGACCCCGTTCGACCTCGTCCCGAACGGCGGGCACCACGACAGCCGCTTCGAGCAGGGAAGTCAGAAACGAGGTGCCACCCGCGCTGGCGAAGTTGCTGAGCACGGTCGCATCGAGAAAGACTGGGGTCGGGTACCGGTCCACCATCTACTCGTCGATGTTCCGCGCGACGTCCACCTCGTCCGCCAACTGGTCGCCGGTCCGTGGCCCGTACAGCGCCTCGAAGCCGGCGTCCTCCAGGACCGTTTCGAACTCCCACCTCGACAATCCGGCCTCCTCGGCGGCCTTGCCGAGCGATAGCTCCCCGAGGACGTACTGCCCGACCGCGGTCGCTAGCTCGTCGGAGTGGTCCGCGCCGGTGGACGACGCCATCGTACTCTCCTTCTGGCCTACGTCGGTAAGAATCTATCCCACGGCGGTGTCGACAGGGGTTTCGAGCGACCTGTAGGTGGCCTCTGTGCGAAGCGAAGAGGAGGGAGGCGTTTCGTCATCGAACGACAGCACTTATGCTGACCACCCGGACGCACACCAGTATGCCGACGCTGTTCGCCATCGGTGGCGGCGAGAGAGCCGACCACGAGACCGAAGCCAGCGACGAGGCCGTGCTCGATGGTCGCCTCGTCGACGAGTGCCGATGTGCGTCGAGACGTCCTCACCGGAACGAGCCACCCCACTCCCCGCCGTGGACGACCTCCTCGACGTCCTTCCGTTCGCGCGTGTCGGCCGAACTTTCGACCCGCCCGTCCCCGGGATGCCCCACCACGATAGCGCCGATGGGGTCGTACTCGTCGGGCACGTCGAAGGCGTCCCGGAGCGCCGGCCAGTCCTCGTCGGGGATGCCGAAGAACAGTGCGCCGAGTCCCTCGGCGACGGCGGCGTGGAGGACGTTCAGCGCGGCCATCCCCGTGTCGACGTACCAGTACGGCACCGGCCAGAACGACTCGTCGCGGTCGGTGATGCCCTTGTCCGGCTCGGCGTACCGGTCGAGGTAGACGTCCTTGCAGGCGAAGGGCACCACCACCAACGGCGCTTTGCGGACGCGCTCGGGCTGGGGGTTGTGCTCGTTGGTCGCCCAGAAGCGCTCGCGGTCCTCGGGCGACTCCAGGGCGAGGAAGGCGAACCCCTGGCTGAAGCCGGCCGACGGCCCCTGCAGCCCGGCGGTGACGATTCGCTCGACCGTCTCCTCGTCGATGGGGTCGTCGCGGAAGGTCCGGACCATCCGACGGCGATGGATGACGTCGTAGTAATCCATGCGTGGCCGGTACGGACCCGCCTGCTAAAGGAGTGTAGGGTGTCGGTTCGGGCGTCGGTTGGTGTGGTCCCGTCCGCATTCGCGGACGTCGGGGATGTGGTCTCGTCTGCATTCGCGAACGTCGGGTGGCGTGGTCCCGTCCGCATTCGAAGTAAACGAATCGCACGCCCGGAGACCGACCCGCCCCAATCGCATTTGAATATTTGGACCACGCCAAATTATTTGAACCATCGGGACCAAGTCGCGCCCACGATGATAGAACCGGGCTCGTGGACGGAGAACTACAGCGGCCGGGAGCGAGTCCGGCACGTCGTCGAGCTACTCGACGGCCCGGCGACGGTGCAGGCCATCGCCGACCGGGCCGACGTCTCGCGCACGACGGCCGACGACGAGCTACAGCGCCTCGCGGGCGACGACTGGGTGACCGAGACGACCGTCGACGGCAGTAAAGCGTACGACCTGAACCCGGTCCGGATGCTCTTCGACGAGATAACGGACCGCATCGAGGACAACACCCGCGAGGAGCTCGAACGCCGGCTGACGGAGCTGCAGGCCGAGCGCGAGCAGCTCGCCGACGAGTACGGCGCCGACTCCCTCTCCGAGTTCCGCGAGCAGTTCGCCGACGAGGAGCTGTCCGCCGACGAGCTCCGCGAGCGCCGGAGCGTGGTCGCCACGTGGGAGGCGCTCGACGCCGAGGTCGACCTCGTTCGACACGCACTCCGGCTGTACGAGGACGTCGTCGAGCTCGCCGCCCCGCGAGGGGACCGCTCCTCGACGCTCGTCTGATGGTGGTCCTCGCCAACCGGGCGAACCTGCAGCGAAAGCGGCTTCACGACCGCATCAAGCGTCGGCTCCAGTCCGACTTCGACAGCGTGCGACGGCGACGGGCGGAGCCGCGCGAACCGGGGGCGTACCGCGTCGTCGGTGTCACGGATCCCCGGGCGTTCCTCGGCGACGCCGAGTATCCCACTACGACTGCCCGGCTGGAGGTGGGGTTCCAGCTAGAGACCGGGGTATCCCACGAGTACTACTGGTGCAACTGGGTCGAGCCCGACCGCGGGCTGCTGGTCGGCTGGCATCGGGACGACACGCACGACGATTCGGGGCCCGTCCACCTGCAGGTGAACCACGGGTCGACAGTCGTCACACGCGAGCCCGCGCAGTTCGTCGATTCGCACCCGCTCGACGTCGTCGAGCGACGACTGGCGGCCTTGGGGGAAGTCGTGACCGCCGTCGAGTGGGACGGAGGACGGCCGGTGGGGCTGGACCTCGATGGCTCGGCTACCGAGTAACGTTCTGGCATCGTCCCACGGGAAATCCGCCGAGCACGGTCGCCTCGGGGAGGACCGGTGCAGGGCCGACATCTACCCGTCGACGTCCCGTGCTACGTCGAGTTCGTCCGCTCTTCCCTTTTATCGTGGTTTTTCTCGAGGTCGTCGGGGCCAGTTGCGATATTAGGCTCGTCCGACGCCTCCTCCAGCGTCCGTTCCCGTCGAGTCCGAATCGCGGCCATCTCGTCGGGGTGCTCGTGATAGTAGGCGAGCGCCCGGTAGACGTCGGCGATGGCCAGGTCGTGGCGGTCGGCGACGGTCCGGGGACTCAGGCCCGGCCTTCGACCTGCTCGTGAACGAGGGACCGTCCGGACTTTCACGACCCCCTCCGACCCAACCGCGGTAGCGGCGACGTGCCTCGCTGGCTAGCCGCCGAGAACATTCCTGAGCCCCAGCAGGACCACCACCAGCCCGAACCCGGAGAGCCCCAGGTACAGCAGCGAGGACGAGCCACCGTCCGCGAGGTAGGCCTCCGACGGGGCGTCGCGGGGGACCGAAACCGTCACCGATTCGCCCTCGGGATACTGCGCGACGAACTCCTCCACGGGACCCCGGTCGGGACCGGACGGGGCGCAAGCCGACCCCGCTCCCGGACAGAGGTTCGTGCTCGTGTACGTCTCGCCGTCGTAGGTGTAGCGGTACTCGACGCTCGCGCGATAGTCGTCGCTCCGGGGACCGACCCCCTCCTGGGGCCTGTCGTTGACGACCTCCGAGGAGACGACGACGGCGTCCACCGCGACGACGGTCCCGGTCGTCTGCTGCTCGCTGACGTACAGGAAGCCCCCTGCCGTGGCGAACAGCGCGCCCAGAACCAGCGGGACGACCAGGTCGAGGGTGTCACCCATCGGCAGCCCCCGGAGTCGCTGCCGGCGGTCGGTCCCGACAGACCGACCGAGTCGAGACCCGCCGGCCTCCACGACGACCCGTCGCGGGGAACGGCCACTCGCGGTCGAGGCGCGACCCACGACCGGAGCGGCCGGTCGGTCGAGTGACGCGCTGGCGTCGTCCGCCGGCGTCGCGCGGAGTTCGTGCAGCCGTGTGGAACGGCATCGTACGCCCCACCCGTCGCCGTCCTAAATAGCCCGTCGCTAACTGTGTGGTGGCCGGACGGCGACCGGACCACCCCGAGAGCGGACCGGGATTCCGGCACGCCCGACGGCGTCAGGCTGCCAGCAGCTCCTCAACCAGCCGGTCCATCTCGGCCTGGAGCGCCCCGAGGTCGTCATTCGGCCCGCCGACCGCGTCGTCGCGCCCCGCGGCCCCGCCCGACCGCCCCGCCGCCCCGCCGCCCCGCCCGGCGACCACTTCGTGGGCCGTCATCGACAACTCCGCCAGCCGCTCGGCGGCCTCGGGTCCCGGCCACTCCACCTCCGTCGTGGGCCACTCCGGCAGCCGCAGCTCCGACACCACGGCCTTCGTCAGGCTGGCCTTGCCGCCGTCCGCGAGCGCGCGCAGCGACCGCCGGTAGGGGGCCGAGTTCAGCAGCGCACAGAGGAGGTGGGCCTCGCGCTCGTCGTCGGTCGCGACGAACATGTAGTGGTCGCCCGGGACGACCGGCTTCTCGCCGAGGTCCGGGTCCGCGACGGTCGAGACGACGGCGAACTCGGGGCGAAAGCCCAGCCGGCACCAGACGACCTTGTAGTCGGCCCACGTGTAGTCGCCCAGCCCGAACACCGCGTAGAACGGCCCGTCGTCCAGCCACGACGACGACCGGGCCGCCAGCCGCTCGCGGTGCGCCCGGAGGTAGGCGTACGTCCCGGGGAACTGCTCGCGGAGCCGGGCCTCGTTGTCCTCGCCGGCCGTCCGCTGGGGGACCAGCCGGAGGTCGTGGCCGTCGACGCCGTACCGGCGGACGTGCCGGGACTTGAGGTACGGGTAGACGAGGTCGGGCTCCACGTCGGCTAGCTGGTCGCGGTCGAGGCCGTAGACGGCCGCGGCGTCGTCCTTCACGCCGTGGCGGACGTCGTGGGCGCACTCGCCGAGCGCCGCGCGCTCGGCGTCCTCGCGGACCCACGCCGACGCGGGCTCGTCCGGGTCGACCGGGACCAGCCCCGTCTCCTCGGCCGCCAGCGAGGTCCGGAGCGCGGCGGTCGTCGAGAAGTCCGGAGCGGCGTCGCCGGCGCGCCACACCGTCGCCGGAACGGGGAACTGGTGGTCCGCGTCGGCGACGAAACTGTAGATGGCCGCGTCCGCGCGGGCGTCGCGCCCGAACGGCCGGAGGTCCTCGAAGGCGTGGACGCGGGCGAGCGCCAGCGGGCGGTCGCCGACCCGTAGCTGGCGGAGCAGCTTCCCGGCCGGACCCTTCGTCGCGCTCCGCTTGAGCACGAAGGCCGCGCGGCCGCCCGCCCGGAGGTAGCGGTGGACGCAGACCCACGCGTACAGGACGGACACGTCGTCGTTGGCGTGGCCGAGGCGGGCCGCCGCGCCGTCGTGGGGCAGCAGGTCGAGGGCCTCGACGTAGCGGTCGCGCCAGCGCTCCCGGACCGTCTCCGAGAGCCGCCCCCACGGCAGCCACGGGGGGTTGCCGACGAGGTGGTCCACGGTGGGGTCGCCGTCCGGCGCGTGGGCCGCGCCGTAGGCGGGCACGCCGTCGCCGGCGAGGCCGAGCGCGTCGGCGTGGGCGACCGGCAGCGTCACCGCCTCGGCGTCGGCGGCCGCGAGGACGGGCGCGAGCGCGAGCAGGTACCGGAGCTTCGCGCTCCCGACGGCGACGGGGTTCACGTCGACGCCGCGGACCAGCCGCGTGACCGTCGCCAGTATCTCGTCGGGGGGGCTGTCGGAGCCGGCGGCTCCGGAGTCACCGTCCGCCCGGGAGTCGTCTTCCGCCAGCGCCGCGACCGCCCGGTCGGCGCAGACCGCGAGGAAGACGCCCGAGCCACAGCCGGGGTCGAGGACGGTCGCCGACGCGGGGTCCGCCACGTCGAGGGCGTCGACCGCTAGCTCGGCGACGCCGCGGGGCGTGTAGTACTCGCCGAGGGCGCGCCGGACGGGCCGCCGGACGACGACCCCGTAGAGGCCGGCGAGCAGGCCGGTGCCGGCGGTACGGAGGGCTGCCGGCGGGGGGTCGTCATCGCCGGCGGCCGCGTCGCTGCCGTCCGCCGGACTCCTGTCGCCCGTTTGTGCCTCCGTCGCTGCTCCCGCTTCTGCCGCCTCCGCCGCCGCGTCGAGCAGCACCTCGGAGACGCCGTCGACGGTCGGCACGTCCGCCCCCGCCGCGCGGACCCGGTCGTGCAGCGCCCGGAGGTCGGGCGGGGCGACTGCATCGTTCGGATTCGCATCACCGTCAGTTTCGAGCCCCCGGTTCGCGAGCGCCACCCCGGTCGCGCGCTCGACGGCGGCGGTCAGGCGGTCGACCACGCAGTCGTAGTACGCGGCGTCCACGAAGGTCTCGGTCGCCGGGTCGTCGAGCGGTAGGTCCCCCAGCACGTCGCCGTGGCTGGCGACCAGGAAGTCCCGCCACGCGGCGCGCGCCGCGCGAACCTCGGGGTCGGTCTCCAGCAGCCGCCGCAGCGTCCCGGTGTAATCGGCGTACGCCCGGCCGTCGCGCCCCCACCGCTCGACCTCCCGTCGTGGTCGCTCGATTCCCCCTCGGTCGTCGCTCGACCCCCGCCATCCCATCGGAGAGTCACCCGGTCGTCGCCTTGCGGCGGGCCTCCACGTCGAACGGGTCCTCGAGGTCGCCCGCGATGGCCTCGAAGGCGTCGGTGGCGGTGACCAGCCCCACGACGCGGCCGTTCTCGATGACGAGCGCGAGCTCCTGGCTCTCGGCCTGGAGCTGGTCGATGGCGTCGCTGACCGTGGTGGTCGCGCTGACGGTCATCGGCGGGGCGGCGACCTCCCGGAGGTCCACGTCGCCGTCGGGGACCGCCTCGACGTTCCGGAGGATGTGCGGCGTGTAGACGATGCCGTGGAACTCCTCCAGCTCGTCGCCCACCAGCGGGAAGCGGACGTGCGGCGTGGTCTGCATCCGTTCGAGGTTGGTCTCGAAGTCGTCGGCCGTCGAGAGCGCGACGATGTCCTCGCGGTCGTTCATCACCTCCCGGACCGGCCGGTCCCCTATCTGGAGGGCGTTCATCACCTCCTCGCGGCGGTCGTCGGGCAGGTCGCCCTCCTCTAGGACCGACCCGAGGCGGTTGCGCAGGTCGGCTCGGGACTCGATGACGTCCTCCTCGGTTTCGAGCCACGCGCCGGTCATCTCGACGCCGAACAGCCCGAGCGTCCACTTCGCGACCCAGTCGCCGAGCGTGATGAGCGGCGAGATGAGCCGGTAGAACCAGTACAGCGGCGTCGCGCCGTACTTGCAGACCAGCCGCGAGCGCTCGACGCCGAGGTACGTCGGCGTCTGCTCGCCGTGGGTCAGGTGCAGCAGGTTGATGACCAGGAACGCGAGGATGGCACCCGACCCGACCGCTGCCAGCGGGGTGCCCGCGAACAGCGGCTCGAACAGCGCCGCGAGCGCCGGTTCGGCGACGATGCCTATTGCGATGCTCGACGCCGTGATACCGACCTGGCAGGTCGTGAGGTAGAGTTCGAGGTTCTGTGTCATCTCCCAGGCCCGTTCGAGGGCCCTGCCACCGTCGCCGACGAACTCCTCCTCGCCGAACTGCCGGGCCCGCGTCAGCGCGAACTCGATTGCGACGAAGAAGCCGTTGGCGAACAGCAGCGCGACGCCGCCCACAAGCCGGAGTGCTGTTTCCAGTGTGACCATCGGCGGGGGGTTGATGGGCCCCCATTGTAAGCGCTACGACCGGTCTCGTCGACGACCTGCTCCGGTGACGCCGTCGGCAGTCGCGGCTATCGTTCTCCCGCCGCGGGAATCACCGACCAGTATATCCCCGTCGCGGTCGTACTAGAGGCCGGAGGAAGCTATACTATGAGCACACCCACCAACCCCTTCGAGCGATTCGAGGAGCTGTTCGAGCGCATGGCCACGCAGTTCGAGGAGACCGCCCGCGCCTTCGAGGGCGACGAGACCGGCTCCAGGCTGCCGAGCATGGGCCCGAGGAGCGTCGGCAGGACGATGCTGGGCACCGAGTCGATGGCCGTCGACCTCGTAGAGCGCGACGACGAGTACGTGGCGACCATCGACCTCCCGGGCTTTTCGCGCGACGACGTCGAGGTCCGCGTGACCGACGACGCGCTCCACGTCGAGGCCCACCACGAGGAGACCCGCGAGATGAGCGAGATGGACGAGACGGGCGAGGGGACCGAGATGGGCGAGGCGACCTACCTCCGCCGGGAGCGCAGCCACAGGACGATGGAGCGGTCCATCCGCCTGCCCGAGCCAGTCGACGCCGACGGGACCGAAGCGACGTTCCAGAACGGCGTACTCACGGTCACCGTCCCCCGCGCCGAGCCGCTGTCGTCGGCGAAGCAGATAGACATCGAAGGCGAGTAATCGGCGGCATCGAAGGCGAGAGTCGGCGTCGAGATCGTTTCTCGCGACCGACTGTTCCTACGGCTAACTGTTCTTCGCGACGGTCACGACTCACTCGGCCTCGAACTCCTCGCCGATGGCCGCCAGCCGCTCGTCGGCGTCGGCGGGCGCGTCGTACGCCCCGTCGCCGACCCGCTCGACCACGTCGCGGTCCGCCAGATGTTCGAGGTGGGCATACGCCTCCCCGGGTCCGTGGAGGATGTGGATGCCCTCCAGGCTCCCGAAGAGGTCGGCGCTGACGGTCCACGCGTCCGCCGGCCCCGACTCGGACAGCGTGTCGACGACGTTGCCGGCGCGCTCGCGGTGGTGGTCGAGGATGGCGCGGGCCCGCGCCGTCGGGTCGTCGATGGGGTCCCGGTGGCCCGGGTAGGCCCGCGCGAAGTCCCGCTCGACGACGGTCCGGAGCGTCTCGAGGTACTTCTCCAGCGGGCGGTCGACGCGGACGTCGGCCCCGCCGACGTTCGGGGTGTAGTGCGGTAGCACCGCGTCGCCGGTGAACGCCTCCTGGCCGCCGGTGTCCGAATCGTCGGTCGCCGTGCCGCCGGAATCCGGGCCGTCGGCTTCCGGGTCGTCGGCTTCCGGGTCGTCGGCCTCCGAGTCGCCGTCGAAGACGAAGCAGGACAGCCCCGCCGTGTGGCCCGGCGCGTGCAGCACCTCGACGGTCCGGTCGCCGGCGGCGAGCACGTCGCCGCCCTCGAAGGGCGCGACGTCCGGGCCGTCGCCCTGCTGGCCCTCGCTCGCCTCGAAGAACGCGAGTAGCTGCTCGCGGGGCTCGTCGGGCATCCCCCACTGCTCGAACAACTCCCGCTGGCGGTCCTCCATCGCATCGCGGGCCTCGGGGTCGCCGGCGACCAGCGGCGCGTCGGCGGCGTGGACGTGGACCGTCGCGCCGCCCGCCGCCTGTATCTCGCCGGCGAGCCCCACGTGGTCGGCGTGCCAGTGGGTCAGCAGGACGCGGTCGACGTCCGCGAACGCGAGGTCCCGCTCGCCGAGGCCGGCCCGTAGCTGGTCGCGGGTCGACGCCGTCGCCACGCCGGTGTCGACCAGCGCGACCTCGCTCCCCCGGAGCAGGTAGACGTTGTTCCGGCCCTCGAACTCGGTGTTGTCCAGCGTGATGCGCTCCACGGGGGTGGCGTTTCGACCGGGGTGCGATAGGGCTTACGTTTCGAAGGATGGGTGCCAGGAGGCGGTCGGCGGGAATCGTGTTCGGTGGTCGAGGGGAGTCACGAGTAGGCGTCTCCTCCGGAACGCTTATCGGTTCGTATTCTGACGGGTCGAGTCGATAGATGGTTTCCCGACGAGTGCTGTTGGTCGTTGCGGTCGTCGTTCTCGTCGTGCTGGGGGCTGGCGGCGCTGTGGCCCTGTCACTGGACAGCGACGGCGTCCCCCCGGTGCGCGAGTTCCAGGACGGCACGGACCCCTTCGACGGCGACACCGACGGCGACGGGCTGTCGGACAGCTACGAACCCGACTTCGGCTCGGACCCGCTCGTCGCCGACACCGACGGCGACGGGCTGACCGACGGCGAGGAGAGGGCGGGGACCCGCTTCTTCGGCGGCGTGGACGAGTCGGCTTACTCGGACGGCGTCCCGGAGTGGAACGGCTCGGACCCGACCGCGACCGACACCGACGGCGACGGGCTGACCGACGGCGCGGAGGCGAGCGCGGGGCTGGACCCGACCGCGACCGACTCGGACCGCGACGGCCTCGCGGACCCCGAGGAGCGCGCGGGACCGACCGACCCGGCGTCCCCGGACACCGACGGCGACAACTACCGCGACGGGTGGGAGGTCGCGGGCGAGACGGACACTGGCGCGGCGCTCCCCGGCGCGGACCCGCTCCACAAGGACCTCTACGTCCAGGTGACCTACCTGCGCGGCGTGGACCACGAGACCCCGCCGCGCGTCTTCGACCGGGTGGAGGCCTGGTTCGCCGACATGCCCGTCCAGAATCCCGACGGCGAGACGGGCGTCGCCGTCCACTTCGCGACCGGGGACCGGTACTCCGGGCCCATCGACCGCTCCATCGACGAGTGGACGAAGTCCAACGGCCAGCCGACCGCCGGCGTCAGCGGCTTCATGGCGATGCGGGAGTTCTACAACCGCGAGGTGATGGGACCGCGCACGGGGAGCTACCACCTCCTCGTCTTCCCGGGGCCGGACGTGCCGGTCCGCGGGAGCGGCAACGCCGGCGGGTCGAAGGTCGCGCTGGTGACGCCGTGGCGCGGCGCGGGCGACGACGCACGGCGCAAAGCCCACACCGTCACCCACGAGCTACTGCACACCGTCGTCCGCGAGGTCGGCGGGCGGGACTGCAACGGCCGGCTACACACCTGCGAGGGCTTCCTCTCGTACTCGAACGACTACTACCTCTCCGACGCCGCGGCCGGAGTGCTGAACACGCGAGGCTTCGCCGACCCGGTCTACTCCGACCAGATGAACGCGACTAGCTGCGAGGACACCATCAACGACCCCTCCGAGTGCGGGGTCTGACGCCCTCTCGTGGCGGGCAACTCGCTCGACGGCCCGGGTCAGGCGTCCAACTCTTCCTCGAGGTAGACCCCGAGGTAGCCGCCGAGCGCGCCGAGGGCGACGGTGAAGAGCACGCCGAGGACGAAGGCGAACAGCGCGCCGATGATGCCGAGCGCCGCCGGGACGATTCCACCGAAGTCCAGGCCCACGAGCGGGAGGATGGACACCCCGCCGAGCAGCGACGTGAACAGGACGAGCGGGATGGCCGCTATCGCGCCCGCTATCGCGCCGACGCGGACGCCGTCGTCGCCCTCGAGGTAGCCCGCCACCGCGCCGCCGACCACCGGCGAGAAGTTGAGGGGCGTGAGCACGACCGCCACCACGCCGCCGACGATGCTGTTCATCAAGGTGTCGTCTAGGTCCATGTCCCGCTGATTCCCACGTCGTGAAATATAGCTACCGCTTCACGTGCTATCAGTCGCCGGATACCCCCCGAGAGCCACGTCCGCCGCCCCGTGCCGGCTACTCCAGGGCCGTTTCGCGCTCGCGTCCGCCGCCACCGCTCGCCCGCCGGTCGCTGTCCAGCAGGCGCTCCATCCGCGCCTCGAACGTCGCCTCGTCTATCTCGCCGCGGGCGTAGCGTTCCTGGAGGAGGCGAACGGGGTCGTCGGCGTCCGCGTCGTCGCTCCGCCGGGCTCTGGCGGGGTTGGCCGATTCGGGCGCGGCCTCCGCCTGATCGGCGACGCCGCGCGCGAGGTAGTAGGCCGCCTGCAGCCCGCGCACTCCGGGAACCAGTAGGAGCACCAGCGCCAGCGACACGACGTTGGCGAGGCGGCCCGCCAGGAACACGAGCAGCGGGAACAGGCCGAGGAACGTCAGCGGGAGGGCTCCGGCCAGCACGGCGAGTGCGAGCAACAGCCGCGAGAACGGCGCTTCGGGCGCGTAGCGGTGTATCCGTTCCTTCATGGCTGACCTGTCCGACCGGAGGCGACAAAAATCCCGGTGGTCGGACGCGGAACGACGGGCGGGCGACCGGCACTCCCGGATCGCGGCACTGTTAACTTTGGACTGTCGCTGTCGGCCCTCGCGCTGCCGCCCCGAAAGCCCCGGCCCGCTCGACTCGGGGGCCTCGCTGCGCTCCTCACCCCCTCCGGTCGTTGCGGTGTCTGCGGCGCGGCCACGCCCGCGCCGCATGGCCTGCGAGGCCCTCCGGGCCTCGCTCTGCTTGCGTCGGTCGCCTTCGCCGTCAGAGCAAGCTCTGACGAGCCCTTGGCTCGCTTCGCTCGCCCAGGACGCCGAGCGGGCCGCCCCTTTCGGAGTCCCACCCCATCGAGGACGGCAGAATCGGTCGTAGCACGGTGGATTGCGTCGCTTGCCTAAGTTAACGGTGCCCGGTCGCGGCACTGTTAACTTAGAACGGACGCTATCGGTCCTCGCGCTAGCGAGTCGAAAGCCCCGGGCCGCTCGACTCGGGGGCCTCGCTGCGCTCCTCGCTCGCTCCGCTCGCTGCGGTGCTTGCGTTGGCCGCCTTCGCCGAGCGGCCCGCCCCTTTCGATGCCCCACCCCCATGACGAAGGTGGAATTGGCCGTCATGCGGTGGGTCCCGTCGTTTGCCTAAGTTAACAGTGCCCCGGTCGCCGTCCGAGAGTTTATGTACTAGAGCGGGACCACCCCGTCCCATGCCCGA